>CAZKDV010000005.1:0-49793 GCA_964551645.1 uncultured Bacteroidales bacterium | reverse complement strand
ATTGTCTATGTGTTAAGAAATATTGAGGAATTTTATGTCGAAGTCAGGAAAAAATAAACCTAAGTAGATAAGGCAAAAAAACAGATTGAAATTATTTCAATCTGTTTTTTTTATGTCTTTTATGTCGTTTTTGTTTCAATTGTGTTTTAAGTAAATATTAGATATTACACAATTAATATATTTATTGATTTAAGTACCAATTATACACTGTAGTAATCCCTTCTTTTAGTGATACTTTATGTTTCCAGCCACTTTGATGTAATTTGTCCACATTTAATAGTTTACGAGGAGTGCCATCGGGTTTAGATGAATCATAAATAATTTGACCGTTATAGCCCACAACTTCTTGAATAATTAAGGCTAAATCATGTATGCTAATATCTTCGCCTGTCCCGATATTTACATGAATTTCTTCAGAATAATGATTCATTAGAAAAACTAAGGCATCGGCTAAGTCGTCAACGAAAAGAAACTCGCGCAAAGGTTTTCCTGTTCCCCATAAAACTACTTCATCTTGCTGATCTACTTTTGCTTCATGGAATTTACGAATTAAAGCAGGGAGTACATGAGATGTATTTAAGTTGAAATTATCGTTAATTCCGTATAAATTAGTTGGCATTGCCGAAATAAAATCGCATCCGTATTGGCAGCGATAAAATTTACACATTTCCAAACCTGCGATTTTTGCTATTGCATACGCTTCATTTGTAGGTTCTAATAATCCCGTCAATAAATATTCTTCTTTGATAGGTTGAGGCGACATTTTGGGATAAATGCAAGAACTGCCCAAAAATAATAACTTTTTCACTTTGTGTGTATAAGCAGCATGAATGATATTTGACTGTATCATTAAATTATCGTAAATAAATTCGGCAGGATAGGTATTATTGGCATGAATGCCTCCAACTTTGGCAGCAGCCAAAAATACATATTGAGGTTTCTCTTTTTCAAAAAAATCATTTACCGCTTTTTGATTGCGCAAATCTAATTGATTGATGTTTTGCGTACAAATGTGGGTGTAAGCATTTCGCTTTAAAGCACGCATAATGGCAGAACCAACTAATCCTGTATGTCCGGCTACATATATTTTTTCTTGAGTATCCATATTTTTTATATTGTTTTAGAAGAATATTGTTTTACAAATTCTAGGTCGTTTTTAACCATCAGTTTAACCAATTCTGCAAAAGGAGTTTTGGTTGGATTCCAATCTAATAATTTTTTTGCTTTGCTGGGGTCGCCAAGTAGTTGCTCAACTTCTGTGGGACGATAATATTTTGGGTCAACTTCTACTAATATTTTCCCTGTTTTTATATCAATTCCTTTTTCGTTTTCATTTGCTCCTTCCCATCTTAATTCAATGCCTGCTTCGGCGAAAGCAAGTGTACAAAATTCTCGTACCGAATGAGTTTCGCCAGTTGCTATGACAAAATCTTCTGCTTGGGGATGTTGAAGTATCAACCACATACATTCTACATAATCGCGAGCATATCCCCAATCTCTCATGGCGTTCAGGTTACCCAAATATAATTTCTTTTGCATTCCGTGTGCAATGCGTGCTACGGCTAAGGTAATTTTGCGAGTAACAAATGTTTCGCCTCGGCGTTCGCTTTCGTGATTGAACAATACGCCATTGGAAGCGAACATATTATAAGCTTCTCTATAGTTTTTTGTTATCCAAAAACCATATAATTTAGCCACTCCGTAAGGTGAACGAGGATAGAAAGGTGTATCCTCATTTTGGGGAATGCTTTGTACTTTTCCGTAAAGTTCTGAAGTAGAAGCCTGATAGATTTTAGTCTTTTTTTCTAACTTCAAAATACGCACGGCTTCTAAAATACGCAAAGTACCTATGGCATCGGAGTCTGCTGTATATTCAGGTACTTCAAATGATACTTTGACATGAGATTGAGCCGCAAGATTGTATATTTCATCGGGTTGTATAGATTGAATGATGCGAATAATAGAAGACGAATCGGTCATATCCCCGTAGTGTAATTCTAATTTTCGTTCTTGTTTCATATCTTCTATCCATTCATCGAAATATAAATGTTCGATGCGCCCGGTATTAAAATATGAAGCCCGTCTCATCAAACCATGAACTTCATATCCTTTTTCTAACAAGAATTCAGCAAGATAAGAGCCATCTTGCCCCGTGATACCCGTAATTAAAGCTACTTTTTTCATAATTAGTTGTCGTATTATAGTTGAACATTGTTGATTTTTTGAAAAGAATTTAATTGAAAATTTCTGAAAACACTTCTTTTTAAAGAAGCAAAAATATAAACTTTTATGCTTATTATTTTTTTTATTTGATTTTTTCTTAAATAGCTAAGTTCAATTATTAAATAAAACTACTTTCGTTAAATCTTTTAACAAAAATATTATTAATTTTGTTTTTTATTTAAATACATGAAAAAAGTTATTGAGATAACTGATGTTTCAAAATTGTATCGTTTAGGCGTAGTTAGCACAGGTACTTTGTCACATGATTTGAAGCGTTGGTGGGCAATGAATATATTGAAAAAAGAAGATCCGTATTTAAAAGTTGGACAATCAAATGTTCGTTCAGAAAAGGGAACTTCTGATTATGTGTGGGCTTTAAAAGATATTAATCTTGAAGTAGAAGAGGGAGAAGTTCTTGGTATTATTGGGAAAAACGGAGCAGGCAAATCAACTTTACTAAAATTATTATCAAGAGTAACTAAGCCAACAACAGGTTTAATTAAGTACAAAGGAAGAATAGCCTCTTTATTAGAGGTTGGTACAGGATTTCATCCTGAACTGACTGGTCGTGAAAATATTTACATGAATGGTTCAATTATGGGTATGACTCGTGCAGAAATTGACCGTAAACTTGATGAAATTATTGATTTTGCAGGTGTTGAGCGATATATTGATACTCCTACCAAAAGATATTCAAGCGGTATGACTGTTCGACTTGGTTTTTCTATTGCGGCACACCTTGAACCGGATATTCTTGTGGTTGATGAAGTTCTTGCTGTTGGAGATGCCGAATTTCAAAAAAAAGCGATTGGCAAGATGCAAGATGTGAGCAAAGGAGGAGGCAGAACAGTATTGTTTGTGAGCCACAATATGACAGCAATTGAGTCGCTTTGCACCAAAGTTGTAGTGTTGGAAAACGGAATGAGTATTTTTGAAGGAGGTGTTGAAGATGGAATAATGAAATATTTTGAAACTACCAGAGACGAAGGTGTTACGACCATAAAAGATGCTATCAAAAGATGTCATCCTGATCTTATGATTCATGAAATACTTATTAATGACTCCGATTCCAATATTGTATTAATTGATGAGGAAACTGCACAAATTAACTTTAAACTAAGAGGTGTTTTGAAAGAAAAAAAACGCATGGCTTTGGAAATCAGAATACTTGATTTTAGAGAAAATCTTCTTGCTTTTTATTCTCCAGGTCATTTATATGGAGATTTAGAAGTATATGATGCTGGCGAATTTGAAATTAACGAAACTTTTACATTCCCCAAAAACACATCAAAAGGAGAGTACTTTTTCACTTTTTCTTTAAGTCATCCTAATGTTGAAACTTTTATTTGCGTTGAAAAGGTAATCAAATTAGTGTCGAAAGGCATAATTACGAATACAGGTTTTGAATTAAATTATAAAGACAGAGGATTTTTAATTTTAGAAAGAATTAACAATAAAAACATATAAATGCTAAGTTAGTGTAAGTATGAAAGACAGTAATTTAGTTGTGTTTTTATATTTGTGGACTTATTATGATATGTTTAAATATGAAGTGTTTTGTTTGTGCATATAAATTTGCAATTGATTTATTATTGTTAATAGTTGTAGAATTAACACACAAATAGAATTAAAGATAAATTGTAAATGTAATAAGTGTAGTGAAAACAATAAAAGTAAAATTTACAGATTTTTGGAAAGAAGATAATTCAGATTTTATCTCCAAAACATTATCTAAAAAGTATAATTTAGTAATTGACGATAATCCAGATTATGTAATATACTCTGACTATGGTTATGAATACTTAAAATATAGAAATGCAGTTCGTATATTTTATACTGGAGAGAACTTAACTCCTGATTTCAATTTATGCGACTATGCTATTGGCTTTCATTATATTGATTTTGAAGATAGATACATAAGATTGCCTCTTTGTGTTATTCGTGATACATATTGGAATTTGTTGGATAAAAAATTTGATAAAGAAGCAGCTTTAAATAGAAAATTTTGCAACTTTGTTTTTTCAAATGCTGGTAATGCACATCCCATAAGAAATAAATTTTTTCACGAACTTTCAAAATATAAAAGAGTTGATGCTGGTGGCAGAGCTCTTAATAATATTGGCGGTTCTGTTGAAGATAAGATGAAATTTATTGCTGATTATAAATTCACTATTGCTATTGAAAATTCTAGCGTTAATGGTTATGTTACAGAAAAAATTGTAGAGCCTATGTCTGTTAATTCTATTCCAATTTATTGGGGTAGCGAGACTGTTGAGCGAGATTTTAATCTTAAATCATTTGTTAGATTAGAAAATGATAGTGATGAAGCAATAAAAAAAGCTATTGATGAAATTATTCATCTTGATTCAAATGATGATGCATATATTGAAAAACTGTCAGAGCCTTGGCTATCTGAGGAACAATATGTGAAATTTGACCAAGAGTTATTAAAATTCTCTACTTATATCATTGAGCAACCACTTGAAACAGCAAGAAGAAGGGCAATAAATGGATTTAATATGAGAAATGTAGAAAGATACGAAAAGATGATTAATTGTGTTCAAAAACAATATGACCACATTGGAGCTAAAGAAGCGTTGAAAATAATCAAAAGAAGAATTTTTAAATAAATAAGTTATCATTTGTGAAAGTTTTACAAAATATATTTGCTAATTGCTTATGAAAAATAAAACACCGATATATGTTACTCGTCCTCATCTTCCGCCATTAGATGAATATCTTCCGTATTTGAAAGAAATTTGGGAAAGTCATGTGCTTACTAACAATGGACAATTTCACCAACAGTTAGAGAAAGAACTATGTGATTTTTTGGGAGTTAAATATATTTCATTATTTTCAAATGGAACTCTTGCTCTTGTTACTGCATTGCAGGCATTAAGAATTACAGGTGAGGTTATTACTACTCCTTTTAGCTTTGTTGCAACAACCCATTCTTTGTGGTGGAATAATATCAAGCCCGTTTTTGTTGATATAGAACCTGATACATGCAATATTGACCCTGCCAAAATTCAAACTGCAATTACGCCGTCAACTACAGCAATTATGCCTGTGCATGTGTATGGTAATCCATGCGATATTGATGCAATACAAAAAATTGCAGATGATTATAATTTGAAAGTTATTTACGATGCAGCACATGCTTTTGGAGTAAGAAAAAATGGAGAATCAATTATGCAGTTTGGAGATGTTTCTGTTTTAAGTTTCCATGCAACTAAGGTGTTCAACACTTTCGAAGGTGGTGCTATTGTGTGTAATGATGCAAAAATGAAGCAACATATTGACGACTTGAAAAATTTTGGCTTTAGAGATGAAGTTACAATTGTAGCTCCCGGAATAAATGCTAAAATGAACGAAGTGCAAGCTGCAATGGGACTGCTACAACTAAAATACATGCAAAGTATTACAGACAAAAGAAAAGAAGTAAGCCTATATTATAGAGATTTATTGCAAAACATCAATGGAATTTCATTTATGCAAGATATGGAAGGAGTGGAGCATAATTATGCGTATTTTCCAATTTTTGTTGATAGCAACAAGTTTGGACATACAAGAGATGAACTATATTATGAATTGCAGAAATATAAGATTTTTGGAAGAAGATATTTTTATCCTTTAATCAGTCAATTTCCGACGTATAGAGAATTAAAATCATCTCGCCCCGAAAATTTAATTAATGCTGTTAAAATTGCTGACGAAGTTCTTTGTTTGCCGATCTATCCCGATTTGGAAAAAGCTTCGATTTACGAAATAGCAGAGATAATTAAAGGTTTTTCAAGCTAATATAGGTAAGTAATGGGTTTTACACTGCTTGTTGTAAGCCTTTAATAAAGCAATTTATTTTTTCTACATTTCCATCTTTTTGTTCAGAAGTATGGATATTAAGGACTTTTACTCCGTTTTCCTCAAGGATATTTGCAAATAATTTAACTTTATCCAAAGCTTCAATTTGTGCTTTGGCAATTTCTTCCAAAGATTTATTCCTATGTTGAGGTGTAGTATACTTTTAGTATTTGTTCTTTTAATAATGTTTTTTGCAATATTTTCAGGTGTATTATAGCAATTTATGACAGTTTTATTTCTTATTATTTCATTTTTTATTTTCAAGCATCGGCACAAATCTAAAATAGTCGTGTTCGATAGTATTATATGTGATTTCGTCAATTTTATCAACCGAAGTCATAATTTGCAAGCCGGGTTCAATATCAATCGGAATAACTATTCGTCCACCAATTTTTAGTTGTTCTTTCAAAGGTTCAGGTATAAAAGGAGCTCCTGCAGTAACCAAAATCTTGTCAAAAGGAGCAAATGCAGGCAAACCTTTATAGCCATCGCCATAAAATACTTTAATAGTATATGCCTGTTCAAACAAAAAAGCTTTGGTTTTTTGAAATAATTCCTTAATACGCTCAATTGTATAAACTTTTGCACCCAATTCATACAAAACGCATGCTTGATATCCGCTTCCTGTTCCAATTTCCAACACTTTTTCGTCTTTTTCTATGTTCATCAAGCTGGTTTGATAGGCTACAGTATATGGTTGACTGATAGTTTGTTTATTGCCAATCGGAAATGCTTTATCTTCGTAAGCAAACTCAATAAATGAGCTATCCATAAAAAAATGGCGAGGCACATTTTCTATTGCTTTTAGAACATTAGTATCACTTATTCCTTTTTTTTGTATTTGCTCAATTAACTGTTTGCGTAAACCTTTGTGTCTGTATGAATCAACTCTCATTATTTAGAAATATAAAAGTTTTTTATGTTTTTGCAAAGTTATGAAATCCACAAATGTTAAAAAAGTGTATTTTTGCTAAAACTTTTTTTTATGCTGAAAATTGGTGTTATTGGTGCAGGTCATCTTGGAAAAATTCATATTAGGTGTATTCAGTCGATTCCTAACTACAATCTTGTTGGTTTTTATGATTCTGATGAAGCCACAGTTGACGCAGTATCAAAGGAATATAAAATTAATGCTTTTAAGAATATTGATGATTTGATTGAAAATGTTGATGTCGTTGATATAGTTACTCCAACTATCTCTCATTATACTTATGCAATGAAAGCATTAAAAAAGTTTAAACATGTATTTATTGAAAAACCTATTGTGGCAACTGTTGATGAGGCTAAATCTTTACTTGCGATTAGCAAAGAAGCAGATGTAAAAATTCAGGTTGGGCATGTTGAAAGGTTTAATCCTGCTTTTTTAAGCGTAAAAGAAACTTTAAATAATCCAATGTTTATTGAAGCACATAGGCTTTCAATGTTTAATCCGCGAGGAACTGATGTGCCGGTGGTGTTAGATTTAATGATACATGATATTGATATTGTTTTGAGTGTTGTTAAATCAAAAGTTAAAAAAGTTCACGCCAGTGGATTGCAGATTATAAGCGAAACACCTGATATTGCTAATGCCCGCATTGAATTCGATAATGGCTGTGTGGCAAACCTGACTGCAAGCCGAATATCATTGAAGAATATGAGAAAAATAAGGTTTTTTCAGCCACATCAGTATATTTCAGTTGATTTGTTAGATAAAACCTCAAAGATTGTAATAATAGAAGAAGCTAATCAAGAGGCTATTGACAACCCATTTTCAATGCTGATAAATACTAGCGAAGATAAACCACCAAAGCATATTCAAATTTTAAATCCAAAAGTTAAACCAACAAATGCCATACAATCTGAATTAATTAGCTTTTATCAAGCTATTATTGACAATAAACAGCCTATTGTTGATGTTTATGATGCTTATTATGCTTTGGAAATAGCACATAAAATTCTTGAGAAAATTAATGGAAAAATTAATTTTTACAATTCTTAATATTATATAATATTCATTAACTATTCTCGTTTTCTTATTTGTAATGTAATCTTGCTTTTGTGAAACATTTAAACTTTTTCATAGTACTTTTTGCAGCTATTTTTTTTACTTCTTGCAGTTTGTTTGATTATGACACTACTGTTCCTGCATACATCAAAATTGATAAATTTGAATTAGAAACAGAGCCTAATGAAGGCACTGCCAGTCATCAAATAACTGATGTTTGGGTGTATGTCAATGGCGAAAAAGCCGGAACTTATGAACTCCCTGCATTGTTTCCAGTCCTACACAATGGAGAATGTAATATTGACATACTTCCGGGAATAAAACTTAATGGAATTTCGACTACAAGAGCAATTTATACTTTTTACGACAAATATAATATATCACTTGACTTAAAACCTGATAGTATTTACGAAATTTCACCCAAAACTAAATATTATAATGGAATAACATTTAGATTTATCGAAGATTTTGAAACTGTGGGTATGGTATTTGAAACCACAGAAAGAAGCGATACAGGGGTGGTCATAGGAGAAGATTCATTGCATGTTTTTGAAGGAAAATACGGAGAAATTACTCTTGAGGATTCAAAAACTCTGTTTGAAATTAAATCAATTGAAGCAATGGACTTGCCTAAAAGTGGAGCTTTTAATTATTTAGAAATAAACTATAAAAACACTATTCCTTTTGTAATTGGATTATATTCAAACGAATTGCAATATATAACTATGCACCCCATTGTTGTATTTAATCCTTCGAATAAATGGAAAAAGATGTATGTTAATTTAACGCCAGTTACCACAAGACAACTCAATGCTATTGATTTTAATGTTTTTATTGCTGCTGAACTGCCTGAGGGGACAACATTGGGCAAAATTTGGATTGACAATATAAAACTTATTCACTATTAACTAGATATGATGAACAAGAGACGGCAAACTTTTAAATACATTTTGTGCGATTACTTATTAAGTTTACTTTCATGGTCATTATTCTTTTGTTATAGAAAAAGCATTTTTTTTAGCAACTTTCAAGCCACTTTAGATTCTGTTTTTAATGACAAAAATTTTTATATTGGCTTAATAATTATACCAGTTGCATGGGTGATTTTATACGCTATAATAGGTTCGTATAGAAAAATTTTTAGGCGTTCGCGTTTGCGTGAATTAACACAAGTTTTTATTGCAACATTTATTGGAGTTACTGTAATATTTTTCTTATTGATTTTAGATGATGTTGTTATTTCGTATAAAGATTATTATAAATTTTATCTATTTTTATTTTTCGTTCATTTAGCCTTAATATCTGTTGCCAGATTTATACTGACAACTATTACAAATAAAAAAATTCATAAAGGTTTATTATCATTTAGCACTTTGCTTGTGGGGAATAATGGAAGCGCAAAACAAGTTTATGATGATATAAAAAACCAAGCTGTATCTTCGGGCAATAATTTGATTGGATATGTGAAAATAGTTGATGAAGAGCATGATATGCTTAAAGGTAGTTTGCCTTGCTTAGGAAATGTTTCAGATATTGAACAAATAGTTAGTTCTAAGCAGGTTGAAGAACTTATAATAGCAATTGATCCGGCTCAACACAAACTGATAGAAAATATACTTCTTGAAACAAACAGATTAAAAATAACAATCAAAATTATTCCGGGCGACAAAGATATTATTGCTGGGAATGTTAAATATCATGCAATTCTTAATGTTCCACTCATCGAACTTCCTGATGAAATTATGCCTTATTGGCAAAAATTAGCAAAACGACTTTTTGATGTGTGTTTTTCTGTAATTGCACTAATTCTTCTTATTCCCGTTTATGTTTTTTTAATAATAGGAGTAAAGCGTTCATCTAAGGGATCTATTTTTTATTCGCACACAAGAATCGGAATTTTCGGAAAACCATTTAAAATATACAAATTTAGATCTATGGTTGTTGATGCCGAAAAATCTGGCACTCCGCAATTATCTAATAAACATGATCCTCGTGTTACTACATTTGGTCGTTTTATGCGTAAATACAGATTAGACGAACTTCCGCAATTTTACAATGTACTTATTGGAGATATGTCCTTAGTTGGACCAAGACCCGAAAGACAATATTATATTGACCAAATAGTGAAACAAGCACCACAATATCATATTTTACACAAAGTGAAACCGGGCATTACAAGTTTGGGGCAAGTGAAATTTGGATATGCTGAAAATGTTGAAGAAATGATACAACGAATGAGATTTGACTTGCTTTATATTGAAAATATGTCACTTGCGATGGATATTAAAATTATGTTCTACACCATTCTTATTGTTGTAAAGGGTAGTGGAAAATGATTTTTTCATTAAAATGAAAATTTTAGGTAAGTTTTATTATTTTTGTGTTTTACTTTTTTCGAGATGTTACAAAACAAAAAATCTTTAATTATTACATGTTTAATTGTATGTGCAGTTGTTGTTGCATTTAACTCAAATGTTGCTTTTGCACAAAAACTTAATTACGGAACTGTTGTAGGAGTTAATATGAGTATTGTCAATCCCAGAAATACTGATATCGACTTAATGAAAGAAGGTTTATATGCCGGCTTGTTTGTTTCATATCCTATTAATAAAAAAATTGGACTCCACATTGAAGGGGCTTTTGCACAAAAACATCAAATGTTTTTTTCTAATAATAATTATTCTTCATTTGATATTTTAATCAAACGGTTTAGCTTTTTATATCCTGAAATGTTAAATATTAAGGAATTGATAGAGAGTAATATTAATATACCGATGAATTTCATCAACGATACTGTGTTTGAGATGCTTGATGGAGTAACACGGTTTAATACTATTGATGTCCCAATAACGCTTACATATGATTATAAAAACTTTGTTTTTGAAGCAGGTGCCTATATTTCTTATTTGTTAGGAGCTAAAACAAATACAATCAAATCGCAAAATATTCCTATTTTAAGCATTATTCCTGACAGTTTATTGACTTTTGTGCCTTACGCAGAAGTGTTAATTAATTCTACTTTTCCGGCTCATAAAAAACCTTTAAATGAAAGTTTTATTTCAATAAGTAGATTTCAAGATTTTGATTATGGTTTAATAATTGGTGCTGGGTATAAGTTTGGAAAATTTTCTTTGAGATTGACATATCGTTACGGTTTATTGCAGGGACAAAGTCTATTTTTAGATGCAAATCATAAAGTAATTCAAACCAGATTGACATATAATTTACCTCATTTAAGAAAATCTAAGGCAAAATTAAATCAAACAAACTAATGTTTTTTTGAAAATATATGTCATAAAAAATAACTAAATTCGTAAAAATTTTTAAACACTAAATTATGAATAGAAACATTTTATTTATTGTAGCATTGGTATTTTTAACTATTTCATGCAAACAAAGAACTCAAACTATGGAAGAAAAATCGGAGTATCAACAATTGGTTGAACAATTTGCAGAAGTTACACTTCAAGCAGATTTGAGCCATTTGTCGGAAAATGAGAAAGAAATTATTAAAATCTTTTTAGATATTTCAGAAATTATTGACGAAATGTTTTGGACACAATCTTACGGAGATAGGGAAGAGTTGTTGTCGAAAATTGAAGATGAAAATGCTAAAAAATATGCAATGATACATTATGGACCTTGGGATAGATTGAATGATAATAAAGCATTTATTGCTGATTTTGATAACAAGCCCGAAGGTGCAAATTTCTATCCTGTTGATATGACTAAGGAAGAATTTGAAAGTTGGGATAATCCTGATAAACTGAGCATGTACACTATGATTCGCAGAGATGAAGATGGTAAATTACAGGCAATTTGGTATAGGGAATATTTTAAAGAACAAATTGAAAGCATAGTCGCATTGATGAAACAAGCAGCTGATTTAGCTGAAGATCAAGGTTTGAAAAATTATTTGCAGAAAAGAGCAAAAGCATTTGAAACTGATGATTATCTTGAAAGCGATATGGCGTGGATGGATATGAAAACGGCAAATATGGATTTTGTGGTTGGTCCAATTGAAAACTATGAAGATAAACTGTATGGAACAAAAGCAGCTTACGAAGCATTTATCTTAGTGAAGGATATTGAGTGGAGCAAAAAATTGGAAAGATTTACATCTTTGCTTGGCGATTTGCAAAAAGCTTTGCCCGTAGATGCTAAATACAAAACAGAAATGCCGGGCAGTGATAGTGATATTAATGTTTATGAAGCTATTTTCTATGCCGGCGATTGTAATTCGGGAAGCAAAACAATTGCAATTAACCTTCCAAATGATGAAAGAGTACATATTGCTAAGGGAACAAGAAAATTGCAATTAAAAAACTCAATGCAGGCAAAATTTGATAAAATTGTTATCCCGATTGCTGAAAATTTAATTGTTGAGGAACAAAGACAAAATATTCAATTTAATGCGTTTTTTGAAAATGTTACTTTTCATGAAGTTGCACATGGCATGGGTATTAAAAACACTATAAATGGCAGAGGAACTGTCAGAAATGCCTTAAAAGAAACATATAGTGCTATCGAAGAAGCAAAAGCTGATATTATGGGACTTTATCTTGTTACAAGGCTTCATGAAGCAGGCGAATTGACCGAAGGCGAAGTAATGGATAATTTCGTAACATTTGTTGCAAGCATATTCCGCTCTGTTAGATTTGGTTCAGCAAGCGCACACGGAAAAGCAAATATGATGCGTTTTAATTACTTCTTAGAAAAAGGAGCTATCGAAAGAAACGAAGCAGGATTGTACAAAGTAAATTATGATAAAATGTATGAAGCAATGATTTCATCAGTTCAAAATATACTCACAATTCAAGGAAATGGAGATTATGAAACAGCATTAAAATTGATTGAAACTGATGGTGTAATACAAAGCTCTTTACAAAAAGATTTAGATAAAATTGCAACGCTCAATATTCCTATTGACATTGTGTTTATTAAGGGTAAAGAAGTATTAGGCTTATAGTGGAACGATTTTAATAAAGATTTTATGCTTAGTAGAATAAATTGTAAGGCGATAATATTCTTTATCGCCTTTTTGCCATTTCATTTGCTTTATGCTCAATGGATTCCTGATGATATTAACAAGAGCATTATAACAGAAAGAATGTTTTCAATTGTTGAGGTGTTGGCTTCTGATTCCTTGGGCGGTAGAGAAGCAGGTACAATTTATGAGAAAAAAGCAAGAGATTACATCATTTCTAAGTTTGAAGCAATTGGATTGCAAGCATTTTATGACAATTCATATTCAAAGCCTTTTTTTATACTTGATAAAAATACAATTGATGAACATTCATATTTGATAATTGACCAAGATACATTGCTATATGATAAGGATTATGAAGTGTTGTCTGACTATAATATGTCTTCTTTGCCAAAAACTGAAATTATAGATGTGCGAAATGGTTTGTATTTGCCCGACCAAAATGTTAATGATTATAAAAGTTTGACACACTCAGGCTTAAAAGCTAATGTTTTTCTTATTGATGTTTCTTATCCTGAAAAAATTAAAAATAAACTAACAGAAACTTACATACAAACATTGCGAAAATCAATAATTATTGCTTCAAATAAAGGTGCTTCTGCCATTTTACTTTATCATAGCAACCCAAATGATACCCTAATAAGTAAAAATGTTTTTTTTAACTTACCAATAAAAATGACAAGAGTTTTTTATTTAACTGATGTCAATAAAAATTATTTAAAATACAAATCTCAAAGCATAACATTCATTCCTAAGAATAAACAAATAGAGTGTTACAATATTGCTGCTTTTATTGATAATGATGCTCCAGCAACATTGGTTATAGGGGCGCATTATGACCACGAAGGCATAAAAACTGCAAATACTTCAATTTTTGATGAAGAGGTAAATATATATTACGGTGCCGATGATAATGCAAGTGGAGTAGCAATGATGCTTGAATTAGCTCAATTTGTTAAGAAACAAGAGTTAAATAAGCATAATTACCTTTTTATAGCATTTGGAGCAGAAGAAAAAGGATTGATTGGGAGTAGAGAGTTTGTGAATGATAAAGAGTGTTTTCCAAATAACATAATGGCTATGATTAACTTAGATATGATTGGAAGACTTGATGAAACACACAGAAAAATGGAAATTTATGGTGCTGGTTCAGCTAATGAATGGGATTCTCTTATAAGCATTAATTACAACCCAGACATTAATATAGTGCCAAAACAAGGAATTTCGTATAATTCAGACCATGCAAATTTTTATAAAAAAAGAATCCCTGTTCTGTTTTTTCATACTGGACTTCATAAAGATTATCATAAACCAAGTGATACAGCCGATAAGATTAATAAAGACGGAATGTATGATATTTATCTTTTTATTTCAAACCTAATTTTGAATATTGAAAATACTGAAACAATTACTTTAAAATCAGCAAGCAGAAGACATTGATTTTGAGGCAATGAATTGTATTAATCTCTTTTACTAAATCTACATATATAATTTTTTGTATATTTGCAAAAATATCATTAAAATGAAAGCTATAACTTACAAAACATTATTCGTTTTCTCAATAATTGCTACAATTTTGATTTTTGCTTCATTCAAGTTACATACTAAGATAACAACAAAAACAAATGATAGTATTGTTCAATTAAATGCTGATAATTTCAATGAATTTATTAATCAACCTTTGGTTTTAGTTGATTTTTGGGCAAGTTGGTGTTATCCTTGCCGATTGCAAAACCCTATTCTTGACGAAGTAAATGCCGAAACAAGCAATAAAGTTAAAATTGGGAAAGTGAATGTAGAACAAAATGCTTTACTTTCCAGAATATACGGAATACAATCAATACCAACAATTTTGATTTTTAAGAATGGAGAAGTTGTTGAACGCCTAAATGGATTGCAACAAAAAGATAAATTATTAACTACTTTAAGCAAATATTACTAATGAACTCAAAAGACGAAAGACAAAATATTTCTAAAAAACTTAAGAATAGAAGAATAATTTACGGAGCTTCTACAATTATAGGAGCAATAGGTGGATATTTATATTATTATTTTATCGGCTGTGCGAGTGGAACATGTCCATTGCGTGCAAATCCATATTACAACATTATTATGGGTGCGATTTTAGGATATTTATTTATAGAATTAATTTTAGGGCAGAATAAAAAGAAAGATAAGTCTGAAAATTAGGGATATTGCTGAAAACTCTAACACTATTCATCAGATTATTTTGTGTCTAGCAAGGTAAAGCGAATTGGGATATTAAATTGCACTCGCACAGGTTTTCCTTTTTGCATGCCGGGTTCCCATTTAGGCATATTTTTGATAACTCTTATCGCTTCCTCATCGCAGCCGCCACCAATGCCTCTCAGGACTTTTGTGTTAGACAAACTTCCATCTGCTTCAACGACAAATGTAATATATACACTTCCCTGAATTCCTTTTTCTATAGCATCTGCAGGATACTGTATAGACTTATTCAAGTATTTCATTAAAGCATCAGTACCACCCGGAAATTGAGGTTGTTTTTCGACAGTTGTATATATTTCAGTGCTGTTTTCTTGAGAATAAGCTAATGTAGTAAACAAATTGGCACAAATAAAAACTGTAATCATTAATAAATTAATTGGAATAAGTTTTTTCATAGCTATTAATTTTTTTAAAGTTATTACAAAATAACATCTTTTTTTTCATGAGTGCAAATAAAAAATAAAAAAATGCATTTCCAAAAAGCACAAAAGCATTTGAGCATTTATATAATACACAAACAAGATGTATCTTTGCAAAAAAATTAAATGTATAGATATTTTATTTCTTTATCCTATAGTGGTACTAATTTTCATGGTTGGCAAATTCAGGAAAATGCAGTTACTGTGCAACAAGAAGTAGAATATTGTATGAAGTTATTGTTACATCAAACAATTGCTTTGTGTGGTTGCGGCAGAACAGACACGGGGGTGCATGCTCGTTTTTATGTAGCTCATGTTGATTTGAAAAGAAAAATAATGCAAAATGAAATTCCGGAATTAATTAGAAAACTGAATCTATTTTTGTCCGAATCAATAGTCATTAGAGAAATAATTCCTGTTTGCGAAAATATTCATGCTCGCTTTGATGCAGAAACAAGAACATATAAGTATTTTATATCTCAAACAAAAAATCCGTTTTTATCAAAATATGCGTACTATTATCACGGTCAATTAAATGTGCATTTGATGAATTTAGCTGCAATGACTTTGAAGAATTATTCCGATTTTACTGCATTTGCAAAAGTGGGCGGCAATAATAAAACTAATGATTGCAAAATATACAATGCGGAATGGAAAATAGATGAAAATAGTCAATTGTTAATATTTACGATTACTGCAAATAGATTTTTAAGAAATATGGTTAGAGCAATAGTTGGAACTCTGCTTGAAGTTGGAAAAGGAAAAATGACAATTCACGAATTTAGAACGATAATAGAAGAAAAAAAGAAAAATTCGGCGGGTGCATCTGTTGATGCTAAGGGTTTATTTTTATGGGACATAAAGTATCCTGAGAAAATAAAGTTTGAGAAGAAAAATACAACAATTAGTTTAGAAACTCCTATTTTTGAACTGCTACAATAGAAACTTATTCGATTAGCGAAAAATCATCTCCATAAAATGTAATAAATGATGGTTTTATGCCATCTGGCAAATTCAGTTCGTCAAGGATTGCAGTATGATAATTGAGTTCTATACCCGACACAATATTGCTTTTAAGAAGAGTATAATATTCCCCATCTTCAACAAATGTATTTATCAATATAGTATCATTTAAGTATCTATATAGTGAAAAAGCGATAATGTTAGTTGGTTCAACTATAACATAATTTGACAATTTTTTATTCAAATAAACTGTTGCTGCAATTGCATCTTTTGTTTCAAATTCTGATTTTTGCACTAATTCGTTAAGTAGTTCGGAAAAAAAACTTTCATTAATTTGTGAAGTTCCGTAATAAAAATCATTCTTATATTCTTCATGTAGTATTGATTGAATTGCTATTTTATATTCAAAACTATTCATCTTAAACTCGGCTATAGTCTTTTTCTTTCCCTTTCCACACGAATTACACTCATGTTTTTTTACGCATGAAAAAGATAGCAATGTTAAGAAAAGTATAAAAATAAAGTTTTTATATCCCTTTTGGATTATGAATGTATTCATAAAAAATGTGTTTGATAATAGTAGTGATATTTTTATTGCAAACCTACATATTTTTCGCTAATTTTATTTGTTTTAAAAAAATTTAGATTAAGATAAATCAGATGTTTTGTTAATTATTAAAGTCCTCATTTTTGCAAAAAAAAATGATAATTTTGTCTAACTATTGATAATGAAAAAGCGAAATATTAATGAAGCAAATTTACATTATTATTCTTTCTGTCTTATTTTGTTGTTGTACAAAGCAGGAAACAGCATTATTTCCTAAACAACATGTTATTTCTGAACGATTTGAGCTGATTCGCAAACTTTATTCACCTTGCTATTACGAATCAATAATGATTAAACATGGCTTGGTTGATGTTCGGCAAATAGAGCCAAGTATAGAAGTAGATTTGATGTATGCTCGGGAAAATAATTTTTTATCTAAGAATGTTTATGAATGTCTAAAAAAAGCTTATCTCATACCCGAAATAGCTTTGAAAATGCAGAAGGCACAAGAGTTATTAAAAGCAGAATATCCTGAATATTCTTTAATTATTTATGATGCTGCTCGTCCACTTGAAGTACAGCAAATTATGTGGAATGCACTTGATTTGCCGATAAGAGAAAAAGTTAAGTATCTAAGTAATCCTCAAAAAGGCTCTGTACATAATTTTGGTTGTGCAGTTGATGTTTCAATAATAAATGAAAATAAAATACCACTTGATATGGGAACAGAAGTGGATTATTTTGGCATTTTAGCACAACCAATTAGTGAATTGCAATGTCTGAAAAACGGACTATTATCTGAAGAACAATACAATAATCGTTTGTTATTGCGAAGAACAATGCAAAATGCAGGATTTGGCATTATTGAACATGAGTGGTGGCACTTTAATGGAATGTCGCGTCAAAAAGCAATTCAAACACTAAGTATTTTAAAATAATTAGCGTTTACATAATTGATTTGAAAACTTTTTCTAATTTCCACTGCTTATTGACGAGTCGAAAATATAATGTATATGAAAATCCAGTATAACTATAATCAACTTCATATTTATTGTCAATTTTAGCCGTGAATAAAAAATCTGACATGGTATTATCGTCAATAATCAAATATTCAAATAATTCTTCTATACTTGATACTTTATGAGTGTTTTTTTGTCTGTTTTCAAATACTGTGAATACAAGTGGAAAATCAATAAATTTCAATAAAAAAACTTCATTTTGCTCTTGCCAATTATGTTTAAATTCTCTAAAAAAATCATGAAATGATTGTACTTTAGCATTGATAGAGTTTACGAAGCTGCTTGAAATATAACCTATTCTATCATCATGCAACTGAATTTTAACCCATGAACTATATGCACCAATAGTTATTTCTTCTTTTAATTCTTCTATAACAACAACTCTGTCATTTTCATTGAGTTGTGCAATAATCTTCGAACTCACATTAGGTTTTTCTCTAACATTTACACGATTTGCCGTAATAATACTTTCTTCAGTATTAGTTTGCTCAACTGCTTTTTCCATTCTTTCATATCCGTCTTCTCTTTCATACGGAGGCAGAGGCTCTCTAATTTCGCAAGCGCTTACTAATAGTAATAAGCTAAAAATTTTAACAAACGGCTTCATAGCGTGTATATAAACCGCGAAGGTACAAAATTATTCATCTAAGTATAGTCGTTTATTAATCAATTATTTAAGTAGGCATAAATTTGTGTATTAAATCTTTTAATTAATTTTGTAAATTCTATTTCTTACCACATGAATATCACCAAAAACAGATGGTTTATCGCAATAATGGCTACCTTAGTTCATTTGGGATTAGGTACTGTTTATGCTTGGAGTTTTTTTCAAAGCAAAATAACAGATAGTTTTGGGTGGAATAATACGCAAACTGCTTTGGCTTTTAGCATATCTATATTTATGTTAGGCATTACAGCCAGCTGGGGTGGACAAAAAATTGACAAATTTGGACCTAAAAAATTAGCAATAACAGGCGTTATATTATATGCTTTGGGATATATAATTTCATATTTCTCATTAAAATATCAACTTTTATTTTTATTATATTTGGGATTCGGAATAATAGGCGGTATCGGTTTGGGACTTGCTTATGTTACTCCTGTTGCAACAGTTTCTAAATGGTTTCCCGACAAACAAGGAGTAGTTACAGGTATGGTAGTTATGGGGTTTGGATTAGGTGCTTTACTAATGAGCAAGTTTATGGCACCGCTATTTATGAGTTTGTTTAAAAGTAGTTTATCTTTCACTTTTTTGGCTATAGGAGTTAGTTTTTTGATATTGCTCCCTTTGTTTGCGCGATTTTTATCTTTACCAAATGAAACAAATGATACTAAGCTGTATGTGAAAGAAGACATCAAAATATTGACTGTGCTAACTTCAAGATGTTTTATATTAATTTGGATAGTGTTTATGTTCAATGTTGTTGCAGGTATGATTTTTATTTCGTTTCAATCTCAATTATTGCAAGATTTATTATACTATAAGAACAATACTTTAAGCGTTGAATTATTGGCTGCAAGTGGTGCAACATTAATTGGGATTAGTGCTTTGTTCAATGGTGTTGGTCGCTTTTTTTGGGGAAGTGTATCAGATAAAGTTGGACGAATTAATACTTTTCGTTTGTTATTAGCAATAGAGTTGTTAATTTTTATTTTATTGATTTTCATCAAAAGTCCAATTATATTTTCAATTGGAGTTTGCATAATTTTACTTAACTATGGTGGTGGTTTTGGAGTTTTGCCCTCATTAATAAAAGATTATTTTGGAACTGCTTTAATGCCTGCCGTTTATGGTGCAGCACTTACTGCGTGGAGTGTAGGCGGAATAATTGGACCTCAAATAATTGCATTTATGACAGATAGATATAGCACTTCAGAAGCAGGAATAGTAACATATAAAATTGCAATAGCTTTTATTTTAGTAGGCTTAATATTATCTTTATTGATTAGAAAGAAATTATAGTTTGAAGCGTAGTTGGTGCTAAATTCAAGTTGTGAATGCAAATTAAGCCCATTGCATAATACTTCGTTTTTTTGCTGGTTTTGAGTTTACTTTTTAAGATATGACTAATTTGTCTTTACAAAGGACACCTATAAATAGGCGATTTAATAATTGTAATTGATAAAGAAATAGTCTAATTCGTCAAAATTTACAATGCGTACATTTTTATAATAAAAGTTAATAACATCTTCATAGCTATAACCAAGTTGTATCATTCTTATTGCACCTTCTTGGCTCATTCCAACGCCGTGTCCATAACCTTTGCCGTTAAAGCTGACAGTATCTTCAATAGTTTCAATTGAAAAGAAAGTAGAACGCAATTGCAAATCTCGGCGAATATCTTTTAAATGAATATTATCAGTCAAATGTACTTTTCGACTATTTTGACTAAAATTTAAAATTACTTCTAATTTTTCAGGCTTGTCAATAGGATAGCTATATTGTTTTTTTAGATATTCTAACCATTCATTTTTTGGCATTTTAACTTCCCATTGTGCATTTCGCATTGACAAACTAAATGTGTCAACAATTGATTTGAGATATGGAGTTTTAAGTGTCCATACATCTTCGCTGTTCATTGTTTGCCCACCGCTATTACTATGAAATGCTGCTGAAATCATTTTATTGGTTTCATCAACTATAACTTTGCCCGTAGTTCTGAATGTTGCCATGGTAACATAACTTAGCGTGGCACGCCCTTTATACACCTGACAATGCACTTCATCGCATAAATGAAAGCCATCATTCCAATGCTTGCGAATATTTGCTAAAGCATAAGTACGACACGCAATTGATTGTACAAGAAAAAAATCAATATCTTTTGTGCTACCACCGCCTTCAGATTCAACAACTCCGGCAATATATTTTTCCAAATCAACATTATTTATCAATGTTATTGCATTGTTTTTCGACTTAATATATAAATTATCGTCATATATCCTTATTGCATAAGCCGGCTTGATAGGAGATACTTTAAAAGTATTAAGAAATCCAGTTCCTTTTAAGAAAAATGAACTTGATTGCCCCAAAAGTTTTTTATCTTGATATATTTCAATTTTTGCACCTTTTGTATGTATTGTTAACATTGAGTTTTTATACAATTCACAAATGAGATTTTTATTTGCATCGTATAGTTCGTATTTTCCAGAAAAAATTGTAATATCTGTTTTGTATATTGCTACAGTTGAATATATGTTTATGTCAATATATAGACTTGCGCTTGATTGGTTTGATGTAAATAAAATAACAACAAAAAAAACTATATGATATAGAATCGATTTTAGCATTCTTTATGTGTTTAAGTATGTAAATATTTCATTTGCAGCTCTTTTCGATGCTCCATGTGTACCAAGTATCATTTTTAATTTTTTATAATTTGCAAATATACTATTTCTATACTCAATATTATTACATATTTTTTCAAGTTCTTTTCGCAGTTGTGCCACATTCATGTCTTTTTGGATAAGTTCTTGAACAATCTTTTTGTTAAAAATTAAATTAACAAGAGATATGTACTTTACTTTTATTACTCGTTTTGCAATTAAATAGGATATATAATTGCTTTTGTAGCAAACGATTTGAGGCACTTCTAACAAAGCTGCTTCAAGGGTAGCTGTTCCACTCGTAACTATTGCTATATCAGATTGTTGCAGGAGGTCGTAAGTTTTGTTGTAAATAATATCAATATACTTTGGCACTATTTTTTGGTAATATTTGGGCTGAATGCTGTCAACGCCTGCAACGATAAATTTATATTCGGGAAAATACTTATTCGTTTCAATCATTGTAGGCAACATTTTTTCTATTTCTTGTTTGCGACTGCCCGGAAGAAGAGCAATTATTTTTTCTTTTTTGTTTGCATTTGTTTCTTCCGATTTTTGATTAATTGCATCTAAAAGAGGATGTCCTACATAAATAGCATCATAATTGTATTTACTATAAAAATCTTTTTCAAAAGGCAGAATTACTATCATTTTGTCAACACTTCGCTTGATTGTGTGTATTCGTGATGCTTTCCATGCCCAAATTTGTGGTGAAATGTAATAAATTACTTTGAAGTTTTGTTTTTTAGCCCAAGATGCAATTTGTAAGTTGAAACCCGGAAAATCAATTAAAATTATCACATCAGGATTATAGTTTTTGATGTCATTTTTACACCATTTTAAGTTTTTGAGTATGGTTTTGATATTCATTAGCACTTCAACAAAACCCATGAAGTTGTGATTTTTATAGTGTTTTACAAGATTAGCACCAACAGATTTCATTTTGTCCCCGCCCCAAGCTCTAACCTCCGCTTCGGAGTCAATATTTGTCAATTCTTTAATTAAATTGCTAGCGTGCAAATCTCCTGATGCCTCTCCGGCAATGATATAATATTTCATCTTTTCAAGTTTTTATAGAATATTAAGATGAATGTAAAAATAAGCAATTGCCATTATAAATGTTGAAAGCAAAATTCCTCTACCCGTGCGGTCAAACTTTAAACGCAACAAATAGTATCTGATTAAAAATACATTAACAAAAATACATATAAGCTGAATTTTTGATTGTTTCAAAATAGGCGGAGTATTGCTTATTGGATTGATTGGAAAGAAATATGACGATATTCCGGCAATAATTAGCCAAAGTAGTGCAGGGATAGCAACACCAATGAAGATTCCAAAAAAGATATTGTCTCTTTGAAATAGTTGTCGTATCATACTTCTAATAGTTCTGTTAGCGAATCAATGGTTTCATGTGCCGTTATATCAACAGTAACGGGAACAATAGATGCAAACCCATTTTTTAATGCCCAAATATCTGTATCCGTACTTTTTTCGAGTGGAACAAAAACTCCTTTCAGCCAATAATATGGGTTGTTACGAGGATCTGTTTTTGTTTCAAATTCTTCTTTCCAATAAGCATTTGCTTGTCTGCACACTTTTACACCTTTTGAAGCTATATAATTTCTTGGAAAATTAACATTAAGACATGTTCTGCTCGGTAGTCTGTTTATTAACACATGAGAAATTAGTCGTTTAATTTCTTGACGATGTTCTGAAAAGTCAATTAGATAATTTTCGTCGCATATAGAAAACCCAATTGAAGGAATTTGCAGCATGCAACCTTCAATAGCGGCAGCCATAGTTCCGGAATAAAATATATTGACAGAAGAATTTGCTCCATGATTGATTCCGCTAAGAATAATATCGGGTTGTTGGGTGGCAAGACTGTGCATTGCTATTTTAACACAATCTACCGGAGTTCCGTTAGTTGAATAGATTTCAACATCTTCTGTATTCAAATGTTCTTGAAGTCGGAGCGGAATATTCATTGTTACGGCATGGCTCATTCCCGAACGCTCTTTGTCGGGTGCTACAACCAACACTTTGGCAAGCTCTTTTGCAATATTGATAAGCTCTAATATACCGGGAGAATTAACACCATCATCATTAGTGATTAAAATCAACTTATCAGGAAATTTCATAGCAATTAATGTAATTTTAGAGTGATATAATAGTTATGCAAAATTATGAATTAATATGTAAATAGGTGAATTTGGAATTTTTTTGTCTTTTGGTTTTGTTTTTTTCAAAATTATGTTTAATTTTGAAAAAGAATAAAAAATGTAACTGAAATTTTTGTAAAAACTTATAAATTTAGAGAAATTTACGAATGTTTTAGTGAAGGAATTGCGTAAATGAGTCGTTGAGTGGTATTAAAATGATGTTCAACCTATTAAAATAAATTATTATGAAAAAGTTATGTTTTTTGTTTTCAGTAATTCTTCTAATACTTTCCTCTTGTGAGAAAGAGAATACAGATGAAATAAAAATAACCAAATCAGAGATTAACGGATTGGTCCAAAAAGGACCTTTTCTAAATGGAACTTCGATTGACATATATGAATTAAGAGATGATTTATCGCCAACTGGAAAATCTTTTTCCTCTCAAATTCTTGATAACTCAGGGTTATTTCAAATGAACAATATCTCACTAATTTCTGAGTATGTACAATTAAAAGCAGATGGCTATTATTTCAATGAAATATCAGGAGAAAATTCAAACTCACCAATTATATTGTATGCCCTTTCTGATGTAACGGACAAAACAACAATAAATGTTAATATCTTATCTCATTTAGAAAAGGGTCGAATTGAGTACCTTTTATCAAATGGTGAAACATCATTTTCTAACGCCAAAAAACAAGCAGAACAGGAAATTCTATCTATATTTTCAATTGAAAAAACAGATGTCATTGAATTTGAAACATTAGATATTTCTGTAGATGGGGATAATAATGCGATTTTATTAGCGGTTTCATTGATTACTCAAGGTTTTAGGACAGAATCAGAATTGAGTGATTTATTAGCAAACATTACAACAGATATTCGTCAAGATGGAGTACTGAATAGCTCATCATTAGGCAGTTTATTAATAAATGATGCACGATTGTTAGATTTAAATCAAATAAGAAGTAATTTAGAATCAAGATATGATAACTTGGGACTTACTGTAACTATACCTGATTTTGAAAAATATGTCCAAATGTTTATTGATAATACGAGCTTTGAACCAAATAATAGTATTGAGTATCCAGAATTTAGTAATTATGGTGAAAATGTATTGTATGGAGAAAAAACTAGTTTTAGTTCTGGATTGAGTTTAGCAGCGAATCTGCCAAAAGGAACTTCTTTGAAAATAGTTATAAAGGGAGGTTCTTGGTATTACCAATCATTACCAAATGGACCTGTTAATTGGACGATTGATTTACAACAACAGACATTGATTGCAACTGAATCAGGCAAAAGTTGTGACTTGATCATTCAATTTGAATCAGGAACATATACGATTGAATATTACGAGAATAATTCCTTAACTCCAACTAGAAAGAAGATATATCAGAATTAACACCACACAACATTTCGTATAAGTAATGGCACGCGATGTGGTAAATATCAAATTTTGTAGCCCTGTCAAACTATGTAGCAGTTTGACAGGGAATTACCACGCAATCTGCCACTACTCATACAATTTACCGTCCGTTATGGGCAAGTTTACAAAACAGCATAGCGGTAAAAAGAATATTTTCTGACAGACAAGAGAACCACCAAAATTTCTTTTTATATTCTTGTAGATATTACCCACACTAGCATTGTGCTAAAACAGTTTCATCTGAATGCTCCACGAAAACGATTTTCTGTGAAAAGAGCTTAGTCCATATTTATATATGGCTAATTTATGTTCCAGTGTTGGGTATCCTTTATTTTGCTTCCAATTATATTCGGGATATTTTTTGTCTAATTCTAACATTATTTCATCTCTATGTGTTTTTGCCAGTATTGAAGCAGCTGCAATGTTCATGTATTTAGCATCTCCTTTTACAATACATTCATTTTCAATATTTTTATATTGTGAAAATTTATTTCCATCAACTATGATGAAATGTGGAGTGATGCAAAGTTTATCAAGAGCTTTGTGCATTGATAATATTGATGATTTTAGTATATTCAAGCTATCTATTTCGGTATTATCAACTACTCCAATGGCGTATGCCAAAGCTTGTTCTATTATTTGGTTTTTGATTATATTCCGCTTGTTCAACGACAATTGCTTAGAATCATTTAATTCTTCAATATTTATATTATCTGGCAAAATTACGGCGGCTGCAACAACGGGACCAGCTAAGCAACCTCTGCCTGCTTCATCACAACCTGCTTCGTATTTTGCTTGAGTAAATTTATTTTTGAGTTTTGCCATGTATAGCGTTTTGAAAAGCATTAACCCATTTGTGTTTGTTGGCTTCAACTGAATATTTTTCAATTACTGTTTGTCTGCCGGCTTTGCCAAGATTTTTTCTTAGTTCTGATGATTCAATTAATAATGATAATTTTTCCACCCATTCTTCGTCAGTATCTGCAAGAAATCCGTTTTCTCCGTCTTGAATAATATTGGTATTAACGCCGACAGGAGACATTATTGTCGGTATTTCCATTGACATAAATGAAAGCCCTTTAAATCCACATTTTCCTTTTGACCATTCATCATTAGGCAGGGGCATAATTCCGATATCAAATTCGTCTATATCTTCTATTTCGCTATCAAGTTTCCATGGCTTACCTTGTACACCTAATTCAGGATTTTTATAATTTGCTTCTCCAATAAAACTAATTTCTACAAATGGATATTTTTCACGAATAATTTTTAAAACTGGAATCAGTGTATTAAAATGTTTAACGGTAGTCATGCTGCCCGACCAACCAATAGTGAGTTTTTTATCGCTTTTTGATTTTGTATAAATTGGTTTGTGATATTCGGTATCAATAGTAGTCGGAATAATAATAGTGTTTTTGTTGTATTGTTTTGCATAATCGGCAAGATATTCATTTCCCGCAATAACTAAGTCGGATAATGCAATGATTGAAGCTGTTTTTTGCGGTTTTTTGAGAAAACTTAATTTTTTGTTTGCGTCAGAAGTGTCGTTAAACCAAATTGCATCATCAAAATCAAAAATCATGGGTACTGATGTGCGATTATACTTTTTTTCAAAATAAATACTAGGTCCGTACAAACTTTCACGATATACAAACAAAACATCGTGTTGTTTTCTTTTTAATGCTTTATAGTCGGCAAATCTTCGGTGTATCATTTTTAAATACAGTAAGGTTTTTTGTGGAATTTTGCCGTGAGCATATACTGTTTTTGCTTCTTGAGGATAAAAATGAGGAGATATTTGACTGTGAATATTGTGTTTGTGAAGTTCGTCAAGATATTGTTCAATTCTGAATCTTTGTCCGGGAACAATGTTCTGTGTTTGATTAAGAATTAATAATGCACTATATGTATCCATTTTCAAAATTAAGCAAGCAAAGTTAAATATTTTTTACATTATTAAACTATCATGCTTTTATGCTCTAACAAATAAATGCTATTAAATTGCCATATCAATTTTTTTATATAATTTTGCGTTTATTTAGTTTCAATATAAATAACAAATGAATTTACTTGAATTACAAGATGGGGACAAGGCTTTAATATACAAGCTACATGGAAGCGGAGTGTTTAGAAAGCGAATTATCGAAATGGGATTTATTAAGGGTAGCGAAATAAAAGTAATTAAAAAAGCCCCACTACAAGATCCAATTCAATATGAAATAATGGGGTATCAAGTTTCATTAAGAAGAGATGAAGCTGCAAAAGTAGAAGTAATTCCACTCCCTGTTTCGCAAGCTGAACACCAACCAGAAATTTGTTATAATTGTAAAAATACTAATTCATCAATTCCAAAGGAAAGAAGAGCAGATAAAACAATAAATCTTGTTTTGGTCGGAAACCCTAATTCAGGTAAAACGAGTATTTTTAACTATATATCAGGTTCACGAGAAAATGTTGGGAACTACCCAGGAGTTACGGTTGAAGCCAAAAAGGCAAAGTTTAAGTATAATGGTTATACTTTTAATTTGGTAGATTTGCCCGGCACTTATTCTATTTCGGCTTATACACCCGAAGAAGTTTTTGTCAGAGAGTTTATTGTTAGCGACAAAACAGATATTGTAGTTAATGTAGTGGATAGTTCCAATTTAGAGCGAAATCTGTATCTTACAACACAGCTTTTAGATATAGATGTGCCAATGGTGCTTGCTTTGAATATGTATGATGAATTGGAAAAAAGCGGAAATAAGCTAGAATATGAAAAATTAGGAGAAATGATCGGAACTCCATTTGTTCCTACTGTTGGGAAAAAAGGAGAAGGAATGAAGCAATTGTTAGATTGTGTGATTAGAGTTTATGAAAATGCCGAACCCTTAATTAGGCATATTCATATAAATTATGGAACTGCAATTGAAGAATCAATAGATTTGATAGAACCTCTTGTTGAAAAGTCAAATCATTTCCCAAAACATCTGCATACAAGGTATATTGCCTTAAAACTACTTGAGAAAGATTCAGATTATCTGAAAATTGTTGCAGAACATAAAGAATTGTCCAAACTAAAAGAAATTGTTTTGAATGAACTTAATAGAATTGAAAATTTACATTCTGAACCAATTGAGAACACTATTGCCGATATTAGATATGGTTTTATAAAAGGAGCCTTGAAAGAGACTTATGAGCTTGCTGAAACTGACAAAGCTTCCATGAATTTGAGCGAAAGAATTGACCAAATCATTACACATAAATATTTTGGCTTGCCTATTTTTGTTTTTATACTATGGTTGATGTTTTATACAACATTTTACTTAGGCGGCTATTTGATGGAATGGATTGAAATGGGAGTGGAGTATATTGGATATTTGTCAATGAAATTATTGCCTAATGGTAAAGTTAAAACCGCTTTGGTTTTCCCGGAATTAGTGCCTAATGGTATTTTTCAAGATTTGATAGCTGAAGGTATTATCGGAGGCGTTGGTGGAGTAATTGTATTTATGCCAAATATTGTAATTCTTTTTATGTTTATTGCTTTGATGGAAGGCACGGGCTATATGGCACGAATTGCTTTTATTATGGATAGGTTGATGCATAAAGTGGGTTTACATGGCAAATCGTTTATTCCTTTAATAATGGGTTTTGGTTGCAATGTCCCAGCAATTATGGCTACACGGACTTTAGAGAATAAATCTGACAGAATTTTGACAATGTTGATAATTCCATTGATGTCTTGCAGTGCCCGCCTTCCTGTTTATTTATTGCTTATTACAGCTTTCTTTCCCAAAAATCCAGCTTTGATACTTTTGAGCATTTATCTTATAGGTTTGCTTTTTGCTACTTTGTTTGCATTGTTATTCAAAAAATTGTTTTTTAATAAAACAGAAGCTCCTTTTGTGATGGAATTGCCACCATACAGAATGCCAACTCTAAAAGTAACTATGGTTTATATGTGGCTCAGAGCGTCTATGTATTTGAAAAAAATGGGAGGAATAATTTTAATTGCTTCAATTATTATTTGGTTTCTCGGATATTTTCCACGAAATGTTTCATATTCAAAAAATTATGACGAAGAGTTTAATAAAGTTGAAATGAAATATGAACAAATTGCACAAACAGAAGTATTTGGAGAACAAGAACTTGAAATTATTAAGCAAGAAAAAATAAATGAACTGACTGATTTGGTGCAAGAAAGAGAATTAGAGCGACATTCAAAAACTTATATTGGAATGATGGGTAGAGCGATAGAACCAGTTATGCGTCCACTTGGTTTTGATTGGAGGTTAAGTATAGGATTATTATCAGGTTTTCCGGCAAAAGAAGTGATTATTAGCACAATGGGAGTGTTGTTTCAGGAGTATGAGTTAGATCCTGACAATCCAGATGTGAATAATCCAATAGTGAAAGTTGGTTCTTTGCAAGATAGAATTGCATCAGCAGCATTTATGGACGAAAAAGATAACGGAAAACCTTTATTTACTCAAGTTTCTGCATTTGCATTTTTGATATTTGTGCTTTTCTATTTTCCTTGCACAGCTGCAGTTGTAGCAATACATAAAGAAGCAGGCAGATTCCTTTGGACAAGCATTGCAATTGTTTATACTACTGTATTTGCTTGGTTGATGGCTTATGGAGTAAATCAAATAGGAAATTTGTTTTTTTAATTACTTTTGTAAGTTCGTAAACTAAAAATAAAGTAAAATGTACAAAAAAATTATATTCTTATGGGCTTTTTTATTGCTTAATTCAATAGCCTTTTCGCAAGCAAGTTTAAATTCTACTGCAAAGAAGTTTCTGCAACAAATATCAAATACAGAAAAGTATGCAAAAACGCAAAGTTTCGTTCAATTATGCGAAGAATATGATTTAATCAAAAAGGACGATATATATTACATTCCGATAATTGCATTGGTTGACGGAAAAAATATTAATAAAAAAGAATTGCTTAATCATGGAGTTTTGATAAATTCTCAATTGCAAGAATTGTGGTCAATGCAAATTCCGATAAAGGAGTTTAAAAACATAGTTAATATTAATGGAGTAAAATATATTGAATTAGGAAATTATCATACACCCTTGCTTGATTTGGCATTGCCGTCTGCAAGAGTTGATAGTGTTCATTATGGCTTGGGTGGCTTATCTAAGGCATATAAGGGAAGTGGAGTTATTGTAGCTATTATTGATTGGGGTTTTGATTATACACATCCTAATTTTTATGACACTACTTTTACTAATTTGCGAATATCAAGAGCTTGGGATCAAAATAAAAATATTGGTACACCTCCGAAAGATTACAGCTATGGAGCAGAATATATTGGACAAGATGCTTTGTTAGATGCAGGTTCAGATACTTTGTATATTTTTGGACCTATGTCGCACGGAACACATGTTGCCGGAATATCGGCAGGGACGGGTGGCGGAACAAAATATAGAGGAGTTGCATATAATGCTGAATTAGTCTTAGTTTCTCTGAAACTAGGAATTCCTTCATTACTTGATGCTTTTTCGTATATTTCCAATTATGCAAGCCTTGTAAACAAACCATTTGTTGTGAATATGAGTTTTGGTAGTCATAATGGGGCACATGATGGCAGTACATTGGATAATATGGCGATTGATATTTTGAATGGACCCGGCAAAATATTTGTTGGTGCGGCTGGTAATAACGGAATGTATGCTTCCAATTTTCATTTAGATAAAAATTTTTCACAATCAACAAATGATACTTTAAAGACAGTTGTTGGTTTTACAAGTAATATTGATGATTTATTCGGACAAACTTTAGTAATGTGGGGCAGTCATTCATCTGATTTTGCTGTGGCTTTACGACTTGTTGACAATAATTACAATATCTTGTATGAAACTCCTTTTTTTGATTCAAAACTCGAACCTTTTGTTCATGATACGATTGTGATAGGAACAGATAGCTTGATTTATATAATTGAATCTGATGCTAAACATTTTTTGAATGGCAGACCGAATATAACAATTGATGTTAAAAAAACAGGAGGTAAAAAATTAGTGTTAATGGCAGTTTCAAAAAATACGCATTTGCATTTATGGAATATTGTTCGTCAGAATAGTAATGGCACTAATTGGGGAAGTCCTTTATATTCATCATATCCCGGAGCAGTTGCTGGAGACAATTATTACGGACTTGCAGAGCCGGGTGGGGTAGGCGAAAATGTTATTACCGTTGGGTCTTATCGTTCAGAAGTGCAACTACCTAACAATAACACAATGTTGTATGGCAATATTTCTCCTTTTAGTAGCTTCGGTCCAACAGTTGATGAGCGTATGAAACCCGATATAAGTTCCACAGGTCAAAATGTTTTATCATCAGTAAATTCGTTTGACAATTCAATACTTCAATATTTAGCAAGTGTGGATTTTAATGGAAAAACTTACGGTTTTGTTGAATATTCAGGAACTTCAATGTCATGTCCTATGGTAACCGGGATTGTTGCTTTAATGTTAGAAGCATATCCAAAATTGACTCCTGCGCAAGCAAAAGAAATTTTGAAGATCACTGCAAGATTGGACAAATATACTGGCGAAATTGCTACAAGCGGACATTTGCAATGGGGCTGGGGAAAAGCAAATGCTTTGGGTGCAGTTAAATTAGCAGAAACATTAAACAATGTTCAAGATATTGAAATTAGCTCTGATTTATTTAGTATTTTTCCCAACCCTGCTAAAGATTTTGTGCATATTGTGGTAAATGAACATTCAAGCGTTAAAACAATTGAAGTTTTTGATTTGCAAGGAAAATTGATTGCTTCTGAATGTGCTTCTTTTGATATTGATGTTTCAAATTTTGATAGTGGCTTTTATCTTGTTCGAGTGCAGACTGATAAATTTGTAGGAGTTCAAAGGCTTATTATATCAAAATAAATTGTCAATAGATATGCGTATTTATATATTTGAACTGATTAAGCCAAGTTGTTTCAATAATTCCTAAATTTGCAAAAATCTTTTTTTATTATGAGAATAACAGTATTTGCAATTTGCGTTTTGCTTGCATCAACTATTCAAGCACAATTAGACACGGTTTGGACAAAAACATTAGGAGGGAGTAAAGTTGACGCATTTGGTTCGTGGCCCGCAGGACGAGCATCTAGTTTTGTAACAGAAAATGGTGATATTGTTACTGCTGCTACAACTACATCTATTGATGGAATGATTACTAATAGCATTGAGGCTCCTGATGTATGGATAGTAAAACTAAATTCAAAAGGAGATACTTTGTGGACTAAATTATATGGTGGCAATTCTTGGGATGTAGTTACAGATATTGTTCAGTCTCAGTTTGGTGGATTTTATATTTGCGGATATACATATTCAAATTCTAATGATTTTATAGGACATCATGGAACAATCTATGAAACTGATGGCTTCATTGCTAAGTTTGACGATAATGGCAACAAAATTTGGATTAAACAATATGGTGGTTATAGAATTATTGAAATTGGCGGAGATGATTATTTGTATTCAGTTAAAGAATTTCCTAATGGAACTGTAATGGCTGTCGGAGAAACCAATTCAATTAATGGTGAGTTGTATTTTGACAATACCATGTTTAATGTTGGTTGGATATTGCATATTGATAGTCTTGGAAATGTAATTGATTCAAAAAAAATTGTAGAATCAGCTCATTCAGAATGGAATGCAAATCAATTTTTGGAAATACAAATTTTACCCGAAAATAGTGGGTATGTAGTTTTAGGACAAACTTTTGAACTTATTAATAGTCATAATATCTGGGTTGTCAGATTTGATAAGGCAGGACAAGTTGTGTGGTCAAAAGCCTATGGTTCTGCAAGTCAAACTTGGGCTTGTGATTTGCATGTAACTAACAAAAAAGAAATATATGCTGTTGGATGGGTACAAAGTGGAGGTCGAGATGTTGCAGACGCATATATTGGTGGTTACTCCGACACATGGTTAATAAAATTAGATTATAATGACGGCAGCATTATTAGACAAAGATTGTACGGTGGAGAAGATGGCTACGAATGGCCCTATGTTTTAACCAGCGATTGTGATGGAAATGTAGTCGTAGGAGGTGCTACAAGTAGTTCAAATTTTCACGGAAACGGAAAACAATTTGGTGGTGGTGATTTTTGGATGTTTTCAATAAATCAAAAATTTGATACATTATGGACATTTAGAGCAGGAGGCAGCGAGTCAGATTTTATTACAAGCATTAATTTTTATGATGATTGCAATGTGATATATTTAAGCGGACGAACAAATTCTAATAACGAATATGTTCACGGAAACCACGGCGACAGAGATATTTGGATAGCTAAAACTTCATTTGACCAAACCGGAATTTATGATTACAATACTAATGATTCTCAAATTGTGCTTTATCCTAATCCTGTTCAAGATTTGTTAAATATTTCTTCGCTAAAAACAGTTTCGGATTATGAATTTACTATTTGCGATATAACCGGAAGAGAAGTTTATCGAAATAAAATAAAAAATAATTTGTTTGCTGAATATCAAATAGATATACGGTTTTTAACTTCGGGTTTATATTTTTTCAATTATATTGAAAATGATAAAGCGTATCAGAAAAAATTTATTAAATATTAAAAATGAAGATACATCATTGTGGGAATCGCATAATTTTACTTTCCTTTATAGTTTTGATACTTTTAGGAATTTTGTTTTATGCAATTTTTCCATTTTACCTATTTTTACTTTTATTTGTTATTGGTTTGCTCAATTTGTTTTTAATAATCCGTTTTTTTAGGTATCCTAATCGGGCAATTAAAAATACACAAAACAATGTTGTTTATTCTGCAGCAGACGGCGTTGTTGTGGCTGTTGAAGATGTTTATGATTCTACTTTTGAAATAGAAAAATATATACAAGTATCTGTTTTTATGTCTCCATTTAATATTCATTTGAATTGGCTTCCGATTAATGGAATGATTACAGATATTAAATATTTGAAAGGAAAATATCTTGTAGCAAAGAACCCTAAATCGTCAATGGAAAACGAAATGCTTTGCACCATGATAGAGAGCGAGTGTGGGCATAAGCTTATTGTAAAGCAAATTGCAGGTTTTATTGCAAGACGCATTGTGGGTTTTCAGTCGAAAGGAAGTCGTGTGAAAGCTGGTGATGAATTGGGATTTATTAAGTTTGGCAGCAGAGTTGACTTATTGCTCCCGCTTAGTGCTTCGGTTAAAGTTAAAATTGGAGATAAAGTGAAAGGATTGGAAACTATTATTGCGACATTGCACGATAAAAATAAAAAAGATTAATTTTACACCTGATTTTTTGATATTATGTTCAAGCAAATTGCCAACTATTTATATAACAAGCAAATTAAAAAAAAACAAGTTGTTGTTGATAATATCAGGCAAAAAGAATTGAAACCGTTTAAAAATGTAAAATCGTTTTTGTTATTATTTGATGCTTCAACTGAAGAAAACTATCAGCTTATACATAGCATTGTTAATGATTTAAAAGATGCCAATAAGATAGTGAGAACAATAGGATATGTCCCTTGGAAACATGCACCACATTATTGTTTAACAAAATTATCTTGGGATTTTATTACATCGAAAAATATACATTTTACCGGCATTCCAAAAGTGCAATTTGTTGAAGAGGTGATATTGGAAAATTTTGATGTTTTAATTGATTTTACTACTGAAGAAATAAAACCTCTGCAATATATTGCATCATTATCTATGGCAAAACTTAAAGTAACTTCTGTGCAATCAAACAATAAAATATTTGACTTTGTTATTGCAGATAGAACTTTTACATATAAAAAATTCTTTAATGAATTCAAGCTGTATCTTGATATGTTTACAAACGAAAAAAACGAATGTTTATGAGCGATAGAACGAAATTTATAGGCACAGGAGTTGCTATTACAACTCCATTTAAGGCAAACAATGAAATAGATATTAATTCATTATACAAACAAATTGACCATGTAATTGGCGGTGGCATTAATTATATAGTGCTGTTTGGAACTACCGGCGAATCGCCTACAATTTCATATAAAGAAAAGCAAGAAGTTGCCACTAAGGTTGCCGATTATGTTGCAGCAAGAGTTCCTTTAGTAATTGGATTCGGAGGCAATAATACTATTGAATTAGTGAACGAAATCTCTAATTTTGACTTTAAGGGATTTGATGCAATATTATCTGTTTCTCCATATTATAACAAACCAAATCAAGACGGTTTATATGCACATTACTCTGAAGTTTGCAAAGTTTCTCCACTTCCGATAATTTTATATAATGTACCCGGTCGAACAGTTATCAACATTGCTCCGGCAACAACTATTAGACTAACTAAAGAATTTAAAAATATAATTGCAATAAAAGAAGCAACCGACAATTTAGACCATGTAATGGAATTAATTAGTCAAAAACCGAAAGATTTATTGGTGATAGCCGGCGATGACGCTCTTGCAATTCCGTTTATATCGTTGGGGGCTGTTGGTGCAATTTCAGTTATTTCAAATGCTTTTCCGAAAGAGTTTTCAGATATGGTTCAGTATGCTTTGAAAAATGATTATGAAAAAGCAAGATGCGAACATTATAAATTGCTGCCATTGATGCACACCCTTTTGCAATCTGGAAATCCTGCCGGAATTAAAGTTGCAGTTAATACACTCGGATTATGTGAATATAAGTTTAGATTACCTGTGTTCGGAGTTAATGATGTTTTGTTTGAGAAAATTAAAACCGAAACTAAACGCTTACAAGATTTAAGCAAGTAAAATGAAAAGCAAACAGATAGTATGTAGCATCATCATATTCATATTATTTTTTAATGTTTATGCAAAAGCACAAGATGTTTCTGATTTATTCAAAAATAGGGTGCAATTGTCCTTTTCTTTCCCTTTGCAAACTGATTCTTTAATGCAAGAATTAACTCAAATTATCAGCATTGATAAAGTGCAAGATGAACGAGTTTATGCAGTTGCCCATAAAAAACAATTCCAACAATTTTGCAGTTTTCATATTGATTATCAGTTAGAGTTGACGGCTTTGGACATTTATTCGCATGAAAATTGGATAATGCAAGATGATTATACCCAAAAAAACACACAATCTTGGGATACATATCCAACTTACAATGCTTATGTGCAGTTAATGCAAAAATTTGTTAGCGATTTTCCACACCTTTGTCGTTTAGATACAATTGGATTTTCTACAAACAATCGCTTGTTGCTATCTCTGGAAATATCGAATAATCCGGGAGTTTTGGAAGATAAACCCGAATTTTTTTACACTTCAACTATACACGGAGATGAAACTATTGGCTTTGTGTTAATGTTAAGGCTAATTGACACATTACTAAATAGTTATGGTAAAAATGAGCGATTGACTTATATGCTTGACAATATCAAAATTTTTATAAATCCTAATGCAAATCCTGATGGAACTTATTATAGCGGAAATCATACAGTTGCGGGTTCTATCAGATATAATGCAAATATGATTGATTTGAATAGAAATTTTCCTGATTTTATCGGTGGACAATATCCGAGCGGAGCATGGCAGACAGAAACAAAAGCATTTATGGATTATACCAATAAAAGAAAATTTGTGATGAGTGCTAACTTTCATGGAGGTATTGAGCTGGTGAATTATCCTTGGGACGGAAACGATACGGACAATCATGCCGACAGATTGTGGTGGCAGTATATTGGGAAAGAATATGCAGATACTGCCCAATTTTACAGTCCGAGTGGATATTTTGACGAACTTATTAATGGTAGCACAATTCCCGGACTTACATGCGGTGGCAAGTGGTATGTGATTTATGGAGGCAGACAAGATTATATGAACTATTATCATAATTGTCGAGAAGTAACAATTGAAATTTCTGATGAAAAAAATCCTCCTTCAAGCGAATTGCCTTATTTTTGGGAGTGGAATTATCGCTCAATGCTAAATTATATGGAACAGGTGCTTTATGGCATAAGAGGAATTGTTACAGATGCTTGCACGGGACAGGCAATTAAGGCTAAAATTGAACTTATTGGGCATGATTTGGATAATAGTCATGTTTACTCATTTTTGCCGATTGGAAATTTTCACAGACCACTCAAAGCTGGCACATACAATATGAAAGTGAGTGCAGAGGGTTATCAAGATGTAATTATTGAAAAAATAAAAATTGGGGATAAACAAACTATATACAAAAATATAGAAATGATTCCCGATATTCCTTATGCTAATTTTGAACTTGGCTCAATGGATATTTGCAATGGCACTGCCGTTTTCAAAAATACTTCTGATGCTTCAATTAGTTCCGAATTTTATTGGGATTTTGGAGATTTAAGCTATTCAACTGAGTTTGAACCAACTCACCAATATAAAAATAGTGGAGTATATACAGTTTCATTGCTTGTGAAAAATTGTGCAGGAGAAGATTTGATAGTTAAAGAAAATATCGTAAAAATTAATGTGCTATCGCCTCCTATGGTCGAAGATGTTGAAATTTGCAATAACACAAGTGCTAATCTTAGTGCATTGTCAAATAATATTGTGCATTGGTGGGATGCAATGGGAAATAACTTATTGCATGTCGGAAGTGCTTATCAAACTCCCGTTTTGAATGAAACAAGTGTGTTTTTGGTGTCAGCCGTAAAAGACAATTTGTTTTTTATTGGAAAGCAAGACACTATCGGGTCTAATAAAGTTGCAAATGAAGAATTAAACAATCACGGTCTTGTTTTTGGCGTTTATGCAAACATAAAATTATTGACGCTTGATATTTATGCAGATGCCGAAACTACAACTATTGTGCAGTTGAAAGACGAAAATAATACACTTGTGTCAAGCACTGAAACATTATTTTTATCGAAAGGCAAAAATACTGTCGAATTGCTTTTTGATGTGCCAGTTGGGAATAATTATAAACTAATTTGTGTTAATGCTGAAAATCTAATTTATAATAATTTCGGCTTCACGGCTTATCCTTTTTTTGAAGATGGCATTATGTCAATAACTTCAAGCACATCAACTGAAGAATCGCTTGCATTGTATTATTTTCTATATAATTTGCAAGTTGAAAAAAGCGATATATTTCATGCTGGGCAAATGGAAGCAACGGCAAATGGAAGCTTTTTGGCAAATACTCATGGCTTAATCTTTAATTGCGAAAAGGAAGTTTTGCTGGAATCCGTTAAGATTTACGCAAAAAATGCAGGAAACAAGACAATTGCTCTAATTGATGTTGATAATGGCATTTTGTCGTCTGTAAATGTGTTTGTTCCTGCGGGAGAGAGTAGGGTAGAATTGCAGTTTTTAATTCCGGCAAAAAATAATTTGAAATTGATTGCTGAAGGTAGTACAACTTTATGGAGAGACGGAGGACAAACAGCTCCAACTTTGCCATATCCCTATGATATAGATAATTTGATTTCAATTCATTCAAATACTGCTAATGATTTGCGTTATTACTACTATTTTTACGATTGGATTATCTCTGAGAGCAATTACTGCGAAAGTCCGAAAATACCCTTAATAGTTGATGTTTTTGCCGAACCAAGCCCAAAATTTTCTTATGAAATAAACGATTTAAGCGTACATTTTACCAATTTATCAGTGGGCGGAGGTTATTATTTTTGGGATTTTGGCGATGGTAGTATTTCCACAGAAATTAATCCCACACATATTTATGAAAATGCCAATTCTTACAATATAACTCTAAACCAATCAAATGCTTGCGGATTTGACACATATAGCGAAACTATTGCATTTACTGCAACAGACAAGTTTTTGCTCAAAACACAAATTTCTATTGCTCCCAATCCTGCAAACGCTTTTGTAAATATCGAATCATCATTATACATTAAGGAAATTGAAATAATTGATTTTTATGGCAAAGTGATTTCTGCTTTTGAAATTAATGATACACATTTTCAGTTTGAAACTTGCAATATGCCAAAAGGTGTGTATTTTATGAGGATTCGTTTGCTTGATTCTAATCATTTTCTTAGATTTGTAAAAATTTAATTTCAATTGAATTATGAAACTATCAGCAGTAATCATTACATTCAACGAGGAGGCAAACATCGAAAGGTGCTTGAAATCTTTGCTTGATATTGCTGATGAAATTATAGTTGTAGATTCATTTTCCGAAGATAAAACGCAAGATATATGTCTTAAATTTGGACTTAGATTTTATCAAAAAGAATGGAAAGGCTTTTCAAATGCCAAAAACTATGGCAATTCTCTCGCAAATGCCGATTATATTATTTCACTTGATGCTGATGAAATTGTTTCAGACAAATTGAAACAGTCAATTTTAAATGTTAAAAACGAATTGAAAGGTGCGTATAGCTTTAATCGCTTGACAAATTATGTAGGAAAATGGGTTAGGCATTGTGGCTGGTATCCCGATGCAAAAGTGAGAGTTTTTCCGAAAAACAAAGCAAAATGGAAAGGCGATTATGTACATGAAACACTTGAATTGGACGAAAATGTGCCAAGTACTCAATTAAAAGGAGATTTATTGCATTATTCATATCATTCTGTGGCACAACACTATATGCGAATTGAAAAGTATTCCGACTTGCACGCACAACAAATGTTTGATGATGGCAAGCAAAGCAGCCCGTTAAAATTGCTTTTTGCCCCTGCTTTTAAGTTTTTCAAAGATTATGTGTTAAAACTTGGTTTTCTTGACGGAAAAACAGGTTTTGTGATTTGCCGAATTTCTGCAAAAGCCGTTTATCTGAAATATAAAAAATTGCGCAAACTGCATATAAATCAAGTGTAATAAGCTATGTCGTTTTGCCAAACAATTTTCCGTGATAAGTTTTGCGTTCCTCAAATTTTTTAATAATTAAGTTAAGAACTTGGTCATATCTAATCAATCCCCAGTCTGGTGCAATTAAATAACGAGGCGGCACTTCGGCGGCAAATCTGTCAATATAAATTTCTGGAGAAAGTCGCTCAACAAATCTAACAATAAAGTCAATATAATCAGCAAGTTCAAACAAATTAAATTTTTCGGGAGCATTGGCAAATTCGGCAGCCATAATTGTATTTTTCAGAATTTGAAGCTGATGAAGTTTTATTGATTTTAGTCCGAAACTTGAAATAATTGTAGCCGTATTCAGCATTTCCTCCTCCGATTCGTCGGGCAGTCCGAGAATAAAATGACCTCCGGTGGTGATATTGTATTTAGAAAATTTTTCCAAAGCATTTAGCGTATCTTCCATTGTGTGTGCCCTGTTCACTCTGAGCAATGATTTGTCATAAACCGATTCAATGCCGAGTTCGACACTAACAAAATATTTTTTCGCAATATTTGACAACAATTGCAAAATATCGTCGCTAATGCAGTCTGGTCTTGTGCCAATTGAGATGCCGATAATATTTTTGACCGACAAAGCCTGCCTAAATTTATTTTCCAAAACATCAATATCGTCATAAGTGTTGGAGTATGACTGAAAATAAGCAATGAAGTTTTGTGCCCTGCGATAGCGTTTTTTGTGAAATTCGATGCCATCAATAATTTGCTGTTCTATGTCTATATCCGTATGACAGTAGGAGGGAGCAAACGCTTGATTATTGCAATATGTGCAACCGCCAAAACTTTTGGTGCCATCACGATTTGGGCAACTCATTTCGGCATGAATTGAAAGTTTTTGAACGCGACCAGAAAAAATCTTTTTCAAATAGTCGGTGTATGAATTAAATGGCTTGTTTGTGTGTTGCAAAATCGGATAATTAATATTGGGCTTGTGTTTTGATTATTTAATTTTGGTCAGATTTTTAGTTAAAATTATTATTTTCAATGAATTTCATCGCTGTTTCTTCATTTTGCTCAATAGCAATTTCTATGGCTTGTTTGGTAGTTTCTTTTTTGTTTTTTCAATCAAAGCTTCAATGGTTTTTTGGTTTTCTAAATCGGCTTGTAGGGCTTCTGTTTTTTTGCGTTCGCCATCGAAAACGGCATATTGTTTTTCGGCAAAAACTTTGGCTTGGTCTTTACCACGCGTATCATTCCAATAGAATATTTTTTTGCTTCTTTCTAAATTTTTTGGAATGCGGCAATCCGTTAGGATTGCATCGCTTGGTAAAAAATGCCACACCGCATCCACACATTCCGTTAGGAATGTGTCCCTATTTAATTTCTGAAAAAATATATTGTTCATTGTGTTCAACCTCAAATTTTTGTAATATCTCCAAATATTCTTCTTTGAATGTTTTCTTTTTATGATGTTGCTCTTGTGTTTCGATATAATTACAAACAGCAGAAATTTGTGATTTTGCATACGAAAATGCCCCATATCCTTTTTGCCAAGAAAACTTTCCCATTACCAATTTTTCTTTATTAATCCATTCTGAACTATCTCGCTTCACTTCTTGCATCAAAGCCGATAGTGCCTGTGTAGGGCGAAATCCAAACAAAATATGAATATGGTCGGGCATACCTCCAACAGCTAAAACTTTATGCCCGTGCTTTTGAATGATAGCAATGATATATTTATACAAGCGTTCTTGCCACGATTTGTGAATACAAGAAACCCGATTTTGAACAGCAAAAACAGCGTGGATATGTATTTGTGTATAGGTGTTAGCCATAATTTTGTTTTTAGGATGCAATCCTAACGGATTGCAATGTGATTGTATCGTTTTCTTTACCGAGCGAAACATTCCTAACGGAATGTGGTTTCTCATCTAACACAAAACCTTTAATAATAAATTCTTTGAGCGTTGTAGCCCAAATACGAAACTGTTTTGCCTGACGGCTGTTTACCCGATAAGCTACGGTAATAATAATGTCTAAGTTGTAATATTTGACAGGTCTGTCAGAATTTGTAATGTGCAAAATTTGCACATTGCTTTTTTTGTCTAATTCGCCTTCGTCAAAAACATTGTTGATATATTTAGTAATGACGGTTCGGTCTTTACTAAACAGCTCTGCTATTTGAGCCTGTGTAAGCCAAACTGTTTTGTTTTCTAAACGGGTTTCTATTTTTGTATTTCCGTTTTCAGTTTGATAGATAATTATTTGTGATTTATTTTCTTCCATTTCTCTAATTTTTAGTTTGCCTATTCAGTTACATTTCAATATTTTATAGCTGTTTCTTTGTTTTGTTCTATCACATTTATATGGTTCGTTTGGCAGTTTCTATTTTTCTTTGTTTTTATGTTCTTCAACGGCATCAAGTGATTGTACTTTGTTGATTAACAATAAATTATGTCCCCACGGCAAAACTGCGACAGCTTGTCGCAGTTTTATATCGGCTTGTTCGTAACGCTCGTAAAAGCGTTTCATATCCCACAAATTGCGTGGAGATAAGCCCATATCGGGAAACTCTTTTTTCAAATCAATAGACAACTGTTTGACAACACCACTTCCGTAGCCTTCGGCTAATTGCCTTTCGGAAAGTAATTTGCCCAAATTCCAATACATCGTGTTAGTCGCACTTGTTATTTGCTTGGCGGCAACACTACGGGCAGAATGAATTTCTGCTACAGCTTGTCGCAGTATTCCACTGTATTTTTCATTATTGATGCTTAAATTTTTACTCATATTTTTTGTCTTTCAAATATTTTATGGCTGTTTCTTCGTTTTGCTCAATAGCAATTTCTACGGCTTGTTTGGCAGTTTCTAAAAGTTGTTCGCTTTGGGTTTGCTTTCTTTAATAATGATGTTTTCTTCAAAACCTCTTATTTTTTCTTCACTAAACTGGGTTAGCTTGTAATTGGAATCCCGAAGTATTTCTGTTAATGTCATAATTTTTTGTTCCTTATTTTTTTAGAATGACAAATGTATTAATTTTTGGTGCTTACTTCTTGATAAAATTGTTCAATTCTATAATTTTATTACATTCTTGTTAAAATTTTAATGTTTTTTTCAAATTCCAATAATAAAAGGTGTAACTTTGTACAAAGAAAGGCAGGCATTTTTTATGATTAGTTTTTCATAACCTTTTTTTGTTTTTATTTTTGTTGTTGTTCTTGTTAACAATTAAGTCCTGCTTTTCTTCTTTTTTTAATATTATTTTAGCTTTAATTGCTTTCTTTTAGGCTCATTTCATTTTTATATACGAGCTTAGCAAACATCAAAAATTTTCTATTTTTCCTGAAATAATTGATGTTTTTATAGATTCAGCACAAAAATATGAAATCATTACTTTTTGCAAAATTTACAACTTTAAAGACCTAATGGCTTTAAAGTTCTCTAATTTTGACATGCTGTAAGGTTTTTGCTCAATTATGCTGCTTTTTTAGCATTGTAGTATTTGCCACCAAGCACTAAAGCCCCCGAAATAATCATAAGGTTTTTTATTATGTACTGTCCTTCTAAGGTTGGCGCAAAAATATTTTTGTCTTGAAATGTTAGTTCAGGAAGCAGAAATAATGGCATGAAAGTTCCAAACATCTGAAGGAATAATAAAATTATAGCAATTTTTGTAGTTTTTGGAATTAAGAATAAAACACCGATTGCAACTTCCCACCAGCCTATTATGATAAGCCATAATTCGGGAGCACCGAATGGTAGCCATTCAACTGTTTTCAGAAGCAAACTTTCGGCTGATGAAATATTAAAAGGTTTTAGTATTCCGAACCAAATAAAAATAACGCCAAAAGAAATACGAATTGCAATACTACTAATGTTGTGCATACATTTGGTAACTTTTTGGTCAATAGTTTTTATTAGTTTAATCATATTCGTTAATTTTTGTTGTAATTGATTAATAATTAAAAATATTTGCACATTTTATGACAGTTAGTCAATTAAATGTTTGCGAACAATTTTATACAAAATTATGAAATTATTTTGGAGTATTTATATTATTTTAACAAAACGAGTTGGAAAAATTATTTGTACAGCACTACAAATCCTGTGTATTCTTTGATGATTCCTGTTGCAAAAGTTACATAAGCTATCCAATTAAATATGCTTGTTTGATTGGGAGTTCTTCCGTTAATGCTGCCGTCCCAATCTTGGTTTATATCTTCTGTATAAAACACTTTATTTCCCCATTTGTCAAAAACTGAAAATTCGAGTTTGTCAATTCCGCTGCCTATTGGTCCAAAACTATCATTTATTCCGTCTCCATTGGGTGAAAATGCTTGTGGGACATAAAAGTTTAAGTTGTAAATAATATAAACATGCTTTTTAGTTGTGTCAGTGCATCCGTGCTGACTGTAAGCAATTTGTTCTACTATAAATGTTCCGCCTGCTCTATATTTATGAAATGGATTTTCATCATTGCTTTTTGTTCCATCTCCAAAATTCCAATACCAATCAGAAGCACCTTGAGATTGATTTACAAAACTGATTATTGCATCAGATAATTCGGCAGTATCCGGATTTGCATAAAAATTGGCTATGGGTAATGGATAGGCAGATATATATTGAGGTTTTGTAAGTGTTGTCGAGCAGCCATACTCTGAAGTAACGGTCAAACTTACATTATGTTCGCCTGCTTCGTCAAAAGTAACAAATGAAGATTCAAAATTGGAAGTTCCAAAAATACCATTTTCTCCAAAAGTCCATAAATATTCATTATTATGCCCACCACTTACATACGAAGTGAAGTTTGAGCTTATTGGAACACAAGCTTTGTTTGGAGAGGCAGTAAAATCAACTTTTGGCTTGTCATGTACCAATATTGGCATGTTTGCAACAGAAAAGCAAGTTTCTGCCGTTGTAGCCGTAACGCTATAAGTTGAGCTTGTTGTTGGTTTAACAATAATACTATCAGTAGTTTCATTAGTACTCCACAAATAATTTGTCCCACCAAAAACTGTGATAATGCTTGAATCTCCTTCGCAAATTTCAGCTTTCGAAGCATTTATGCTCAATATAGGATTGCTACCGACCAATATGTTTATGTCAGAAGACGATGTACAGCCGTATTGGTCGGTTCCTGTAACAGTATATGTTGTAGTGTTGTTTGGATTAATGTTGATATTTGAATTTTCTTCGCCGGTACTCCAAATATATGAATCGGCACCTGTTGCCGTAAGTGTAGATATTTCTCCGTTGCATATCGGGTTTATTGATGCTGTGATTGCAATATTGGGAGATGAATGTACATTTATGGGAATGGAAAAAATTTCGGAGCAACCTAAACCATCAGTAATTGTTAATGAATATACAGTTGAAGATGAGGGATAAACAGTAATGTTTGGAGATGAACTTGAGCTAATATTGTTGTTTGGTGCCCAATTATATGTAAATGGGGGCGTTCCGATTACTGTTGTTGTAATATCTATTGAATCGCCTTGGCAAATGTCGGCACTTGGCGGAATGATAGTGGCAGAAATATCATTTGATTTCACAATAATTTCATCTTTTACAACAACTACCGTTGAATCGCAATTGTTATAGGTAGCTATTGCAGTATAAGTTGAAGGTGTGCATATATTAATGGTGTTGTCGTTTCCGAGAGAATTGCTTCCGTTAAACCATTCGATGGTGTAATTTGGGGTTCCGCTTGGAGTAAATCTCCATGCTTCACTAGAGGTTGCCCAAGTTGGTAAAGCATTTCTGTTTGGGGCGGTAATTCCTGCTGTGCCGTCTTTGTTTTGAATGCCCACTATTGCTTTTCCGCTATTCCAATTATTGCATATTGGTTTATTTTGAATATATACTTCGATTACATTAGTGTTTTCGTACAATACCACTTGGTGAGTAGTTAGTAAATTATAGCAATTAAACAAAGGTACTTGATTGTAATTAACTACAAATGTTCGGCATGGATAACTGCCTAAAACTGCTTGAAAAATAGCACCTCCTTGTTGTGGAGCAATATCATGAAAAACACCAAAAATTGAATTTAAAGGTAAGGAATTAGAAGGATTATTTGAAGGAATAATATATGGGCAGGTTTGATTGGCATATTCAATATGAAAACTAACAATACCATTTGCTCCTACAACAATTTTATCATAAGAATTGCCGTAGTAGCAAAATTTGAAGGGAAGATTGATAATATCAGACCAAATATCATCTTGAGCTACAAAAATTGGATTTCCTGCATTGTATGGATATGGTGGTTCATAAGGTATAGATGAAACAGTATATGTGTCAGTTAATCCCGTATGTAAGGCAGTGGCAGTCAAATCTATACATTCGTTGCAATTAATAGGAACTTGCCCACCCATAGAGCCTAGAGCTGTAATGCTAACACTTGGACAACCCGGTGCTTGAGCAAAATTGTTTGATAAACATAAAAAAGTTAAAAAAACAACTAATATAATTCTTATATACATATTGCATTATTACATGGCAAATATAATTACAATTTTGTATTTAGATGTAGTTGTTAAAATTCAAATTACACAAAAAAATATTTTTTTGATGAAATACGACAAATAATTAATGAATAAGGAGTGTTTTAATTTCTTCTGCCAAGAAAGATTGAGATATAATATAGCAATGTTGCCAAAGATGCTATAGCTGCAACAACATAAGTGCTTGCTGCCCATTTTAATGCACTAGCTGCTTTTGAATGTTCTACACCACTTGTTAAGCCTGAAGCATCTAACCATTTTAAGGCTCTTTTTGAAGCATCAAATTCTACGGGTAATGTTACAAGGCTAAAAAGAGTTGTTGTGGCAAAAAGAATAATTCCGAAAAGTAATAATGCCGGAAATGTTTCGATAAGAATAATCCCCGCTAATAAAATCCATTGCATAATGCGTGAACTAAAACCAACGATTGGCACAAGAGCAGAACGCATTTTTAAAAAACTATATGCTGTTGCATGTTGAACTGCGTGTCCACATTCGTGTGCTGCCACAGCCGCTGCTGCAATACTGTTTCCATGATAAACATCAGGACTTAAATTAACTGTTTTTTGCAAAGGATTGTAATGGTCGGTTAATTGTCCTTGTACAGATACTATGCTTACATCATGAATGTTGTTGTCATGCAACATCTTTAAAGCAATATCTTTTCCGGTCATTCCATGGCGTAAAGGAATTTTAGAATATTCTTTAAATCTTATTTTTAGCTGATTACCTACTAACCAACTAATTAGCATAAAAAAAGCAAATAATAAATAATAGCCTGTCATAATAATAGTTTTTCCGCATATATGTCAAAAAGCTTACCAAATAAACTTGGTATGATATTTTGTCAGTTTAATTGAGTTGAAAAAATCGTTTAGTGTAATTATTTGTAAATTTGTAAACTTAAATATTTTACTATGAATACCATTGAGGTTTGCTTAACACCTGTACTTTATCAACACAAATTAACTGAAAATAACTATGGTGTTATTGTTATTGATGTTCTTCGAGCTACTACTTCAATCACTACTGCTTTTGATTACGGGGTTAAAGAAATAATACCTGTATCAACCGATGAAGAAGCTATTAGTTTAAAGTCGAAAAATTATCTTGTAGCTGCCGAAAAAGACGGTGTAACTCTCGATTATGCACATTTTGGCAATTCGCCCTTTTATTTCCGAAATAATGAGTTAAAAGACAAGATCATAGTATATAAAACAACCAATGGAACACAAACTATTAAAATGCTTGATTTGGATAATGTCAAAGCTGTTGTAATTGCTTCTTTTTTAAACATTAATGCAGTAGTAAACTGGTTTTGTGAGCAAAAACTTAATGTAGTTTTGTTATGTTCGGGTTGGAAAAATAAATTTAATTTAGAAGACACATTGTTAGCTGGTGCATTTGTTGATTATTTTTCAAAAACTGAAAAGTACTCAATAGAATGTGATGCTGCTAATGCTGCATTAGATTTGTGGAAAATTGCTGAAAGCAATCCTGTTGGCTATATCCAAAAAGCTATGCACCGCGAGAGGCTACGCAAGCTTGGTCTTGACGATGTATTGGACTATTGCTTTACTCTTAACATTTCAAACTCAGTGCCGTTTTATGATGGTACCACAATTGTTAATCTTGCTAAAAAATAAATATTCATGCTAAAAAAAACAGCGATATACTTATCTTTATTGATTGTTGCTCTGCTTAGCACATCGTGGGGGTTCTTTTCGCACAAAACTATTAATAGGCATGCAGTATTTTGTTTGCCTCCAGAAATGTTGGGTTTTTACAAAAAACATATTGAATATATCACTGAACATGCTATAGACCCCGATAAAATAAGTCGCATCAATCCTCTTGAAGCTGTTAGACATTACATTGATATTGAAAATTATGGTGAAAACCCTTTTGATAATATACCCATATATTGGAAAGATGCAGTAGAGCAATATACTGAAGATACTTTGCTGACTACTGGAGTATTGCCATGGCACATTGCAACAATGACATATAGACTTACCAAAGCATTTCAAGAAGAAGATGTGTATAATATTTTGCGACAAAGCGCTCACCTTAGTCATTACATTGCAGATGCAACTGTTCCGCTGCATACATCTAAATATTATAACGGTAGAGTGCCTGAACAAAGAGGAATACACGCTTTTTGGGAAACCAGAGTGCCTGAATTGTTTGCTAATAGTTTTAACTTTTTTGTAGGAAGAGCCGAATATATTAATAATGTGCAAAAAACGGCGTGGGAAATTGTAAAACAAACAAATGCACAAGTTGATACTGTATATATGTTGTATGATTTTCTTATAGATTCAATGCCTTCACACAAAATATATGTTTATGACACGAGAGGGACAATAACTAAAAGAGATTATTCTCGTGAATTTGCAGCTGAATTTGAACACTTATCTAATAATATGATTGAACGCAATATGCGAAAAGCAGTTTACTATGTTGCAAGCTATTGGTACACTGCATGGGTTAATGCCGGACAACCCGATATAAATAAGTTTGCCACAAAAGATGCACTCAAAAAACTTAAAGAAGAAGAAAAAGAATTAGAAACAGAATACAATCGCGGATTACCATTAGGAAGACCAAACCCTGAAGATGAGCATTTGCAATAAATTAAATGCTTAATAAGTATCAATAACTATATCAACGCTCAAAATTTTCATTTTGCAAAAATTCTTAATTCTCTAAGAGTTTGATACAAGCTATTTGTTAAAATATTTTCACTATATATATATTAACTAAATCAAATGTTAGAATTGTTTTGTAATTTTGCAAATTCAAAACTCGAATAGTAATTATGAGCCTGTATAAAGAGTATAAAACTTTGGATTTAACTAAGATTGCTGACGAAATTGCTGTATTTTGGGAAAGGCATAACACTTTTAAAAAAAGCATAGAAGAAAGAAGTGAAAGCAAAGATTTTGTTTTTTATGAAGGTCCTCCATCTGCAAACGGCATTCCTGGCATTCATCATGTTATGGCTCGTACTATTAAAGATATTTTTTGCAGATATAAAACCCAAAAAGGATATAGGGTTAAAAGAAAAGCAGGTTGGGATACTCATGGCTTGCCCGTTGAAATTGCAGTTGAAAAAAAACTCGGAATTACCAAAGAAGATATAGGTACAAAAATTTCAATAGCCGACTATAACAAAGAGTGCCGCTCAGAAGTGATGAAATATAAGGATCTTTGGGATGAACTTACTGTAAAAATGGGCTATTGGTTAGATTTAGATAGTCCTTATATCACTTTTGATAATAAATATATTGAAACTGTCTGGTATTTGCTCAAAACATTGTATGACAAGGGAATGCTCTACAAAGGATATTCTATTCAGCCATATTCTCCG
>CAZKDV010000004.1:0-55221 GCA_964551645.1 uncultured Bacteroidales bacterium | reverse complement strand
AGTTAGCAAAATTGTTTGATTTTAATTTTGGGTGACCCAGTGTCGAAGTCAGGAGTTCTAAATCATCTGCTTTTAAGCCTAACTGCTCTGCAATCTCTACGATTGGCTTAATTTTAGCCTCTCGCGCAATTAAAATATCGCTTTCCATAGTATATTATTTTTAGTTGTTAATTAATTACATATTAAAGTGCAAAATTACGAAGATTATATCAAAAGTATTTTTGTATCGTATAATGTTTATTATTAAATAGATGTGTAATTTAGATTTTTAATAGCTTTAAAGAAAAACTTATGTACAATTTCACTTTTTTTTTCTAATATTGCAAATAGTTATTTATTTAAAAGTATTTTTTAAAATGAAAACATTAAAGTATTTTTCTAATTATATGTCCTCAAAGTTATCAATTGTAGGTATAGCTTTTTTTACGGTTATAAGTGCAAATGCTCAAGAAATTGAATTATTTTATGATAATTTTGAAAGTGGCATATCAAAATGGACACTTAACACTAATGATGTTGGTAGTTTAGGTGCTTCCAGTGCAAATGTTTGGATTGTCAATAATGTTTATCAAGGTGGAACCTACACATTTTTGGGATTTATGCCAGTTACTGTTGTTGATACAAAAAATCAACCTTCAGGAGTAACCAATAGTCCACAAAGTTTCTATTTGCATACTGTTTCTAAAGATGCTGAGGAGAGTGGAGTTGCCAATTGCAATTATATTGATGGTACTTCAGCCGGCTTTGTTGGTGGTCAGGCAGGTACAATTTTCACAAAAATGGCTACTCCAATTAATACAACGGGCATTAGTGATGTAACACTTTCTTTTTGGTGGTTATGCAATGGTGAAAGAGGTTCTGTTTGGTATAGTACAGATAATGGAAACACTTGGAATGATATAGGCAAAACATATAATGGCACAGATGCATGGACATTTGAATCTGTTAAAAATCCTGCTTTTGACAATAAAGCAAGTCTATTGATTGGATTTATGTTTGATTATACTTATGGAGGAGGAACTGACCCCGGTTTTGCCATTGATGAAGTGAAACTTTCATATATTAAATTAACTGATATGGAAATTTCAATGTCTGCGGAAATTAATACCGTTTGCAATGGTTTTGGTTGCAATTATGAAGGACCTTCAATATTGATAAATGAAGTTATGCTTGCTCCAACATATAATGATGGTTCAATTTATGGACTTGGACCTGGTTTTTCTTCCGGAGATTGTCATGGAGAATGGATTGAGTTGTATAATCCTGATGAGTGTCAATCCATTGATATTTCTTGTTATTTCCTTGGAAATAATGCCATAGATGGTAATATAGATTATCCCGGAGGCTTTTTGATTCCCGAAGGTACAATTATTCCTCCTCAAGGCTTTTGTCTGATTAGAGGCATGTATGCACCTGCTGTTCCTGCACAACATTTAGTTCAAAATGGTGGAAAAACTGTTGAAATTGTGATAAATAATGCTTCAAGAATATGCTTAGGCGGTGGTTATAGATTATGGTTCCCAAATGCAGGTGGTTGGTTTGCTTTTTATGATAGGAATGGAGTACCTCAAGATGCTATTTCTTGGGGAAATCAATCAAACTCATGTATGTCATGTTCTCCGTGTAATCCAGGTGTTATTGGTGCTTGTAATTATACAGGTCCTTTGGCTTCATATACAAGTATTCCTAATGATAGAAAAAAATATATAACTAGTTACGAAGCGGGACAATTTGAAGGTTTAAGCTATAGAAGAGTTCCTGATGGTGGAGATTGGGGAACAAGTGCAGCCAACCCAACAATTGGTTATTGTAACACTACATGCAATCCAGAACCTATTATTACATGCACTGGAACAGCAACAGTTACAGTATCGGGAGGACAAGAACCATATACTTATCAGTGGAATGACGGAATGGCTCAAACTACAAAAACAGCTGTTGGTTTGTGTGCCGAAACATATTGCGTTACAGTTACCGATGCAAAGAATGAAGTAATCACAGGATGTGTTACTGTTGACGAACACAAACTTGATGTTACTATTACTTCAAACAACGATATTTGCGAAGGCGAAGCACTTACTTTTAGTGCCAATGCAAGCCCTTCAAGTACACAAGATTCTTATGTGTGGTCGGGACCAAATTCATTTTCAAGCACAAATTCTTCAAATAATATCACTAACACAACTTCTAATATGTCCGGTACATATACAGTTACAGTTAGCGATGAAAATGAATGTTTTGGTTCTGCATCTGTTCAGCTTTCGGTTTTTCCGTCTCCAATAATTAGTTTTTCCGGAAATCCTATTTCTGGCTGTTCGCCCATTACAGTACAATTTAATGATGCATCAAGCGGAAGCAATATTGTTGAGTGGAATTGGGATTTTGGTGATGGAAATTCTTCAACTCAGCAAAATCCTTCAAACACATATACTGAAGGTAAATATAGCGTTAAACTCTCTGTTTCAAGTGATAAGGGTTGTAAAAAATCATTGACTATGAATGATTATATTCAAGCATATCCACAACCAATTGCCGATTTTACTTTTTCTCCCGACTATGGAACTGTTATTGAGCCAAATATAAGTTTTACATCTACTTCTGATGCACAATATTGGCTTTGGGATTTTGGCGATGGAACACAAGATAATACATCTAAAAATAATGTAGCTCATACATACCCAGGTGTTGATTCGTCTTACACAGTAACTCTTTATTTGTCAAACGATTATAAGTGTGAAGATTCAATCACTAAAGAGGTGAAAATTATAGACGACCAATTGACATTTCCAAATATTATCACTCCAAATGGGGACGGAATAAACGATAAACTTGAAATTGTTAATGGACACAAAATACCTAACAAAATAGCTGTGTTCAACCGTTGGGGCAACAAGGTATTTGAACAAACCGACTATCAAAACGATTGGGACGGAGATAATTTGTCAGAAGGAACATACTATTATTTGTTCTACTACTATGACAAAATACACAAATCTTCGCTAACTATCATTAGGTAAAAGGCAGAAAAAAATCTATTTGTTTTTCCTTCTTTTTAATTCTTTTTTGATATTGTACAATTCTCTATTTGATTGTTCTTGCACAGATGAGTTTTTTTCTTCCGCTCTCCTAATCAAATAAGGCATGGCTTTGCTAATAGCTCCAAAAGGAACATATTTAGATGTATTGTAATGTGATTTGGCAATATTGAACAAATATATTAAGAAATTAATTTTTTAACCACAGAGTTCACAGTGGAGGCACTAAGTTCACGAATAAATACAATTGTGTGCTTTGTGGTTAATTAAGTGTCCCATTTATTACTCTTCTTATGCCATTTTTCATTATTGTTACATTAAAATTCAGTAGCAATCCTAATTTGAAGTCGCCTAACTTTAAATAAGTTAATATTTGGGCTAAATGTACATCATTTAATGCTTCAACACTTTTTAATTCTAAAACAAGTTTGTTTTCTACAAGCAAATCAATTCTATAGGCTCTATCAATTTCGATGTCTTCAAAAATTAATGGTAAGACTTTTTCTTTCTCCACATACAAGCCTTCTTTGACTAATTTATAGTAAAGGCATTTTTTATATGCTTCTTCTAACAAACCATGACCTAATGCTTTGTGAACTTTTATTGCACATTCGATTACTTTTATGGCTATTTCGTTTTCGGTCATAATGATTTTTTACAAATATAATTATTTTTTCACCATAGTAGAAGAACTAAATTCACAGAAAGATAAAACTGTGTTTTTGTGTTTGCTTTGTGTGCTTTGTGGTTAATGAATTTCCTTTTTTTAACCACAGAGTTCACAATGTAGGCACTAAGCTCACAAGGAAATAGAATTGTGCCCTTTGTGTTTGCTTTGTGTTCTTTGTGGTTAATGAAGTGTCGTTTTTTTAACCACAGAGTTCACTGAGGAGGCACAATGTTCACGGAGGAATAGTGTTGTGTCCTCTGTGCATTCTTTGTGTGCTTTGTGGTTAATGAAGTGTCATTTTTTTTACCACAGAGTTCACAGTGGAGGCACTAAGTTCACAGAGAAATAGAATTGTGCCCTTTGTGCTTGCTTTGTGTGCTTTGTGGTTAATAAGTTGTTGAGATTTTACCACAGAGTTTACGGAGAAGTACTGTTGTGCTCTCTATTATAGTTTCAATATTTTGATTATTTTTGTATTCGCAAAATTAAATAATCATTCTGACAACCTCAAATGCTTCAGCATATTCTGTTGAAACTTGTGTACCTCTTGAATATGCATGACCTTTAATAAAGTTTTCTGAAAAATAAGGTTTGTTTTGATAAATCTGAGATTTATAGTTTTTTAACATTTTAATTTTATGGTCAATATGCTTTTCTTCTAATTTGACAAACATTTGATTTTCAAATTTTAAATTGTTCCATGGCAATTCATAAGAAATTATACTGGCGCTCATTTTAAATGCCCTAATCATTTCGGTAGCAACAACCTGATGGTCTTGATGGTAATCATTTATTGATGGACCTATAACCAAGTCTGGATTAAATTCTTTTTTAATTTTAACAAGCATTTCTAAAATATCTTGTCGTTTTTCATTTAACCTACGAACTACATAATCTAGTAATAAATAATTATTTTTTTCTAACCCAATTGATTTCATTACATTTTTAAACTCTACTGAAAGAGTATCTATTGGCATATTTTTGGGGACTGACTCTCTTGCTGAAGAAAAAACTACCCATAAAATATTTTTTTCTTCTTCTAATAATTGGGAAATAAAACCGCCAGCTCCAAGCTCAGCATCATCAGTATGAGGGGATAAAATTAAAATTTTTTCTGCTAAATTTATTTTCATAGTGTAATTCCTTTTATATTTTGTTTTTTTGCCGGATTGCCAAATACAGTTTCATTATCTTTAATAGGTTTAACAACAACTGCTCCTGCTCCAATAGTGTTATTATTGCCAATTGTAATTTTATTTCGAATTGTAGAATTAGACCCAATAAAGTTTTCATCTCCAATAACTACGCTACCGTTAATGTTAACGCACACACTTATGTAATTATTTTTTCCAATACAAACAGAATTTCCGATAAACGCAGAACTATTTATTTTTGTTCCTTTCCCTATAATTGTATCATCAATAACTGCACAGTCAATAACTGCATTACTTCCAATTGCAACATTATCCTCAACTATAACTCTACCCAAAGATGGAAATCCAATTAAGTTTTTATCTGCATAACTAGCAAAACTCATTCCTTGAGAGCCAATTACTGCTCCGGCTTGAATACTTACATTTTTTCCAATTAAAACATTATCATATATAAAATTGTTGCCGTCTAATGTAGTCCCACTTTTAATAGTACAATTGCCAATAATACAATTTGGTCCAATGTAAACATTATCTTCAATAATTGCTTCGTCAGAAATTACTGCTGTTGGATGGATATTGTATTTGTATTTTTTCTCGAAATATTTTTTTAATATATTAATAAAAAGCAATTTAGGCTTTTCGGCAACAATGAATGCTTTATTTTTAATGTCAGTAGCATCAAAGCTATGATCTACAATAAAAACAGAGGGTTGTAAGTTGCTTAAATTGACTGTGTTATTATCATAATATTTTTTTCCCAACCATGTTATTGCATTTTTTTTTGGAAAGTTCATTGAACAGAAAGTAAAAAAAACAATATTTGCATCTCCTATTATTTTTATTATTGAATTGCCAAAATCAGAAATAATAGTATTTACGGTATAGTTTTTATTATCCATTTATGCAAAAATTATTTGTAAGTTATTTTTTAAAGTAGGGATATCTATCATTATATTTTGTAAACTTCGTCTGGGAACATTCAAGTTATTTTCGTGTTCGCAAAATTGAACAATATAGTTAGCATTAATAATATTACAAAGTTTCCAAAAGTGAAATTTATAATGTCTGTCTTTTAGATACATAATATTTGTAAGGTCAATAACATTAGCATTTTCTTTTAGGAACATAAAATTTGCCATGCCAGCACCAGTAATAGAAATAATGTTATTTGTGCTCCTCATCAAAGATACTTGTTCAAAAATAGAAAGCTTACTCATTTGATGAATTTCAAAATTGTGTTTTTCAAGTAAAACAGTAACTTCATTATCATTTACTAAGTTTTTACGATTTGAATCTTTTCTTGATAAGTAAACATTCAAATTTTGAATTTCTTCATTTCTTATTGCATCAAAAAACAATTCTCTTACTTCCAAAACCTGTTCGGGAATAAACATTGGTGTCCATGGTTTTACTTCGGGCATTACCAGATTTTTTACAAACAAATGTTTACCAAACGGAATTTCATAAATTTGTAATTGCGGAAACATTTCTAATGTTTGGTTTACAAATGGAAACTTCTTCCACCCAGCAGGAAACAATAGCACCAATTCGTGAAGTTGCTCTTTAACCATCAGCAAGCGAGGCAGACACTCAGTTAGCCAAAAATAATAACTAAACCACGGAGAATGTATAACTAAATATTTTCTGTTATCGTCTAATTTTATTGCTTCTAAACTTTTTCCATATTTACACACTAGCATTTGCTCGGTAGCTTTTCGCCAATGTTGAAAATAAAAGCCTTTATCGTAATTTGAAAAACCAATGTTTGGAGCACACCCTTTTACAAGTAAGCCATTTTTTAAAACAAGTCCCGACTGATTTACAAATACATTTTTTAATTCTTTTACCTTCAAATCAACGGTTTTATATTTATAATCTGGTTTGAACAAATGTTCCCATTCTGGCTGATAATTGAGAGGCAATTTATAGTTTATATGTATTTGGCTTTTCATATTGCAAATATACGCTTAAATAGATTGTCTTTTTATTGCTTTTCTATATACAAATTGTCCCAATCTGCCCAATAGCGGCAAATTGTACAAACTCATCACAAAAAGAGATTTCGGAATTTGATTGTTATATCCTTTGGGATACAGAAAAAATGATTTGTAAGCGTGTTTGTAAAATGTTTTTCTTTGTCGTAATTCATCGGCTTTTACTGCCAAATGATAATGACTGTTGCTAAGTAATCTGCGTTTGGAAAGTGAGGGTAAACTGTTTTTTATTGCTTCTTTTTGAAACATATATGTAAAAAACTGCAATTCTTTTTCATGTCGTTTTGTATCTCCTTTTGTGTATGATTCGGAGTGAACAAAATACACATTTGTATATTCAGGGATATGGATAATTTGATAAGATTTAGCAATATGTAACCACGCATCAAGGTCTTCAATTCCCGGAATAGCAGGGTCAAATTTTATTGTTTCAAAAATTGAGCGTTCAACACAAACGCGTGCAGGATTTGGAGTGTATTTTAATAAATATGCAAATACATTTTGAGCTTGAAAATACGGAACTTCTTTATTTCGCTTATTGTCATATTCATCTTCAATATAGCTATTTGTGAAAAGCATTACTTTTGGATATTTATGAGCAATTATGGCATCATAGAAAGTTTGTAGATGATTTGGCAAAAATGTATCATCGCTGTCAAGAAAACAAATATATTTACCACTTGCTTTTTCAATTCCTTTATTTCTTGACACACATCGTTCGCTGTTTTGTTCGTTTCGTATTACTATTTTATTCTGAATTTCGTAGTTCATACATATTTGATACGAATTATCTATTGAAGCATCGTCAATAAGTATCACTTCATAATCGGTAAATGTTTGATTTTTCACCGAATCTAAAGTTTTGAGCAATTGCTTTTCCCTATTATATATCGGAATGATAATTGAAAAAAAAGGAGTTTGCATTGCGTAGATAGTTCAAATTAATTAAAAATAGTTTTTCTTGTATAATACACAACATTGCGCAAGCCAAGATACGGAGAATAGGAAAATATGAACTTCAGCAAATGCCATTTATATTTTAATGGCAAACGAAATTCAAACATAGACATAATTGCTTTTTGTGTTCTGTCTTTAAAGTAGTTGAAAAACTTTAAATCACCTTTTGCCTTGTAAAAAAACATAAGTTCGGCTGGAGTAAGCAATGATCGTATTTTTCTTTCAGCAGTTGTTTTCATTGACCATATTCCTTCTTGATGCACTCTGTAGCAAGTTGGCTTTATGTCATGTATGTACATTCCTCTGCCGTAATTGCCAATTAAAGAAGTGTAAAAAGTATCTCCATTATACACTTTATAAAAACTTTTGGGGTATTCCTTTATGACATTTCTAACGCACATGCTTTGCATTAGCACCCAAATTCCGGTTTTTAATTCATCGGCTGAAAAATCTCGTTTTCTGTTTTCGGATAACATTCCTTTTTCGATGATATTTCTATTTGCATCAACTTTACAAGCATCATGATATGTAATTACAACATCTGGATTTTGCTCCATCGCATCAACTTGTTTTTGCAACTTTTGCGGGTCAGTCCAATAATCATCTCCTTCGCAAATGGCAATATATTCACCCTTACATTCTTTCAAAGCAAAAGCAAAATTGTGCATCATTCCAATGTTTTTTGGATGTCGAAAATATTTAATGCAAGATGCTTTAGGGTGCGTATCAATATAATTTCTGATAATTTCGTCTGTATTGTCGGGCGAGCAGTCGTTTGCAATAATAAGCTCAAATTCAAAATTAGTTTCTTGCATAAGAATACCATCAATCGCTTGCGAAATGTATTCAGCTTGATTATATGTAATAATTAATGCAGACAATTTAAGTTTCATGTAATTTATGCTTTTTCTTTATTCAAATAGTATGCAATACATTCTTCGGGATACTTCATTGATTTCATTTTTTGAATAACTACATCAACATTATATTTTACATACCTCATTTCAATTTTGTTTTCTTCGGGATAAAAAACCAAATAATTTGCAATATTAATAATTTTTCTGTTTTGTCCCACACTTCCTGCGTTATATAGAACGAAGTTATTGTTTTGATAACAAAATTGGTGATGCGAATGTCCGATTAAATAGTTGTTGTCCAAAATAATTTCTGTGTCGGGATAAACATACTGCTTGTTTATCGTGTGAATACATTTGTATTGGTTTAGTTGATATTCTGTAATAAACGAACTAATTTGCTCATATCTATCAAAACATTCAATAGTATGCTGAAAAAATTGAATTACAAGAGAATGCTCTCCTGTATATTGCCGATTTAGATAAGCAATATCATGATTTCCCATAATGCAAATTGAATTTTTCAGAGATAATGCCAAATCAACACATTCATTACTCCACGGTCCATAATTGACAATATCGCCAAGACTAATATATTGATCGCATTTTCCAACATTTTTCAAGATGCTTTCAAACGCAGGTAAATTGCCATGTACATCGCTGTAAATTAGTATTTTCACTACAAAAAGTTTATTTTGTTTTATAATGGAGTATAATTTGAATTAGTCAATGACTTTTCGTTTTTTACAGTTTCAATATCTTTATTATCAATAACTAGTTCGTTCCAATATCTGAAAATTGATTTTTCTTGAATATTGTATGTTGGTTCAATTTTATAAATCAAATAATTGGCTATCATTAGTGGTTCATTGAAACCGCAAATTGCTCGTGCTGCAGTTGTTCCCGAACAGCGAGCATTTATTTCAAAAACAAAGGGTTTGCCGTCTTTCATTCGGAGTTGAATGTTGCAAGCTCCAAAAGGTTTAATATGTTCAACAAGTTTCCTAACAGATTCTTCAATTACTTCATGCTTTTGAGTAAAACATTTATATGTGTCTCCGTCTCTAAGAGTTCTTTTCATCACAATAACTCCTTTACAAGCATTGTTTAGATTGACTGTGCCACAAGTAAACTCATCTCCTTCAATATATTCTTGAACTATATATTCACTTTCGTTTACGATTATAGTTTGTTTAATATTTTCCCAGTCGAGTTTGTTTTTCAGTAAAAAAACATTTTTTGAGCGGGCACCTCCAACTTTTTGTTTCACAATTAGTGGAAAAATTGCTTGTTCCATTTGAAAACCTTGCAAATCAGCAGTAAAAGGTATGCCAACCCCTATTTCAGATAAAATTTTATATGTAAGTAGTTTATTATCTGATATTTCAACTACTTCGGGACGGCTTACCACAACAGTAGTTCCAATTTCTTTAAACTTATCAACATTAGCAGCTAACAGTTTAAGTTCGGCATCCATGCCCGGAAAAAGTAAATCAACTTTTTCTTCTTTACATACTTGTAATAAACTATCAATATAATTTTCATGCTTAGCATAAGGAATTACAAATGATTTTGGGACGGCATATAAACCTGTACCCAATGGCTCTCCATCAAGTGCAATTATATTATATTCTGAATTGTATAATGCCTTTATAATGCTTTGTCCAACTCCACCTCCCGCACCGGTAATGGCAATTGTATGTTTTTTATTTGTTTTATCAATTTGGTTCATATCATAAAATATTTCAAAACGAAATCAAAATTACAAAAGATTTTGGTATTATGCTTTTTTCTCTTTATATCAAACACATAAGAGCTTAGAAAATATCAACAAAAACAAAAACTTGCATGTGTTATAAAAATATGTGTAAATTTGTATTTTGTTTTTAAAATCATTGAATATGAAACATTTATTATTTAGTCTATTGTTTTTGATTACAGTATTTGTAAAAGCTCAAGAAACTGACTACAAACCTGCTTTTGATTACAAACCTGAAATTGAGGAAACAAAAATCAAAATGGGCGGGTATGTCGGTGTTAATTCATCAGTTGTTACATCAGATGTAATTTCTACAGACAAAGGGAATATAGGATATCAATATGGATTTTTTCTATCATACAACCAACCTTTATTTTTAAAAGCCGATTTTACATTAAACCAAATTAGTACTCATATTTCAATTCCAGATACTGCTGATCCTTTAATAATTTATGAAGACTACATAAATGTAAAATTTTTTAATATGCCAATACAAGTAGGATATAACTTTATTGAAACTTATGATGTTACGGCTTGGTTAGGAGCAGGTGTATATTATGAATTTTTTTATGGCATTAGTGATAATAAGCCGGAATTAAAAAGAAATGACCTTGCACCTTCTTCGTATGGCATGCTTGCTTCTGCTGGCATTAGATACAACTTTTTAATTGCAAATCTTTCATATTCTTATGGTTTAGGTCCTTTTTTCAAAAATGATATGAACTCGCAAAAGCGAGTATTAGCATTTTCTGTTGGTTTTCGATTTTAACAAAAAAGGCTGTCATTTTTGACAGCCTTTTTTCATACTCAATTTAATTTCTTAAACCTTTTTAAGGTGCATTTCAGTTACAACAGTTTCACCATCTTCAGTATCGGTGTTCTTTCCCCAAAATTCTTTGCTAGTTAATCTAAGAATTTCCATAGACTCCCATTCTGACCACTCACTATCAAACTTAGTTCTCATTTGGAGTTCTTCTTTATTATCTGAGAATTTCCATTCCATATCCATACTATAACTTTGACCAAATGTCAAATTCACCTTGCCTGTTCCGTCTTTTTCAAAAGTCCAAGTCATGTTTAAATCATCACCTTCTTCTAATGGAACTTCTTTCCCATTTTCTAATACTTTTTCAATTTGCCATGTCCCTGCAAGACGAGCTTTTTTAGATTTCAAGCTAAAAGCTGGACCTTCTTCATATTTGCCACAGCTTCCTAAAACAAAAGCAGTAATGATAACTGCAACTACTAAAATGTTTCTTTTCATAAAAAAAATGTTTAAAATTTAAGCAAAGGTAGTTTTAAATGATTAAAAAAACAAATAATTTAAAATTAAACATCAATTTTAGCATATTTGGCATGTCTTTCTATAAATTCTCTGCGAGGAGGTACTTCATCTCCCATCAGCATTGAAAAAATTCGGTCTGCTTCGGCTGCGTTGTCGATAGTAATTTGTTTTAATGTTCTATTTTCCGGATTCATTGTAGTGTTCCACAATTGTTCTGCATTCATTTCTCCAAGCCCTTTATATCTTTGAATGTGGATACCTTTCTCATTTCCATCAGGAGATAGATTTGCAACTATTTTTTCTCGTTCTTCTTCTGTCCAACAATATCTTTGTGTTGAACCTTTTCTGACAAGATATAAGGGAGGTGTTGCTAAATATACATATCCTGCTTCAATTAGTTGACGCATATATCTAAAAAAGAATGTAAGAATTAATGTTGCAATGTGGCTACCATCAACATCAGCATCCGTCATTATTATTACTTTATGATATCTAAGTTTACTTAGATTTAATGCTTTAGAGTCCTCTTCTGTTCCTATGCTAACTCCCATTGCTGTGAACATATTTCTAATTTCTTCACTTTCAAAAATTTTGTGTTGCATTGCTTTTTCAACATTCAATATTTTTCCTCTCAATGGGAGTATTGCTTGAAAACTTCTGTCTCTACCCTGCTTTGCTGTGCCACCGGCAGAATCTCCTTCCACAAGGTATAATTCACACAAAGTCGGATCTTTTTCTGAACAATCTGCAAGTTTTCCGGGCAATCCTGTTGATGATAGAATATTTTTTCTCTGAACCATTTCTCGTGCTTTTCTGGCAGCATGACGAGCAGTAGCAGCAAGAATAACTTTATTGACAATAGTTTTTGCTTCTTTTGGATGTTCTTCAAGATAGTTATTTAGTGCTTCTCCGACCATAATATCCACAGCACCAATTACTTCATTATTTCCAAGTTTAGTTTTTGTTTGTCCTTCAAATTGTGGTTCTTGTACTTTTATAGAGATTACGGCAGTCAAGCCTTCTCTAAAGTCGTCTCCACTAATATCAAATTTAAGTTTTGATAACATTCCTGAACGCTCAGCATAACTTTTCAGTGTTCTTGTTAATCCGCGTCTAAAGCCAGCAAGATGTGTTCCTCCTTCAACTGTATTAATATTATTAGCAAATGAATGAACATTTTCGACAAAAGAAGTATTGTATTGCATGGCTATTTCAATCGGAACACCATTTTTTTCTCCTTCAATATAAATAGGTTCTTCGATAAGTTTTTCTCTTGTTTGGTCTAAATATGTAACAAAGTCGTATAGACCATTTGCAGAATAGTATTCTTCTTTTAGAAATTCGTTATTATCGTTTGTTTCGCGTTCATCAGTTAAAGTAATATGAATACCTTTATTTAAAAAAGCCAATTCACGCAAGCGAGAAGACAAGATGTCAAAATTATACTCAGTAACTATGAATATCGTATCATCTGGTTTAAAATAAATTTCTGTTCCTTGCTTATCTGTTTTGCCCAATTCAACAACATCTGCTTGTGGAATGCCACGAGAATATTCTTGAGTATATTTAGTTCCATTTCTGTAAACAATAGCGCTAAGGGTGCTAGAAAGGGCATTAACACAAGATACTCCAACACCATGCAAACCTCCAGACACTTTATAACTATCTTTATTGAACTTTCCGCCTGCATGTAGCACAGTCATAACCACTTCAAGTGCCGATTTTTGTTCTTTTTCGTGAAAATCAACAGGAATACCTCGTCCGTTGTCTAAAACAGTAATTGCATTATCTTTATGAATAGTAATGTCAATATGGGTACAATATCCTGCTAAGGCTTCATCTATTGAATTGTCAACAACTTCAGAAACAAGATGATGCAAACCTCTTGTTGAGATGTCTCCAATGTACATAGCTGGTCTTTTTCTTACCGCTTCTAAACCTTCTAAAACCTGAATATTATCAGCTGAATAGTCATCAATTAGACCATTTTGTTGTTTGTTTGTTAAGTCGCTCATTATTAAGTATTTAACGATTTTTGAGTATTTGATACAAAGTTATGAATTTTTTATTGATTTAGCATTTTTTTGCCGAAGTTTTACTAAAAAAATAGTTTATTAAGTTAGAAAAACTCAAGAATAGGTATTTCCAATTTTTTCAAAAAAAATCAGATTATATTTTTTTATATTCAGCAATAAATTCTTTAATCAGCTGTGTGAGCAAAGGTTCGGCTTTGCGTGCCGCAATAATAACTTCTTCGTGTGATATTTTTTCAGCAATTGGCATACCTCCTAAGTCTGTAATAATACTTATTGCCATGCAATCTAAGTTGGCATGTCTTGCAACAATAACTTCTGGCACAGTTGACATTCCAACTGCATCAGCTCCTATTGTTCTGATATATCTATATTCGGCAGGTGTTTCATAGCATGGACCAGTAACTGCTGCATAAACTCCATTATGAACTTTGATGTTATTTTCTTGTGCAATTTGATTAATTTTATCAATATAACTTCGTTTGTAAGGTTCGCTCATATCTGGAAATCTAGGTCCAAGTTCCTCAAAATTTTTACCGATTAGAGGATTTGTGGACATGAGGTTTATGTGGTCATTGATAATCATAATATCCCCAACTTTGAAGTTAGAGTTTACTCCTCCGGCAGCATTTGAAACAAGTAAAAGTTTTATGCCTAATTCCTTCATCACTCTAATTGGAAAAGTTAGTTCTTTCATTGAATAGCCTTCATAATAATGAAAGCGACCTTGCATTGCAACAACCGGAGCATTGCTTAGTGTGCCAACAATCAATTGCCCTTTGTGTCCTTCAACGGTAGAAACCGGAAAATTGGGGATTTCGTTATATGATAAAGTTTCAGCGTTTTCAATAGCTTGTGATAAATTTCCTAATCCACTGCCCAAAATGATACCAATTTCGGGTTTTAAATTAATTTTTTCTCTAATAAAACTTGTTGTTTCTTTAATTTTATTTAACATATTCTAATATTAAGTTATTAAATTCTTCATTTTTGTAAAATTTTATACCAATTGGAATGTAGTAAACGCTAAATTCTTCAAATAATTTCAATAGTTCTGAATGTTTTAGTCGCATTGCATCTTTTTCTGTTGTAACTATAACCTTATTGCTTGATAGGTAATTTTCAAAATCTGTACAAATTTTCAAGATGTCGCTTTCAGTATATGAATGATGATCTGGATATTTAAAAGTTACTATATCGTTGCAAAATTGTTTTAGATAAAACTCTAAAGGATAAGAATTTGCAATTCCGGTAAATAGAAAAATTGTAGTATAGCTTTTTTTGGGAACAATGTCTTTATTATCTACTAATGTTTTCCAGTTTTTATAAACTATTTTAGAAAAGAAAAGAGATTGGTCTTGGCGAATATCGGCTTTTACTAAAATATCTTTTTTAATAATAGGCGACAAAACAATGGGAGACTTTGTAATGACTATAATATCAGCTCTTTTCTTGCTTTTCTTAGGTTCTCGCAAATTGCCAAAAGGCAAAATACGATCTTCCCAAAAAGGTGAATAATAGTCTGATAACAATATATTTAGTCCCGGTTTTACATATCGGTGCTGAAAAGCATCATCTAAAAGAATTATATCAATATTTGGATAAATTTTAAGGAGTTTTTTGATTCCAACTCTTCTTTTCTCCGAAACGGCAATTATTACTTCATCATTTTGAAATTTTGAACGAAGCTGACATGGTTCATCACCAACATCTATATGTGTATGATGCTTTTCAACGACAAAAAAACCTTTAGTTTTTCTTTTGTATCCTCGACTCAATATAGCTACTGTTTTACCTTGACTAAGAAGCAAGCCTGCAAGATATTCAGTATGAGGAGTTTTACCAGTACCACCCATGCTAAGATTCCCAATTGAAATTACCTTAGTATTATATGGCACTTCTTTTAATAAGCCAAGGTCGAATAGGAGATTTCTGAAATACACTCCTACTATGTAAAACATAAAAAATGGGAATAATAAAATTCTCAAATATAGTTTCATTTTGTAAAGATATAATTTTTTTTCGATTTAATGGCTTTTCATTACGGAAAAATCTAATGGCAACTTATTGTTATTGAGGGATTAAGATAGCAAAACTAATTATTTTCAACATATAAAATTTTAGAAATTAAATCTTTAATTTCTTTTAGTGAGCTTGCTTCGTGAAGTAGTTTTCTTCTACGACTATCAATTGCTTGTCCTGCAAGCTGTTTTGCCCAACCATCAAAAGCTGTATAACAAATCACATGCTTATTTTTTTGCCATGCAAATGCAATTTCAGATAATGTTCCTGCACCACCGGCAACGGCAATCAAAATATCGGCAGTATTCACAACAATAATATTTCTTGCTGTCCCGATTCCTGTTGGAATTACAATCTCACAATAAGGATTGGCAGCGCCTTTTTTGTCATGCGGAATAATGCCAATTGATTTTCCTTTTCGCTTTTTTACTTCAACAAAACCATTGCAAACGGACTCCATTAAACCTTCCATTCCCCCGCAAACTATGTGAGCATCTAGCTTAGCAATTTCTTTGCCTAATTTATGCCCAAACTCAAAAACCTCTGGTTTGCATGTATATTTGCTTGGTCCAATTACTCCAATTATAGGCAGTCTGTTTGTGTCCATTTATCTGATAGTTGCGTTCAGAGATATTTCAAAAGTTTTCTTTATTTTATTAATAATTATTTCAGTTTCTTTATCCGAAAGAGTTTTTTCGCTATGTTGAAGTATAATATTTATTGCATAAGATTTTTTTCCTTCAGGTATGTTTTTACCTTGATATACATCGAATAGAGATACCGATTGCACAATGCCTCCGCCATTTGCCATTACTATATCATATACTTGCTGATACTGAATATCTTTATCTAACAACATTGCAATATCTCTATGAACTTCGGGATATTTGGGAGGTTCACTAATGTTTGCTCCTATTTCTGCATACATTTCTATCAATAAATCCCAATTGATATTAGCATAAAATACTTCTTGCTTACAATCAAAAAGTGCAAGATGATTTTCTGACACTTTTCCTAATTCAGCAATGATGCTTTTTTTACTCTTTAGTTTATATGATAATCCGTATGTAAAAAGTTCGGAAGACGATTGCTCTGATTGTAACTGAGTTTCAACATTAAATTTTTTTAAAATTGTATTAACATATTCTTTCAAATAATAAAAGTCTGTATCAGCAGTTTGATGTTTCCAATTAATAGGATTATCGGAGCCAGTAATAAATAGCACTAATCTGTTTCCTTCAGCGTATTTATTATTAAGACTTTCAGTTTTTGGTGAAATAACTTTTTTGTAAATTTTCCCAAATTCAAAAAACTTTAGATTATGTTGTTTGCGGTTAATATTATGAACAATAGCTTCTATGCCGGAATAAAGCATATCTTTACGCATAACATTTAATTCTTTGCTCAATGGGTTTAAGACATGAACTAAATCGTCATTTGTAGTGTTTTTGTAATACGAAGCATTAGTTAGAGAGTTTGTCATTAATTCATAAAAACCATTTGAAACAAGCATGTCAGAAACTATATTTTGCAATTTATATGGATTAGGTTTTATAGAAACATTCAAACTTGTTTTCATTAAATCTGAAAAAGGAATATGATTATATCCATAAATGCGTAATATTTCTTCAACAACATCAATTGGTCTGTTTACATCAACTTTACTGAGAGGAGTAAGCACAATGGCATATTTATCATCAAAGTGCGTAATTTCAAAGTCTAAATCAATCAAAATTTGCTTTTGAATTTCTGTAGGTATGGAAAAACCTATAATTTTTTGCACATAATCAAACTCAAGTTTTATTTCAGTTTTGTGAATAGGTTTTGGATAAACATCATAAATTGGAGATGAAACTGTGCCTCCTGCAATATCAAGTATTAGCTGAACTGTTCTTTTTAATACTTCAATTGTTGTACTTGGATTTGTGCCTCTTTCAAATCTAAATGATGATTCTGTTTTAAGTGCATGCCTGTTAGAAGTTTTTCTGACATAGCGTGGATTAAAGTATGCACTTTCAATAAAAACATCGGTAGTGCTTTCTGTAACTCCTGATTTAAGTCCGCCAAAAACACCAGCAATACACATACCTTCTTCTGCATTGCAAATCATTAAATCTTCGGTACTTATTTTTCTTTCAACCTCATCAAGGCAAAGAAAAGGGGTTTCTTTCTCAAATGTTCTAACAACAATCTTTTTTCCTGTCAAGTGTGCCATATCGAAAGCGTGAAGAGGTTGTCCTAATTCAAACATAACATAGTTAGTAATATCAACTATATTATTAATTGGTCGCATTCCGAGTGAAGTAACTCTATCTGACAACCACTTTGGCGAAGGAGCAATTTTAATTCCACTAATTGTAATGCCGCTATATCTTGGACATGCTTCTGTATTTGCTATTTCTATACTTACGGGATTTGATTCATTCTCAACAAAATCAGAAATGCTTTTTTCTTTGAGTGTAATTTTAGTTGAGTTTTTAGTGTTTAAAGCAGCAACAATATCTCTGGCAACTCCGATATGAGAGGCAGCATCAATTCTATTTGGAGTCAATCCAATTGTAAAAATCCAATCCTCAGTGATTTCAAAATAATCCTTTGCGAGAGTACCAACTTCAACGCTATCTGTTAATACCATAATTCCATCGTGAGAATTGCCTATTCCGAGTTCGTCTTCGGAGCAAATCATTCCAAAAGACTCAATTCCTCTAATTCTTGCTTGTTTTATTTCAAAAGTCTGTTCTTCCTTATACAATATTGTTCCAATAGTAGCCACTACAACAATTTGACCGGCATCAACATTAGGCGCTCCACAAACAATTTGCAACGGAGCCGAAGCTCCAATATCAACCTGAGTTAGGCTTAATTTATCAGCATTTGGATGTTTTTCTTTAGACAAAACTTTTCCGATTACAACTCCTTCAAGTCCTCCTTTAACACTTTGCCAATACGTAAGCTCTTCAACTTCAAGCCCACAGTCTGTCAAGCAAACAGATAATTCTTGTGGAGTCAAACTAATATCAGCAAATTCTTTAAGCCAATTATATGAAACTTTCATAAAGTGAAATATTTAGTTTGCAAAGTTACATGTTTTATCAAATTAATAATAAAATGGTTTTTTGAAATCGCTTAGTGTCAAATTATTTCGCCAGTCAGCTTCCATATATTATTCCAAAAATTTAGCTTAATAGACATTTTTAATGCTATAAACCTCCTAAACTATGATATTTATTAGCTTTAATAACAATCAAAGGTTGTTAGTAGAAACACAACTATTTTGCTGTTTTCAAATATTTAATTGCTTCTATAAGCATCTCATCTGCCTCTCTGATGATAGAATAGTAGCAATCATAATCGTAAAGATTGCGTCCTATGCCTGCTTTTAATAAAGTGTTGATATATGTTCGATTGGACAAAGATAAATTTGCCGATGATGTTTGCACATCTTTATCAATAGCATTTTTGATAAAGCTCATATATTCTTGCCAAAGTTGTGGAGTTATTTCAAAGTTAGAAATAAAATCTTGTGAGTTTTTATATTTATTCTGTAGATTATATCTATTGACATCAGTATATTCAAATGTAAAAGAATGTAGATGAGCAAGGAAAATTTTTGCATGTTCGTCATTATATAAATCAGGCTGTTTAACGATAACATCAGGAGTTATGCCTCCGCCACCATACAAGGTTTTACCTGATTTTGTAACATATTTAACCGTATCTTTATTTTCTTCGCTAATTAAATCCTCATTTTCCATTCTGAACAATAAATCTTCATAATACTGCTTAAAACCTCTTTCATAATTTCTTTGAATTGAGCGTCCCAGAGGAGTATAATATCTGGCAACAGTTAGTCTTATGGCAGAACCGTCTTTTAAGGCAATTTGTTCTTGCACTAAACCTTTGCCAAATGTTCGTCTTCCAATGATTACACCTCTATCGTGGTCTTGAATGGCACCGGCAACAATTTCACTTGCAGAAGCAGAAAACTCATCAACTAAAACAACTATCTTTCCATCTTTAAAACTTCCTTTTTTGCTCGAAAGATAATCTCTACGATTTCGATTAAGTCCTTGTGTATATACCAATAACTCATTTGAATCAAAGAAATTGTCTAAAATACGAATACAAACTTCAAGAGAGCCACCACCGTTTCCGCGTAAGTCGAAAATCAAACTTTTCATTCCTTTTTTCATTAAACCATTCAAAGCATCTTTAAACTCAATATCTGAATGTAAATTAAATGCACTTAATTTGATATAACCTATATTTTGCGAAAGCATATCCGAGTAATCTATGCTATAAGTTGGAATAACATCTCTTGCAATTGTGAAGTCAAGAACATCTACTACATTTCGTCTTTGAATTTTTATTTGAACTTTGCTCCCTTTCTTTCCTTTTAGCTTCTTCATCACTTCCGTATTGCTAATTCCTATTCCTGCTATGCCTTCTCCATCTACTTCAACAATTCTATCTCCGGCTAAAATACCTGTTTTTTCTGATGGTCCATTTGGAATTGTATGCACAACCAATACTGTATCTTTTTCTATTCTAAACTGAATGCCTATCCCTTCAAAATTGCCCGACATTTGCTCATTAATAAGCTGAAATTCTTCTAATGAAATATAGCTTGAATGTGGGTCTAAATACAATAAAATAGAAGATAAAGTTTCCTCAATAACTACATTGGCATCTATGCTATCTACATAATTTTCATTCACATAATCAAGAACATCATTCAGTTTCCAATATTTGTTTTGAATATTGTGGTTTTTTAATTTTGTATTTCCATTTATAAAAACTCCAATCCACACTCCCACAGCAATTGCTACTGCATAAAAAATGAAGTGTAAGTTTGTTCTGTATTCTTTATTCATAAACAATCTTATTTTAGATTTAGAGTAGCATTTAAAACTTATGTGCTAAGTTTTTCCTCAAAAGATTTAAAACCTTCACCAATTATTTCAGACGCATCAAGTATAGTCATAAAAGCATTAGGGTCAATTTTATATATAAATTCTTGCAACATAGCAACTTCTCTTCTGTTTACGACAGTAAAAATTAATTTTTTATCTTGTTCATTATACATTCCCTTTCCATTGATGTATGTGCCACCTCTTTGTAAATCATTAATTATTTTATTTCTTATTAATTCATGTTTATCTGAAATAATTATTAATGCTTTATCGTATGCCATACCTTGCAGAACCACATCAACCACTTTGCCAGTAACAAAAATCACTATCCACGAATATAACGGAATACTCCAAACTTCAAAAGCAACTAAAGCAATTAAAACTATAAGAGCGTCAACCAATATCAAAACTTTGCCTATAGGCATTTTGGTGTATTTGGTAACAATCATCGCTATCACATCGGTACCGCCCGAGCTTGCTTTTGATTTGAAAATTAAACCTAAACCTGCACCTATCAAAACCCCACCAAATATTGAAGACAAAAGAGCATCGTCCTCAACAAGTGGCAGATATCCCCATGTAAACTCAAATAAGCTGATAAAAGCCGATAATAGAATAAAACCTAATACAGTTTTTGCTCCGAATCGTGGTCCAAGCAATCTAATTCCAAGCAAAGTAATGGGAATATCGAGAGCTAAACCTGTCAAACCTATTGGCAAGCCAAACAAGTGATGCAAAACTATAGCAATACCGTAAACTCCTCCGGGAGCTAATTTGTAGGGAGAAATAAAAAACACAAATCCAACTGCCATAATGCAAGTTCCAACTATAATCAGAGAATATGCTATTAGCCAAGCTTTGGAAAAAGGTTTTTCTTTAGTAATATAAGCCATATTTGAAAATTTTTGCAAAATTACTCAAAAAAGCACAACAGTTTTCATAAAGCAGAGAATATAATTTTGTAATAAAAATAGGTAACTTTGTAAAAAACATGAATATGAATAATTTTTTTAAAATATTTGCCATTTTATCAATAGTTATATTTTGCACATACTCTATTTATGCACAAGACACTAATAATAAACCAGTTAAAGTGTATGTTTTTGAAATAAAAGAAGAAATTGCAAAACCTGCATGGTATAACACTCAAAAGGCATTTAAAGAAGCAAAAAAGGTCAATGCTGATTTAATATTAATTCACATGAACACATACGGAGGTGCAGTAGATATGGCAGACTCTATAAGAACAAGTATCCTCAACTCCAAAATTCCTGTTTGGGTATATATTGATAATAATGCAGCATCAGCTGGAGCATTAATTTCAATTGCTTGCGACAGCATATATATGCGTAAAGGCTCAAATATTGGAGCAGCAACAGTTGTAACGCAAGATGCTGAAGCTTTACCCGATAAATATCAATCATATATGCGGTCAATGATGCGGTCAACTGCCGAAGTAAAAAGTCGCGACCCAAATATTGCACAAGCAATGGTTGATCCAGATGTGTATATCCCAAATATTTCAGATTCTGGAAAAGTATTAACGCTTACGGTAAAAGAAGCAATTGCACTAAATTATTGTGAAGGAGAAGCAGAAACAATTGATGAAATTTTTCAAATTGCCAAAATCAAAAAATATGAAATTATCAAACAAGAACTTAGCGGACTTGACAGAATAACGAGATTTTTAATCAACCCATTAATTAGTGGTTTATTAATTATGGTGATAATCGGAGGTATATATTTTGAACTCCAAACTCCCGGAATAGGATTTCCACTAATTGCTGCAATAATCGCTGCTTTATTATTTTTTGCCCCCTTATACATACAAGGATTTGCCTCAAATTGGGAAATCATCGTCTTTATCATAGGTGTTATTCTATTGGGAATTGAAGTATTTCTTATCCCGGGATTCGGAGTTATTGGCATCATTGGAATAATTATGATAATTTCTTCCTTAGCTTTTGGATTAGTTGAAAGTGATGGGTTTATCGTTTCTAAAAGTAATTTTGGAGAACTCGGCAAAGCGTTTACCTTAGTTTTGTTTGCCATGTTTTTAGGATTGATTGGCTCCTTTTATACTGCTCAAAAAGTTTTAAAAACACAATTTCTTGGGCATCTTGCTCTTAAAACCGAAGAAACAACTGATGCTGGTTATACGGCTTCCGACTCGGAACTGAAAGCATTTATTGGACTTGATGCTATAACTGCAACAATTTTAAGACCTTCAGGCAGAATAATAATAGACAACACTTATTATGATGCAATTGCAGAAACCAGCTATATTGAAAGAAATAAAACAGTTACAATTATTGATTATCAAAACATGCAATTGATAGTTAGAGAAAAAAATATTTAAAAATTAAACCTAAACCCATGTTTTCACTTAACAAATACATTACTTTATTTGTATTTATACTTATTCCTATTTGCACTTCAAGTCAGATAGCTTTTGACGAATACTTTACTCAACAGGCACTTAGAGTTGATTATTATAGAAGCGGAATGATTGATAAGGAGCAAATTGATTTATTTGAATTTAAAAAAGAATCATTCTGGAGTGGAAATAAGCAAAAAACTATACCAACTTTTGATTATGGCGATTACGCTATTGAAGTATTCGACAGTTTAACAAATAAATTAATATTCAAATATGGGTATTCTTCATTATTTCAAGAATTTATTTATACCGAAAAAGGAAGAATTAAAAATAATGAAAATTTTGAGGAAAGTCTTAAAATCCCTTTTCCAAAAAAAACGGTAAAGATTACTTTTTTAAAAAGAGATAAATTCAATAAATGGGAACAACAATTATCTCTATTTTTTAATCCAAACACTAACTATTTTATTGATAATAGTTTACACAAATTAGATTCAAATTTTATTAAAACAATTTATTACTCTGGCAAACCTGAAAATTCTTTTGATGTGGTTTTTGTTGCTGACGCATATACAAAACATGATATTGATAAATTTTTTAATGATGCAAAAAGGTTTACATCATATCTATTAGAATGCTCTCCTTATGACAAATACAAAGATAAAATCAATATTTATGCTGTGTTTACCGCATCTGAATCTTCTAATCTTCAATTTAATACATTTAATAAGCATACTGCATTACAGACAAATTTTAATACATTTGATAGTGAAAGATATTTAATGACAAAAAACTATTTTGACTTGATAAATATTGCATCACAAGTTCCTTATGACAATATTGTCATTTTGGTTAATACACAACATTATGGCGGTGGTGGAATATACAATTTTTATGCTACATGTTCTGCTGATAATTCCAATTCCGATTTTCTTCTTATACACGAAACGGGACACTCTTTTGCTGGATTAGCTGACGAATACTACACTTCTGAAGTAAGCGTTGAATCGTATCACGACTTGAACATTGAGCCGTGGGAAGAAAACATTACGAACTTGGTGAACTTTGAAAGCAAATGGAAAAATATGCTCGAAAAAGATACGCCAATTCCAACTCCAAATAAGCTAATGCTCAAATATCCTGTAGGAGTATATGAAGGAGCAGGGTATTACGAAAAAGGCATGTACAGACCTGCATTTGATTGCACAATGAAGTCAGTTACATATAATCACTTTTGCGAAGTCTGCAAATACAATATTGAGAAAATTATTAAACATTACACAAATCAAGATTAATGCTCTATTTCAACAATCAAATTTGATAATCAATGTGCAATAAAAAAGGCTGCCCTTTACGACAGCCTTTCGCTTTTTTCATTTATTTAATTACAAACTTATAGACTTGATTTTTATCATTTGTCCTCACATTCACAATATAAACTCCAGTTGTTAGATGTTGCAAGTCAATGTTTAATTCGGTAGTTTCGTACACTACACCACCAAGCACATTAAATACTGTAACAGACTTAACTTCTTCGGGTTTAGGAGTTGAAATATGCACAATATTGTTGTGTTCCCAAATTTTCAAAGACTCAAATTCTGCTTCATTTACACTTAAAACAGCATAGTTTACAATTTCAAATCTGTCTTTCATATCATTTGCTGAAGCTATAAAATTATACACTTCATTTGCTGGAATATATGTATTTAGCTTTCTGTCATGTAAATATGGCAAGAAATCATCTTTTAATGAATGTTTCATGCTTATTGAGTATTCGGTTTCTGCTTCAACTTCAAGGTAGATAGTCTTAGCGTGCAATTGTGATGAGCTATTTACTGAATTAACTGCAAGTTTTTCATTTTGTTTTTTTGAATATAATTGTGGAGCATCAGACACTCCGCCAAGTTTATACGCATCATATTGAAAATCAAACTCGTCAGAAACATCGCTTTGCACAACAAAGAAAGTTTCATCTATATATTTATTTCCTTCAATTTTAAGAGAAATAGTCTCTTTTTCTTCTGCTGCTCTAAATTGAATTTCATCATGAATTTTAGCAGAGTTATTAATGCTAATAGCAGAATTAGAGTTTATGACATGAACAAAGAAACCTTGCCCCATAGCAATCTTACCACTACCGGCAGCACCAACAAATCCATTCCAAGTTATATAATTACCTGCCGAAGCACTGAAAATATATATTGTATTGCTGATATATTGTTTATCCCAACCGCTAGCAATATTCCAATTAATTGCAGAAGTATAAGGATTCCCGACAAAATTCCAACCTTTTTGAAATGGTATTGCATTAGGATTATTTGTGTACTGTATTGGGAATGAAATTGTTCCGGTATTAATTTTTCCAGCAAATGTTCTTGTTTCTGTGCTTTCGGCTGACCAAACCAAAAAGCCCTTTCCAGTTGTCAATGGAGTAGTTTTGCCTTGAATATACGCACCCCAAGCATTTGTTGATTCGTCATATTCACGCAACCATAAGTTTGTAAATATACCAGCTTTCGCATCAGTAATTGGGCTTGAAATCATGTGCCAGCAATTTCCGGTGAAATATCTTTCAACATAAAAAGTGTTTCCACTAACATTGCCTTCAACAATTAAAGAACCATCTCCGATGATTGTAGATTTAATGCTCAATTTGCCATTATTATCCAGATTTCCATTAACTGTCAAAGCTTTATTTGGATTGATTGTTAATTCAGCTGTATTGTTTATAGTTAAATCGTTACATATTGCAGGAAATTGTTTAGATTCATTAACTACTGGAGCATTAATATATAAGTTTGATGCAGGTATTGTTACATTATAAGCAGCAAGAGGAACATAATTAGGAGTCCAGTTATTTGCCGTATTCCAATCATTGCTAACAGAACCATTCCAAACTATATTTTTAACTTCTGGTAAAGACTCTGTTTCAAATTGCCAAGTTTGGCAATCACCTGATTCATTAATAATTGTTTTCGGAATTACTCTCCAATAGTAAGTAGTTGCATATTCTAATTTTATTTGCACAGATGTTTCTGTAATATTTCCATAGAAGATTGGAGGATTTATTGTTCCAAAATAAAGTTCATAATAATCAGCATCTTCAACTTCCGACCATGAGATAGTTTGATTTATGGAAACATTAGTTTCATTATGTGTCGGAATTGGATTAATGACACAATCAAGTGGAGGAGCACTCTTTTTGGCAGCGACACTATATTCGCTACAACAAGCAATATTCGAATATTTTGCTGAATATAAAGCCGTGCTATTAGGAGCAATTTCCATATCATCCCATTGATTGATATGATAACGCAATAAAGTATTTGGCGTTTCAAGAGAATTGTTTACTCCTGCCGTCCAATTAAATTCTGGATTTATTCCTAAGCCTCCAGAGATATGCCATACCTTGCTCAATAAATGATAATATTTTGTAGGAACTGTTCCCGATGGCAATTTAACTCTTACGCTATATGGGAAAGTTCCAGATACTGTTGATAAACTAACAGGCATATAATTTAGAGCGTCTCCAACTGGAAAATCAACAACTTCACTATTAGAAACATTTTGTGTTAAAGAACCCTCTCCTTCTGTAATTACATATCTATCTTTACTATAATCTTGAATTTCATTTTCTACTGTTAAGTTGTAATCTGCCAAACTCAATTTACCACCAAAGAACAATACATTAGCTGTAACGCTTAATGAGTTGTTTAAAGTTATTATGGCATCATCACTAGTTTTGTCTATGTATAAATTTTTAATCTGAGTAGGTAATCCATCTCCTGCATATTGACTTACCGATCCGCTAAATCCATAACTTGCTTCAGATGAGAATTGTTTATTTGCCGTTCTAATATTTCCTACATTTTCAATATATGAAATACCATCAACATGAGCATATTTGAAAGTTGCACCATCTTGCACAATAAATGAACCTAAACCGCTAATATTATAATTTGCACTTATTCTAAAACAAGCAGGATTATTAACAGACATAGTCCCATTAACTGCAAAACTTGAACTTGCAACAACATTTGCATAAGTTGCATTAATATTAGCTTCTTCAGCATTAATATCAACATTGTAATATGTAACACCGCCTTTGATTGAATGTGTTTGAGAAGAACTTGTTCCATACAATTCAATTGTACCACCTACTAACTCGTAATCGCCTAATAATTGAGGTAATGTTTGATTTAAAGTTTTCATCCTAAATCTTGAATTATCAGTCATATTTAGTCCGGCATTACCGCTAAATGTTGAGCTTCCTACATCGAGTATAGTGCTGTCATCTTTAATTGTAACAAGACCTTGATTTACATTATTATTATCTCCAATATTTGTTATTGCACTACTTGTAAGTTTCGTTCCGCCACCGCTAAATGTTAAGCTATAATAGTCTTTTCCAGCTCTAAGTGTTTGAGTGCCTTCTCCTCCATTAAGTTCAATCGTCCCTCCGCTAATATCATAAGTACCTGTTAATTGCGGAACTGTTGTTAATTCAGCAATTTTATATGTACCATCAGACATAATTAATTTGCCCGTACTTGAAATAGGAGCTGTAGCATCAGATACAAGAATACCTTTTTTAATTTCAAGTCGTCCTCCATCAGGACTAAGTGTAGTATTGTTTGTTATTCCTGTTCCGTTGGTTAATGTTAACGAAATATCGTTATTATATAGCTCAACTATCAATATTTTTCCGTTTGAAGCGTTTGTCAAGCCATTTCCAGTAATTTGATTTTCTTTTCCTTTATAGTGGAATGTTGCAAGTTGATTAAATATCCTATTTGCGGTAGGAATACCTTCAACATTGCCTAATCCTCCTGTAACTCCTGAAATTCCATTTGGAGATGTAATAATTAATGTACTAGCTTGTTGTGTTGTAAAACTGTTTCCCGTTCCGCCAACTTGATTCACTTTTAATGCAGTTGTGCCATTAAATCCAAAATCAAATGTTGCTCCAGTTTCAACAGTTATTGTACTATTTCCGTTTAATTTCATATCATTACCTGCTAATTGAACGCTGGCATTTTCTTTTACAAAAAATCTCCAACCCGTAATATTAGGTGCAATATTAAGCGTTTGCAATTCTGTACCGTTCAAATTAAAACTACAATTTGCAGGTATTCCATCATTAGAAACAGTTACACCTGAAGCAATTGAAAGATCTCCTTTGAGATTCACATTAATACCGCCTGCATTGCCTCCAGCTGAATGGAATAACTTGAGTGTGCCTGCATTTGAAGTAAGATTGCCATTTATATGAAGTGTTTGTGAAGTTGATGTGCCTGAAAATGTATTAGTCAGACCTAATATACCTAAATTATGGGTAAAATCTCCTAAAATTGTAACTACTGGTCCATTTGTATTTGAAAACATCGCTATCGGACTTATACCCGCATTAGTAATAGTCAAATTATCACATAGAGTTATATTTTCACCACCTCCCATAATAACCCAAGTTTGAGACGGAGCAAAATTTATTATCAAATTTCCAAATTTAGCACCTGCCGAATTGTTTGAAATAGCACCGTATGATGTGTTTATTAAACTTGATGTTCCTCCTCCATCATTTCTATGATTGAGAACAATAAAATTTGAACCTATTTCAAAGTTTTCAATACCAGACCAAAATCCATGACTGTTACCAATTGAACTACTGTTAAGTGTTAGTGTGCCACCTGTTCTGATAATAAAATTTGCTGTCGAATTGAAGCGTATCTGTCCGTTTACTATCAAAGCACCACCGTCCTGAATTTCAAGTTTTTTTCCTACACTTATAAAATCAGCACTTGGATTAGCATTATTGTCTAATATTAATTCTCCTCCATTTATTATGATAATGTCATTATATGAATTGGAAGAATTACCACCTCCAGTAATTCCGCTTTTATCAATAATTACTCTGCTTGGCTTTGTAGCTGCATTTTGAGGAGCCAAATTTCCAGGTGTTGCACCCCATGTTGTTCCATTAAAATATTCCCATGAACCATTATGCGATAAATCAACATTAGCATATAATGGACGATAATCACCATTTACATAAGCAAATTCAATAACATCAAATGTATTTGAAACAACTGAATTGCTATAAGATAAACCAGTAGTTTGTGCCGTTAGCTTTAAAGCTGTAGCAGAAACGGTATGAATTAATTCGTTAAAAGTTGCATATCCACCAACTGCATTGCTTGATACCGGGCTTCCTGATAAAGTTCCTGTTGATGTGATTGAAATACTAGATGAAAAATCAATATCTCTGTTATTATTCGCATCTACTGCTGCAACAATAATAGGAGACATATTTGCAAAAACAGTTGTGTTGCTTGGTTGTTGTGTAAAATTTAATCTATCTGCAACTACTTCAATTCTATTTCTATCCCCGACTATGCTTGAAGTTGCACCACCGGCATTTGGGCTTGCAAAACTTGATCCGGAAACATTTGCATTTGCTTCTGATATAGTAAATTGCATTTGCGATTTATCAGTTACTGTATTGTCAAAACTAACTCTAAACATTAAAGACTTACTTCCATTATCGGGAGCTGTAAAGTTTGCTCCGCTCAAGCCACTAAATGTAATAGTTCCAGCAGAATAATTAATTGTAGGATTATTTGCAAGCATAGTGTTTACATCAAACAAAGCAGCACTACGAATATTATCTATATTTGTAACAGAAAAAGTAATTCCATTTAATTCTGTACCTAAATTATCGCTATCACTACCTTCACCTCCATCTCTGATTGTAAATCGCATTACACTTACACTGTGAGAAGTATTGGTGATTGTTTCGGCTTGATATAAAGTATAGTCAATATTTGAAGTATATATAGTATTATCTTCAATAATATCAGACAAGCTGCTATTGGTGCCTGTTCCTTGAATAGTAAATGTATAAGGATTTTTATTTGAATCATTATTTGCTATGCTAACAACAGCCGTTCTTACTCCCACAATACTTGGGTCAAATGTAATTTTGAATGTTGTGCTACTGCTTGCAGCAATTGGAGTGCTCGGAGCTTGTGAAACAGTAAAATCGCCTGCATGTGCACCACTTATACTAACATAAGGACTTGTTCCGGTTAAATTAAGAGCTCCTGTTCCGATATTGTCTATTGTAAATGTTCTAACTATTGTACCCAAAGCAGCCTCAATATTGCCAAAATTAGTATGATCTGTTAATGATGGAGTGTTGTCGCCATTTGCAATAATTGTTGAATTGCCTTTTACCACCATTTCTGATATTGGTGTATCTTCGTAGCAAGCCCAGCTAATATCATCAATTTTTACTTGAGCTCCTGTGCTCTTAATTTCAAGTTCAACATTGCCTCCAATGTTAATATCTTTAGAATAAAGTACAACTACATCTGAAGATGCATTAACTGTAATATCATCTATTTTATTGCTATTAACCCACACTTCTAACGCTCTTGTTCCTGTTCCTGTAAAAGCTCTAACATATTTAAAGGTCAGTTTACCCATTCCACCTGTGTATGTGGGAGAATTAAGCTTTTTGGTTCCTGATCCTCCAAAGCAAATTGCCATGCTACCATCAATCTTTTCATCTGTTCGTGCTCCTTCAGCTGTCCATGTTACACCGTCTGTGCCTGTCCATGAACGATATGTATATGTGCTTCCATTGGTTGTTGGCAAATTGTCAAAATTTTCAGTTGCACATGGTCCATCAATTGTTTGCTCGCTATTGGGATTGTTTATTGCTGTTGAAATTAAATATTTGGTGTTAGTTCCTGTGTTGTTATATTCATACACTCTAAACCAATAGGTTGTTTTTTGCGACAAGCCTGTTACGGTAACAATGTTACCGTTGCCATTGTACACCACTTGCTGTCCCGAGCCCGAATATGTAGCATTTGCAATTGGGTCAGTTTCGTCAGTCGGATTAGTGAACGAATTTGTCGTATTGATAACAACTATTCTCTTATCGCCATTTCCTGATGTCCAATTAATGTTCATAGACGAAACATCAACTGATGAAAATGTGATGTTTGAAGCCTGTGTTGTTGGGACATTTTTTAAAGTGGTAAATGTTAAGTCTGTTCCATAGCTTGTCGTTCCATCGTTATTAGTAGCATACGCACGATAGTGATACAAAGTATTTGCATTAAGTCCAGTTATAGAGCTAGTGTAGTTAGCTGTTGTATTTCCATCTTCAGTTTTTCCAATGTTTGAAATTACAGTCGGATTTGCTGAAGTTCCCCAAACTACACCCTTAACTGAAATAGTACCACAACCTGCATCAATATTACTACCTCCTGATTTAGCACTTTCTGATGTTATGCTTGTAGCTGTAACAGTTGTAACAGAAGGAGGGGTATTAACCCCAGCACCACTAACTGCAACATTGCTTTGAGTTGCTCCACTACTTGTGTGTGTAATATTTCCGCTATATGACTGAACAGATGTTGGAGCAAAACGCACATCAATAGTTGTACTATTAATGGTACCTCCTGATTGAACAAGCGTTAAACTTGTTCCCCAAGAACCAGCACCTGTTTTAATTTGATACCCTGATGGAGAAGTTATGATGATGTTTTCAACAAGATTAATTCCTGAAACTGCATATGATTTATCTGATGTTGTGTTAATACAAATATTTCCAAATGCAGCAATACTTCCAACTGTAATTGTTGGTGTTGTTGGAGTTTTAAATGTCTTTTGTCCGCCTGCTGTAATTGTTCCTGTTGGTGTTCCGCTTGCAAATGTAAGCGTTGGATTAGCCGAAACTGTCAGAGTTCTGTTTCCACCTGATGTTGCTGAGGCATCAAGTAAAATCCAAAAATATCCAGTAGTTCCGCTAACTATGGCTTTAGAAAGACCAGTAAATGTAAATGCGCCAGCAACTCCCGAAGCAACTGTGGCTAATTGAGTGGCACTGCCAAATGTAGATGATGTGCTATAATAAAGTTTGAAATTGCCATTTATATCACTTGCTTGATAGGTACCAGTTGTAGTAAATTGTAATGAATTTAATGTTGCGTCAGTAGTAGTAATAGCAGCCTGAAAGTGAGATATAATATTATTGTTTGAGCTTTGTGTAATATCCGCAGCAGCCGTTTGCGAAGGAGATGAAAGATTTATTGTTGGAGTAGCAGCAACCATTTTGTATAATAATAGATTTTGCTGGTTAGAAGAAGCTTGATAACAAACAAATCTAGGTGAACTAGTATTGTATTGTAACATTCTAGTGTTAATAGCAACATTTTTAAATGTAAACACATTAGAGCCATAAGTAATAGTCCATCTTTGATTATCAGTAGAAACAGCATCAACCACTTGCACATTATTGCTTGAGCCAGTGTATGATACATACTTTTTAGTTGTTTCATTATAAATTGTACGCCCACTCCCATTTGTTTCAATTTTCCAAACGATTGAAGGTGATGGATTTGTTATTTTGCCACTTGATGGTGTTACAGATGTGTTGGCTAAAAATGTTCCATTATGGGTATTATTCATTGCAAAAGAAGCATCTCCACTATTAACAATTACATAATAACCATCTGTTAAATCAGTAAGAGAAGTTATTTTGTTAAATGTTCCAATACCTGAATATTGCCCATACGCAAAAGAAAAAACTCCGCTAAAGAGCATAGCAATTATTAAAAATTGCATAAAACCAAACAATTTGCCTATTGTTTTCATATAAATAATATTTAAAATTTTAATGATTTTTTATACATGCAAAATTAAGTTTTTTTAACCTTAATTAGCAAAAATAACTTATTTTATCTAAAAAAAATATATTTTGTCATTAAGTAAGCAAAGGGCTAATATAAATAAAAAAAATCTGTATTTCTACAGATTTCTTACAAGTTTTCTTAGTAGCGGGGACAGGAGTCGAACCTGCGACCTCCGGGTTATGAGCCCGACGAGCTACCACTGCTCTACCCCGCAATATGATTTTTTTATTTACTTTTGCAAAAGTACAAATAATTTTTCATTTAAAAGCAAAAAAAATGCACAAAGCTGGATTTATTAATATTATTGGCTTTTCTAATGTCGGAAAATCCACTTTGCTTAATGCCTTAATAGGTGAAAAACTTGTGATAGTTACTCCAAAAGTACAAACAACAAGACATCGAATTTTAGGAATATATAATGATGAAGATACTCAAATTGTGTTTAGCGATACTCCCGGATATATTGAAACTCCTTTTTATGCCCTGCACAAAAAAATGAACGACACCGTATTGAATGTATTCGAAGATGCTGATGCTCTTATGTTTATCACTGAACCCGATGTAAAAGATTTTGGAGTTTTAGGCGATACTATAAAAAAACAAAACAAACCATTATTTATTTTCGTAAATAAAGCAGATTTAAGCTCTGTTGATAAATTGCAGTCATATTCAGAGTGGCTTGTGAGTGAGTTTAACTCTCAACATGTTTACATAATTTCGGCTTTGCACAAATTTAATACTGACAGGATCATTCCTTTGTTAAAAACAATTTTGCCCAAACATCCGCCTTATTTTCCAAAAGATGACATTTCGGATAGAAACTTGCGCTTTTTTATTGCCGAAATGATTCGCGAACAGTTATTTTTACTGTATAAAAAAGAAATACCTTATTCTTCCGAAGTGTTGATTGAGCAATATAAAGAAACCGAAAATTTGACCATAATAAAAGCATATTTACTTGTAGAACGCGAATCTCAAAAAATGATTTTGCTTGGCAAAAACGGGAGTGCAATTAAGCAACTTGGCATTAAGTCAAGAAAAATGATAGAAGATTATATAGGAACAAAAGTTCATCTCGAACTTACTGTTCGTGTTGTGAAAAATTGGCGTAATAATGCCGAAATATTAAAAAAATTAGGATATCAAAAATAATCTATGAAAAATATTATTGCAATAGTTGGAAGACCAAATGTTGGAAAATCAACTTTTTTTAACAGACTTGTGGGAAAGCGTGTTTCTATTGAAGACAGCACAAGCGGAGTAACAAGAGACCGCATTTATGGAAAATCCGATTGGAACGGAATTGAGTTTTCTGTTGTTGATACAGGCGGATATGTCAAAGATTCAGATGATTTTTTTGATGTTGAAATAAAAAAACAAGTCGAATTGGCTATTGAAGAAGCTGATGTTGTGATTTTTTTAGTTGATGTTACTACCGGAATTACACCATACGACGAAGAAATGGCTCATATCTTGCGAAAAGTGGATAAACCCGTGTTTGTGGTTGCCAACAAAGCCGATAATAACGAAAGACACTTGCAAAGCACCGAATTTTATTCCTTAGGATTTGAAACTATTTACCCCATTTCTGCAATAAATGGCTCAGGAACCGGCGATTTGCTCGATGAAGTTGTGAAACACATTTCTGACATTGAACAAGCCGAAGAAGAGGAAGAATTTCCAAAAATTTCAATAGTAGGGCGACCCAATGTCGGAAAATCATCTTTACTAAATGCCTTGACAGGAGAGGACAGGAGTATAGTAACTTCAATTGCCGGAACTACAAGAGATGCCATACATACGAGATATAATCAATATGGATTTGATTTTCTACTTATTGATACAGCCGGACTAAGAAAACGAAAAAATATTCAAGAAGATTTAGAATACTATTCTTATATAAGAACAATTCGCTCAATTGAAAATTCTGATGTATGTATGTTGATTATTGACGCTACACAAGGATTTGAAAGGCAAGATTTGAGTATTTTAAGCGTAATTACAGAAAATAATAAAGGCTTGGTCATTTTAGTCAATAAGTGGGATTTAATTGATAAAAACACTAATTCGGTTAAGGAATTTGAAAAAATTATTCTTCAAAGAATAGCTCCTTTTTCTGATGTGCCAATAATTTTTACTTCTGCTATTACTAAGCAAAGAATATTTAAAGCACTTGAAAAGACTATTGAAGTGCATAAAAACAGAACTCAACGCATTCCGACAAGTAAATTAAATGATACAATTTTGCCAATAGTACATCAAAATCCACCTCCTATGCACAAAGGGAAATTGGTTAAAATAAAATATATAACCCAACTTCCGACTCGCTATCCTGCTTTTGTATTTTTCTGCAATCTGCCTCAATACATTAAAGAACCGTATAAAAGATTTGTGGAAAATCAAATTAGGAAATTATACAATTTTTCGGGAGTGCCGATAACAATTTATTTTAGAGAAAAATGACAAAAGTTAGAATTGATAAATACTTATTTTCAATTCGTATTTACAAAACTCGTTCACTTGCTTCGGAAGCATGTCAAAACGGAAGAATCAGCATCAATGATATAGTTGCAAAACCTGCCAAAGAAGTGTGCATTGGAGATATTATAACAATCAATTTTCACGGATATAAGCGACTTATAAAAGTAAATTCATTGATTGACAAAAGAGTTGGAGCGGCAATAGCCAACACACTTTTCGATGATATTACTCCTGAAGATGAATTGCTGAAAAAAGAAATGGCAAATTCACCAAAACAAGAAATTAGACCTCGCGGCTTAGGTAGACCAACCAAAAAAGATAGAAGACAAATTGACTTATTTAAAGAAAAATAAAAATATAGCTATATCTTCAATCGATGTCCGATTCTCAAAAAAATACTGCTACTACTCTTCTTTCAATTCTGGCTCTGCCGACTTCTCTTCTTTTTCTGGCATAAACGAATGCCAATTGTACAAATACAAGCCTTCAAGCAGTCGTTCTTTCTTTTCTTCTTCGCTCTTTGAATTATATTCCAATTTTGCTTGCAAATATGCCTCTTCTTCTATTCTTATCTTCTCATTTCTTGCAGTTTCAAAACTTACTTGAATTTTTTCTTTCAAATACGCTTCGGCAACTGTCGGAAACAATTCTAACAGCAATTCTTCTTTTTCGTTGTCGGCTAATTTAGCATTTCCATATTCGGAAAAACTCGGATTGTTTTGCTTTTTGTAAGTACTTGTGTCATACGGAACTTCCTCCTCGCTTCCGGTAATTTTCTTTCTGAACAAAGGATTTATCGGCATAGGAGTTTTTCCATAGTTACCTTTAACAAGATTTACAAACTGAGTGCTGTTATTGGTATATCTTGGTAAACTTTTGCTTTCGTCAATAACACAGTTTACCGACTGAACTCCAACTATTTGGCTTGTTGGAGTAACCAAAGGTGGACAACCCGCATCAATTCTTACTTGTGGCACAGTTTCCAAAACTTTTTCCATCAAGCCTTCAAGTCCGAGTTGTTTAAGTTGTGCAACCATATTTGAATACATTCCGCCCGGAATTTCGGCATCTCTTACTTTTTCATTAGGCGGTGGAAATCCGAAATGTGCTTCAATAGCTTGTGTTGTTCTCAACAATTCTGCCTCGTCCATTTTCAAACTTGCCTCAATTGCAGCATCAAACAACTTTTCTACAGACGATGGAAGTGTATCTTTGGTAACATCAAATTGAGCAGGCAACGGATAATTGTCAAAAGATGACAATTCCCTCCTTATATCAAGTAATTGAGCATTTATTTGAGATACTGCTTCAATGTTGACACCTGTATCAATTCCTAACTTTTTGCAGAACAAATAAATAATTTCAAATGCAGGTGCTGCCGGTCCTCCAGCAAAATACCAAATATTAGTATCAATAATATCAATGCCACTTGTAATTGCTGTTAAAACAGAAGCAAGACCAAAACCCGGAGTACAATGAGTATGAAAGTTAATCGGAACCTTCAATTCTTGCTTAAATCGTTTTATTATCTCACTTGTTTGCTTAGGCGGAACAAGACCAGCCATATCTTTAAGCGTAATCATGTCAGCGCCAAGACCTTCAATAATCTTTGCTTTTTCCACAAAATAGTCAACCGTAAAAAGTGGTTCAAAATGCCTTTGTTTCCTTATCAAACCAAAAAATCTTTTTTCATCTTGCAGTTTAGGGTCAACAGTATAACAAACAGCTCCGTCAGCAATACCATTATTTTCCTTTACATATTTTATGGTTGATGCCAAATTACTTGTATCATTTAAAGCATCAAAAATTCGCATTACATCAACTCCTGCTTGAACAGAAAGCCTATTAAATCCTTCTATAACCTCTTCGGGATACGGATTGTACCCAAAAAGATTTCTTCCTCTTGACAAAGCAGTAAGTTTGGAAGTATTGCCAACTGCTTCTTTTATTTTTTGTAAACGAACCCAAGGATCTTCCTTTAGGTATCTCATAACTGAATCTGGAACAGCACCACCCCAAACTTCCATGGCGTAAAAATGTGCGTCTTTATAAAATGGCAATGTCTTGTCAATTTGTTCTTGCGTCATTCTGGTAGCCAAAAGAGATTGTTGTCCGTCTCGGAGTGTTAAATCGCGTATCAATAATTTCTTTGCCATAGTTAAAATAGTTTTTACAAAGTTACAAATTATATACTTAACATTATGCCACAAAACTGTACTTTTAATACTCCATTCACAATGAAATATATCTGTAAAAATCCCTTTTTGATACCAACAACAATTTATTATCTATTACAATAGTTAAAGTTTATATTAAAAAAAAACGCAATCCAAAAATTTTTGTATAGTTTTGTAAAAAAAACATGAGGAATAGGTTTTTTATTATTGTTTTTTCATCTTTTATACTTGTAGCAGCTTGCACTAACAACAAAGCCAAAGATTGTTGTAAAGCCCATGACAAAACACATCCAACTTATTATCAAGAACTTGCAATTTTGTATCAACAACAATCAGCCGAAATGAGAGCCTTGTGCTATCAAGCATTTGCAATGGGAAAATTGGCGGTTGAAAAGGCAATCAGAGAACATAAAGGCTCAAAGCAGATGGCAGTAGTGGTTGACATTGACGACACTATGTTAGACAATAGCCCCTATCAGGCTCAAGCCATACTCGAAAACTTTCAATATCCTACCAAATGGGATGAATGGTGTATGCAAGCCAATGCAAAACCAATGCCCGGTGCTGTTGAGTTTATGCAATATGTTCAATCAAAAAATATTGACATATTTTATGTTAGCAACCGCAAAGCCAAGCTCAACGAAGCTACAGCTAAAAACCTTGCCAACTTGGGTTTTCCACAAGTTGAAGATAAACACTTGATGTTGCAAACAGCCGAATTGTGCAAAGAAAACAGACGCAAAAAAATTCAAGAAACGCATGACATCATATTGCTGGTTGGAGACAATGTGAACGACTTTTTCAATTTCACCGAAAATAAAGGCGTTGAAGAGAGAATTAGAATAATTGACAGTTTGCAAAATGATTTTGGTTTTAAGTATATCATGCTGCCCAACACCACCTATGGCGACTGGGAGGGTGCTATTTACAACTACGATTATGCACAAGCTGAAAGCAAAAAAGATTCAATTAGAAAATCAAAACTACAGGGATTTTAAGAAAAATGACAAACGACCTACTAAATCCGGAGCAAAATAATCTGTCGCAAGCTGAAAAAGAATATGAAAAAGCACTGCGACCGCTCAGGTTTGACGACTTTCAAGGGCAAGCAAATATTATCGAAAATCTTAAAGTTTTTGTGAAAGCAGCAGTAATGAGAGGCGAAGCCCTCGACCATGTTTTGTTGCACGGACCTCCCGGACTTGGAAAAACAACGCTATCGCACATTATTGCAAATGAATTAAATGTAGGAATTAAAATCACTTCGGGACCGGTAATTGACAAGCCGGGTGACCTTGCAGGACTACTGTCAAATCTGCAAGCCAACGATGTGCTGTTTATTGACGAAATTCACCGACTAAGTTCTGTGGTGGAAGAATATCTGTATTCGGCAATGGAAGATTATCGCATCGACATTATGATAGACACAGGACCAAGTGCCAAAAGCATACAAATAAAAATTAACCCTTTTACGCTGATTGGGGCAACAACCCGTAGCGGATTGCTTACAGCCCCTCTGAGGTCTCGATTCGGAATTAATTCGCGACTTGCATATTATACTGCCGATGTGCTGAAAGGAATTATTAAACGATCAGCAAAAATATTGCAAATACCAATATCAGAAGAAGCAGCAACAGAAATTGCGAAAAGAAGCCGCGGAACACCAAGAATTGCAAACCTATTATTAAGAAGAATTAGAGATTTTGCACAAATAGACGGAGACGGAAAAATAAATATAGAAATAACACAAAAATCTTTAAGCTCACTAAATGTAGATGTGTACGGATTGGACGAAATGGACAATAAAATATTATTGACAATAATAGAAAAATTTAACGGAGGACCCGTAGGGCTAAACACTATATCAACAGCCGTGGGCGAAGACGCAGGCACAATAGAAGAAGTGTATGAGCCTTTTTTGATACAACAAGGATTTTTGACAAGAACGCCAAGAGGAAGACTAACAACACCATTGGCATATAAACACTTGGGGAAAACACAAAATAATATAATAGGAGATTTGTTTTGAGTAAAAACTTTCTTTAATTTTGCATAACATAAATCATAAAATCCAATAACATGAAAACAATGAGATTATTATTTTTAACAAGCATTGCTTTAACTTTCTTCGTATTGCAATCGTGTGATACTGAGAAGCCTACAATTATTTCTCCCGAAACTGCCAAAAATATAGCTTTAAGCAATTCTACTGCCGAAGCATTTTTCAGCGATGTTTTCGACCAAGCCCAAAGTGCTACTTTATCTGCCAAGGATTCAGTGGAAGGAGGCAAAAATCTTGCTTCATCAAATAATTTTTGTGCTTTAATTACAATCGAACCTTTTGACTTAACAACATTTCCAAAAGATATTACTGTCGATTTTGGCGAAGGCTGCTTAGGAAATGACGGAAAACTAAGAAAAGGCAAAATTATGATTAATGCAACAAATTGGTTTAAAGAAACGGGCAGTATTATCACAGTCGGATTGGAAAATTATTCGGTTAGCGACTTTGGAGTTGAAGGAACAAACACCATAACCAACAACGGACTAAACAGCGACAATTTTTTATCATACAATTTTCAGGTTAAAAACGGAAAAATCACAAATCCCGAAAACAACAGCGTAACGCAATGGTCGAGCAATCGCACAATTGAGTGGATAAAAGGCGAAGAAACCATTACTGCTTCTGATGATGAGTATAAAATTACGGGAACACAAAACGGCATTACGGCAGCAGACGAAGAATACAGCATCGAAATTACCGAAGCAATCCATATCGACATGAGTTGCGAATGGCGTATAGTTGCCGGCAAACAAACAATTACATCAAAGAAAGAAGAAATATTTATTGATTACGGAGACGGCACATGCGACAATAAATTTATTGTAAGCTATAAGGGTTTAAGCTATGTTGTAACTATCCCTCAATAATCTGCATATTTTTCGTTTGACAATTTTATTAAACATTATCTCGGATAAAAATCCGGGGTAATGTTTTTTATAACAAAATTTCCCGTTGCAATATTCGCAAAATATCATCAAACGACATACATTTAACAAAAAAGTTGTTTTAAACGCCAAATAACGCACATTTTTCCTCAATTGAACAAAATTACTAAATGAAGGATTTAAAGCTTAGATAAGCGATGATTAGGCAATTTATCCTAGTTAAAAATAAAACATTTCATAAACTATTAAAACATTTATATAAAAAAAAGGTTCTTCATTAATGAAGAACCTCTAATCTATGTAGTCGTAAAAGTGTTTTACATACTAATTCTTGCACCTATGGTATGAATTCCTTGATAAGGATTAGTTGCACGATAAGAATAATCTAAAGAAATAAAAGAACCATTTTCTTTATTAGTAGGTATTTGCAATGAAAAACCTGCTGTAGGTCCTATATATGCAGTTGTTCTTTTTGGCATTGCCTCAAAAATACCGTCTTCATAGTGATAGCCAGCTCTTAAGTAGAATATTTTTTTGAAATCATATTCAACTCCTATGCTAAAATTATCTTTTTCGAATGAATTTGAGGTAAAAGTACCAGATGCAGTAAGTATATGCTCTTGATTTTCTGTTAAAAAGAAGTCATAAGAAGCTCCAATATTCAACAAAGATGGTAGTTCAAACTTTGCCGATCTATGCTCTACGGTTAATTGATTACCGGAGCCTATAACATTTCCTCTAAAAGACAATCCGTCTCCGTTAAACCTCATTGAAGGTCCAACATTCCGTAAAGCGATTCCAAATTTTATTTGGTCATTATCGCCAGTAACATACTGAATACCTGCATCTATCGCAATTCCTTGAGCTGAGTTATCGGCTATTGACTCATTTATGATTCTCAAAACCATACCTCCGTATATACTATTTGAGAAAGCTTTTGCATAAGAAAGTCCGATATTCATCAAACTTGGACGAAATTTACCTATTCCTCCTTCGGGTTGATTAACTGTTGTAATATCAATTTCTCCGAATGTCATACTCATCACTCCTATACCAATCACTCCTGTTTCGCCAACTCTTTGAGTTAGTCCAAATGAATTTATTGATACACCTGAACCTTTTAGCCAGTCGGTGTGTGCAAATATTACTTCAGTTTTTTGAGTAAAAGCAGTTCCGGCAACATTTAAGTACATTGCTTCTAAGCCTCTGATATTAGATGTATTAGAACTTGCCCAACCACTACTTCTTGCATAGGGCATAATTAATAACTCTGAGCTACCTCCCTGCCCTGCTCTGTCCTTATTACCTGCAAAGGTCGAGAATGACATTAGCAGAAAGATACTTGCTATTATGATACTTATACTTTTTTTCATAGAATTATTATTTTTAATTTTATTAAAATGCATTTAAATCAAGTGGTCGTAATGAACCGAACCATTTCACAGTTTTTTCTCCAACGCCTGGAACATCAATATGTATCAAATACATTCCTCCTGAAATTGGTATTCCTGCATAATTTTTCAAATCCCACTCAATAATTGTTGTTGGGTCGTCCTTAGTAAATTGTCTAATCATAGTACCGCTAACAGTAAAAATTGACACAGTACACTTAGGAGGCAAATTAGTTATTTTAACCAAGTTGTCCAACTGAGTCATTTCATAATCACTATATGAGTAGTATGGATTTGGCACTACATTAATTAAATCAAGAGCAGTTTTAGCTGTTGGCAAGTCGCTTGTAGTTGTTGCTAAATCAAAAGTATTAAACTCATACATTGGCCAATTATTATTTTGTGGATTCTTAGTACTAACCAAAGGAGAGGAAGAATAATATCTTGAATATGGGCGAGAAACCCTGATGCGTACTCTTGCTTCATTAGATAACCATTCTTCATCTGACAATGCCATAGGAACACTTACCCACATAATAGAGCGATATAGATTTCTCATTTCCACAGTTCCACCTGAAGTTAATTTATCATGTGTCCATGCACCTTCGTCATAAGCTGGTGACAAGTCTAAATTAGCAGTTTTAAAGTTTCCAAAAATGTACAAGAAATGTTTTCCACCAAAGAAATAAGTATTTAAACCTGTATATCTTGAAGTTGGGTTAAACATCATGTCATTTCCGTTTTCTCCGGCTAACCAACTATCTTCTCCATACATCATATTCATTCTTTCGCCAGTTTCAATATTGATTGCATACCCAGGGAACCAACCCATACCTACTGTTCTGTTGTCATAATTAGCTTCTGCGGTTCCTGTTTTGCCATCTTTATCAATTGAAGCATGTTTTCTCAACTCAAATTTTGCCGCTCCACCTTCTGATAGCAATCTATCTTCACCTGTTTCAATTACCGGGCATCTAGTCCATTTAGACTTATCGGGCGTAAATACAACATCTATGCTATGAACATCGTCAAGACGGCTTAAGCTATGCAATAATCCTCTTGCAGGTCCATGCTCAAATCTTGATGCCATACGATAAGGAGCCCAAGTACCTCCCAATATTTTTTCATAATGTTGATCAGGGTCTAACCACGATAGTGTAGTTTCGTTAAATTCGTAATCATTATTGTTTGGATCATCTCTATCATAAGTTGTTCCGGAGCGTATCCAGTTAAACGGGCCTGGTCCATCAATATTCGGAAGACCTGACAACCATCTCTTAGAGCTATCAGCATATACTATTGATGATTCCAACAATCCATTTGTTTCATGCTCAAGATCTCCGGGTTTTGAACTTTGCTGTATTGATAAAGATATTCCAAGATCTAAGAATAATTGTTCACTTCCTACACTTATAGATTTATCAGAATGATATGATGCTACAATATTATCACTTGCATCAAGCTCGTGCATTGTCCAAGTAGCATCATTAATATCTCCATCAACATTAAATTTCACTATATATTTAGCAGGTTTAACTTTCAATGGATCAATAACCTGAATGTTTAATGGACCTCTATTGTTTTTATAAGTTACTCTTTCTGCCATACCATTTTTAACAATTTCATCTATAGATTCTTTTGTTAGCTCAAGAACTAAATTTCCGTTTCCATTTCCTTCAATTCTTGTGATTTGTGGTCCTGCTCCATAGTTAGCATTAATAACCGTTCCTCCTGATAATGGTTCAGTTTTATGAGGAATTGCAGTATAAACATCAATATTCTTTCTACCAGCTAGATATGGTCTTTGTTGCCCAAACAAACTTGCTTCTCCGGCAACTTGATACGCTGGGTCTTGCGAATATCTTTCATATTCATTATAACCATAAGCTAAAGCCATGAAATAATATTTTTTGTTGTTTACTAAGCGTTTATCACCAGTTGCAAATTTATCTTCAAGAACTCTGAATGATTTAACAATTCCGGCATCTGCACCATCAACCTCTTCAATAGGTATAACAGCAGCTAAATCTTCGGAATAATAAAAATTAATTAATCGTGAAACTCCATTTTTAACATCGCACTGAGCAACTAATCTTACTAAGTCTGGATTGTGTACATCAACAGCTGAAACTGTAGGATCTTTTAATTGGAAAATTTGGTATCCTTCAAATCTATAAATAGAATCATATCTTTCTTCTCCAACTAATGAATCAGGAGAAACAATTGAAGGGTCAAATTCTTCATATTTTTCATTATAATTATTACTATTTGGTTTGTTAGTCAAATATATAATAATTTCTTTATCAAGTTCGCGAATAACTAAGTCTGGAGCATCAGGTCCGTCAACAACTCTAAAGCAGTTATCAAATAGTCTTTGGCATTTGTCGTCCACTAATCTTAATAATTCAACTGAAGCCCATGGACCGCCAGTTATAGCACGAGCCCAAGGAATACCAACAGTAATATAATTTACGGCTCCTGGTTCAAGTGTAAATGGTCCTGCTGATTGCATAAATCGTCTGTCGTAAGGCTCGTTTCCAGCAACTTCTTCTGTCCAATATCTTGGTCCATTAGGTGGAATTCCTCCAATACCCCAATCGCATGGGTCAGTATCGCCGGGGAACATAAAATCACATTCTGGACCGTAAGCACCTGAATTTAAGTGTGCATTACCTCCGTATAACATTCTTGTTCCATCTTTCCAAATACCTCTTAATATATTATAATATTCAGGTGCAATACTTGGGTCAGTCATAGCCCAATAACCACCTGTATTATTATGATAAACAAATTTTCTCATACCAAAGCGTTCGTCATCAACAATACCATTTCCGAAGTTTACACCATTGATACTTTCATCACAAAGCTGAACAAAAGTAGTATCTCCAGTTTCAGGATTTACTACATGAGAATATTTTGGATTATCTATTCCGTCAGAATCCATATAAGGACCTTGAAAAAAGTCAACTCCAATTGCAGGTGGTTGCTCTCCGTAGTGGTCAAATTTTCCGGAACCATCAATTGCCTTACCATTATAGCTATAACCCAAGCCTCTTTGTACATCACAACCAATATAGTCATCAAAAGCATATCCAATATCTGAATCAACCCATTGTGAAAAGTATGTTTCTGTTAATCTATATGTTGAACGATTGATAATTTCATAACTATAAAAAGTCATATTGTTGATTTCATCATTAGTTGTAAAAGCAAATGCTTGCGCTCTAATTTCTAAACCTATAGGAGCTCCGCCTGTTTCTGTGTGAACATTTCCTTTATCGTTAAATACCCACCAAACCGTTTGATCTCCTTTTAATACTTGGTCAGTCAATAAACCGCCTTTTTCTGTCGGAGTGCCGTATTCCGGATCCGAACCCATAGTTGGTTGTCTGGTTGCTCCATGTTGAAGATATAATGGACAAAGACTATTATCCAAATCATAATAAGGATAATCTCCTGCTTCCCAATTATACTCTCCGTCATTATCTGCATCAAAGAAAGGTGCTAAATATTTTGCTTCATTCCTTGTTGGGTCTCCGTGTGCAGGATAATCCATAATTGAACGAGGCACTTGATAATCAGGATATAATTCAGGCATTGTTCTCCAGCCTAAAAAATCTTCTACTTCTTGTTTGTATATTACATAGTGTCTATCATATTTAATACAAGTTTCTGGGTCAATTGATGCCGTTCCATCAACAGAAAGTGGACCAGGCCAATAATCATTTCCTACTTGTCTGTATCTTAAAGCAGCAAGTTTCAACTGTCCGTTAACATCAACGCCTCCAATCCAAAGAGAAGCAGAAAACATTGAGTGTTTTTGTGAACCCTTAGGGATTTCATACAAAGCTGAACCGGCTAAGTCCCACCACATATCACCACCTGTATTTATTCTTGCACGAACATTATTTATCTTTAATTCAATATGAGCAGATGCAGGCAAACAACCAGCAGCAGTAGATTTAGCAACCATAGCTAGCTTATCGTCCGGATTCTTATCTGCATAAACCGTTGCCGTTATTACAATTAAAGCGAAGATGTTTATTATTAACTTTTTCATATTATTTAATCTTAATATTTCTTATTTTTTAAATTGTTAAAAATTATAAACTATTCCTAATCTAATTCTTCTTGGTAAACTATAGTTATATGGACTATTTACGGCAAGAGCATATTGTTGGCGGAATGATTCTGGGTCTAATTGTGCTTGAATACCTGCTTGATACTCAGCAGCTGCAAGATAACCATCATCATCAGGATTACCAGTTGCACGATATACACCAAGAATATTTTGAGCATTCAATACATTCATGACTTCAAGATAAACATTAAAGTCAGTTGTTTTTTTCTTATCTGCTCCGTGAGCAATAGAAATCTCTTTATCCAACCTAGCATTTATTGTAAACTGCCAAGGTAATCTTGAACCGTTCATTGATCCTTGTAGAACATAAGTACCACCTCCTATTTGTGTTGGAACAACAGTACTCGAACGGCTATAAGGAACTCCAGAACCACCAATAAATGTAAAGTTAACACCAGTATTTTGTAAAATAGGATAAGTTTTTAGCTTGTCAGAGCCAGCTACTTTTCTTGTTATAACTGGACCGTTATAGTTTTTTCCTTTACCATATCTATAGTCAACAACTAATGAAAAGTTATGTCTTCTGTCATAATCAAGAGGATTAATGATTCTAAGATTTGGCTGTCCTGTTCTAACTAAGTTGATACCAGAAGTAGCTGAAGAACCTGTTCCATCAGCAAATTGTAATGTATAATTAGCTTTTATCCAAATATTTACATTTCTTCTTAGGTCATAAGAAATAGTCATACCTTTAACTGTACCAAAGTCAATATTATTATATGAAATATACGACATGGGGTGAGCTCCTGTAAAGCGATAAACTTGAATTTGGTTACGCATTTCTTTATAGTAAGCTGAAAATTTAATTGATGAACGAATATTCAGCATTTGTTGAAAACCAAGTTCATAATCAACGGTCATTTGAGGTTTTAAATTTGGGTTGTTCAAAACGCTTTGTCCTTTCGCTTGAATAAAGTAATAGTCTGTTGGGTCTAATCTTAATCCAGTTGTTGGGCGTTGTGTAACAACATCGTAGTGAGCAAAGAAAAGAGCTTCGTCAGAAATTGGGAAAGAGAAAGACAAACGAGGCATAACGCTAATCTGAGGTTCGTAATCTTTAAAGGCATCTGATGTTGGTTTGGTTAATTCCGGATTTACTAAATAAGGAGCAATACCTCCTGGAGAAGAAATTAAAGTTGGGTCAGTAATTTCAAGCCCCTGAGCATTGTACCATACATCGCCATCACGATAGCCTAAAATTGCATTCGGAAATCTTGTATCATTCATGTAGATAACAAAATCATCTCCCATATTTGAAGGAATTTCTCCAAACTCATCTCCAATATCTCCTACTGTTTTTGCCTCATATAATAAGTATGGATCTTTTAATACTTTTTGGTTTGCATCAAATCTGTCAACACGAATTCCGATATTGAAAATCAAATCTCTAAATGCAAATTTATCTTGAATATAACCTGCCATATAAATAGGTTCAAATGCAGGGATTTCGCGAGTATAATTTCCGTATTTATCCTGTTTAGTGAAGAAATCATCAAAACTTGGCTTATGTTTCAATTTTTTACCTGTGTGGTCGTATCCATAGTATGCAACATAAGGACTTGTTCCTTCATTTAATAATTCGTCAGCACTAAACCATGAAATATCAAATGTACTTGGGTCGTAACTGTCAATATCTAACCAATCTAAGCCATCAACAGGCAAATTCAAGTGTTGTCTCAAATTATAGTCAAAAAATGATTGAGATGCACCATCATATAATCTATTATACCAAACAGTATCTTGAAATATACCCATTGCATCAAACACAAGAATAGGGTTAGCTGTATCAATTTGTTCGATATGTTTATTTGTAAGTTGCCTCATTCTGTACCATAATCCAGCTGGAGCAGAACCGTAATAACTGTCTGATCTTTGTTCATATTGAAATCCGAATTGAATTGCATGCCTTCCAACATCGGCAGAAGCTTGAGCTGTGATACCTACTGAACTAGCGTCAGAATATCCGTAACTATTATATACTGTTCCCGGACTTGTCCATAATCCATAAATTGAAGGTGGCATTTCTCCATTCAATAATCCTCCACCATTTTGAACTAAAACACTATTAGAGTACATTCCTGAATATAATGGATATAAGTCATAATATCTTCCTGTATATGTTGCCAAAATTGGGTTTACATCCATAGGTTCAAAATCGTATAATGTATCTCTAAACCCATTGTGTATATACACATCATATAATCCTTTGTTTGGCAAATCACCTAATTCATAAGATTTAACTTTATGAGTCGTAAACTTACCAATATATCCATAGTCAAATAAATTATCTCTATGATTAGCATCTTGTGCTATACTTGTATATTTTGAATAGTCTGCTTGGATTGTATAGTTAACATTTTGAATTGGAGATCTGCTTGCAGAATCGGTAGGAAATCTTTGCATATATCTTCCGTAAACACGCCAAGTATTATCTGTTGAAACAGGAAAGCTTTTATGATTGAACAAGCTATAGCTATGAACATAGGCAATTCCAGTATTATAATTCAAAGAACCTCCGAATGCTAAGTTTGAGTTTGGGTTTGTTCTAACATCTAATCTTCCAGCCAAATTAACACCGTAAGATGTATTATTTATTTTTGACTTCATTTTTTCTAAATCAGACATTCTGATATAAGATCCGTTTTGGAAAGCACCGAAGCCTAAACCTGTAGGTCTTAATGGATTTTCTTCTAAGTATTCAAGAACTTCATCTGTAGCTTTATATACCCCTATTGGCGTTGCAAATGGTCTACCGTCAGCTTGTCTGCTAAGTTCTCCTGAAAGAAAAAATCCAAGTAAAGATGTACTATTTTCTCCAGAGCCTTTAATAAGTGGTCCTTGAACACTAAATCCTAACAAATTATACCCATAAGGGTCTAAAAACTGAGATGTAAGAAACTCAACGCCACCACCAAACTCTCTTGAAGCTCCTCTGGTAGTAATTTGGATAATACCACCTGTAGCATCTCCGTATTGTGCTGGCAAACCTCCGGTAATAACTTGAACTTGATCAAGTGCAGATTTTGGAAGAGCTCCGGAACCTCTAACACGAACACCATCTATATACATAACTGTACCCTCGCTTCTTTGTCCTCTGATGCTTCCAACTTCACCGTCTTGTGAAAACACACCACCAACTGTAACTGCAACAGAAGTAGCACTTCTGCCGGGCATTTTTTCAATTTCTTCTTTAGTTAATGTTCCGCCAGAAGCACCACCATCTTTTTCTATAAGTGGGACTTTATAATCAACAACTTCAAATGTGGTTAAAGTAACCGCAGTTGATTCCATTTCAACATCTAAAAATGTTATTTTATCAGGAGAAATAATAACATTTTGAATCATAATTGGTTTGTATCCGACATAAGTTGCTTTAACATCATATCTACCTGGAGTAATTGGTCTGATAGTATATTCTCCGTCAAAGTTTGTTGTAGAACCTCCCACTTGGCGCCCTGCTGTTTCAGCAACTATATTAGCAAACGGAATTGGTTCTCCAGTTTCCTTATCTTTCAATTTACCCATAAGTGTTCCGCTTTGTGCAAGAACAGTGGCTGTTATCAGCAACATTAAGCTAAATCCGCTAAGTAATTTTTTAAACATAGTTTGTATAATTTTTATTTTACTATTTTAATAATTGGCAAAAATACATAAATTTCCAATATGCAAAAAAAAGCAAAATTTCTCACTCTACACATATTTTCTGTTCCAAATTTCTGAAAATATAAAAGCCTTTCTTGCATCATCTATTTCAACAAATTGAATATCAATATCTTCCGCAACTTCTTCTTCTGTTTCGAGAATAGTAAGATTTTTTTGAGTTTTTACATTTTTTCCTTGCAACTTAGATTCTATATATACTTTTGAATCTGTTAATTTTCGTTCTTTATCAGTATAATTTCGCTTTTTATTGAACGAAATGGGTTGTTCTGTCTGAATTGGCTGTAGTTTTTTATCTTCTGGAATATCTTCTCCAAATTGCTCTTTTAATTGTTGTATAAAGCCTTGAAATTCTGATTTTTTTTGTTCTACTACTGTTTTTTCAACTTTTTTTGCTTGTTGTTGGGCTTGTTGAGTTTTCTTTTTATTCTTTCTTACAGAGCTTACAATCGCTATAATAAAAATAAGTATGTATAGAAGAATCTGTTCCATGAAAAAATTTTTGCGTAAAATTACGATTTTTTTCTTATCTACTTGTATAATAATCTTATTCCTTAAAGTATTTTACTCTAAATAATTTTTTTGCATATATAAAATTTTTATACTTTTACAAGCAAGTTTGTGTTCAAGCTAACAATCACAATGGAGAAATTAATTTTTACATCTCTTTTGATTATTACAATTGGAGTTTTTATATATTCCATTAGTATAATTATTGAAAACTTCAAGCTAACCAGAAGTGCTTATCCTATAAAAAGAATTGGCAAACGCATCAAACTAATCTTTGTCAATGGATTTTTTCAAAAAAAAATTTTTCGTAATCGTATAGCTGGAATTATGCACGCTCTTGTATTTTGGGGATTTTGCATAATTCTTTTCGGAAGTTTAGAAATAGTCGTTGATGGAGTTTTTGGACTAGAAAAAAGTTTCGCAATATTAGGAAATACCTATTGTTTTTTAATGAGCTTTGGTGATGTGTTTGCATACATAATAGGAATTTGTATAATTATTTTCATTATAAGGCGATATTATTTGAATATTGCTCGTTTGCATGGAAAAGAATTAAGCAAAAAAAACCACAAAGACGCATATCTTGCTTTGACTTTTATTTTTTTATTGATGCTTAGCCTTGCAGGTTTAAATACATTTTTTATGGCACTGCATACTGATGCTTGTGTGGTAAACTATCCGATAAGCAAATACATAGCTCCTTTATTTTCAAATTTATCTACTCCAAAACTCATTTTTTGGTACAAGTTTAATTGGTGGACACATATACTTTTGATTTTTATTTTTGCTAATATCTTACCATATTCTAAACATTTTCATATTTTTCTTTCATTGCCCAATGTATTTTTAAGCAGATTATCTCCTTTGAGTAAATTATACACTATGGAGCAAATCACAAAAGAAGCACAAATTATACTAAATCCTGAACTATTTACAAACATTGACGCTATTTCTCAAACTGAAAAAATTGAGAGATTTGGAATTTTAGATGTCGAAAATATTACTTGGAAAAACTATATTGATTCGCTTGCCTGTACGCAATGTGGACGATGCACTGCTGTATGTCCTGCCAATATTACTGGCAAAGCACTATCTCCACGAAAGCTATTTATGGATATTCGTAAGCGAATGAATGAAAAATCAAAAGGTTTGAAAAAAGAAGGCACAGCATATAATGACAACAAATCTTTAATTAGAGATTATGTTACTGAAGAAGAAATTTGGGCATGCGTAACATGCAATGCTTGCGCCAAAGAATGTCCTTTGAATATTGACCATACTACTTTTATTATTGATTTGAGGCGTTATCTTGTAATGGAAGAAGGAAATGCTCCACATCAACTAAACACAATTTTTGCAAATATTGAAAATAATGGATCTCCATGGCAATATTCAAAAGAAGACAGACTGAAATGGACAGAACAAAAATAATTATGAAATGAAGATAAATGTGCCAATAATGTCAGATGTTTTTGCTGAAGGTCGTAAGATTGAATACCTCTACTGGGTTGGATGTGCTGGTGCGTATGACAATAGATATATGAAAGTAGCCAAAACTTTTGCTCAAATCCTAAATCACTTAAAAACTGACTATGCCGTACTCGGAACTGAAGAGACTTGTACAGGCGATCCTGCAAAAAGAGCAGGCAATGAAATAATATTCCAATTACAAGCTCTAAAACTTATTGGTATTTTTTCAAAATATGAAGTAAAAAATATTATTTGTATTTGCCCACACTGTTATAATATTTTAAAAAATGAATATCCCGATTTGGGCGGAAATTACAATCTTATACACTATACCGAATTTCTTAAACAAGAAATTATCAAAGGAAACTTAAAATTAGATAAATCTAAACTAAAAGGGCAAACTGCAACTTTTCATGACCCATGCTATTTAGGACGAGGCAATAATATCTATCAAGCCCCAAGAGATTTATTAAATTTTTTAGGGATTAAGCATATCGAAATGAGGCGAAATAAAAGCTTTGCACTTTGTTGTGGGGGTGGCGGCGCTCAAATGTTTAAAGATGCAGAAAAAGGAGATAAAGAAATTTTTATTGAGCGAACTGAAGAAGCAATTGAAACAAATACAAATACTATTGTTACATCTTGCCCTTTCTGTATGACTATGTTAACAGACGGAATAAAATATAAAAACAAAGAAGATGAGATTGATAATCTTGATATTGTGGAATTAATTTGGAAAGCGATTATTTAAACTCTACAAATCAAATAATTTATCAATATTTACTTTACTACTCATTTTGCTTGATTTCATAATATCTAAAAATGCTTCAAGTGGAATTGTGTCTGTTTCTGACAAATATTTATACAAAGCATATAGACATGAATTTTTTGCTCCCACCTTTTCTCTAAAATTATAAGTAAAAATACTTGCTTGTGTTTCAGGCAATTGCAAAGTTTCATCAACATAAATTACGCTTCCTTCTTTCATTTTACGGATGCGTGGACTGGCAAAATCAATTCCATCTTTTGATGTTACAATTAGTACATCGGGAGATGAAAGACCCGTATATTGAATGATTTCAGGAGATACAATAACTTCTGACGAAGAAAAGCCTATACCCACAGTAACAGGATAACTTCCTTTTTTTGTTGTGTGCAAACCCGAAATAATTGCCGCTTTTGCTAATATTTCAGCAGTTGATTGAACTCCTTCTCCTGCCGAACCACTAATCATTATTTTTAGAGGAGAATTAATTTTTGCAGAATATGTTTTTGGCATTACTTGAAAATCGTTAATAAGAGATTTTGCATCAATATTTCTATCCATTTTGAATGCAGGTAAATCTCTATTTACAAACAAACCTTCATCTAATCCAGCTTCTTTTGCAATATCTCTAAGTTTCATACTTGGATTTGCTTTCATTCCATAACTTGGACAAACTTCAATTACTTCAATAAGTGAAAATCCTTGTTTTGAAAATGCCTCTACCATTATATCAGAATAATCACCTATTCCGACTACCCGTCTAACATAGTTTGCTCCTGCAGCAGCTACAAGTTTGCAAATATCATGATTATCACGACTCGCACCTTGAGGTAATGTTGGTGTTTTAAATCCTTTTGGAGTGTATTCACTTGGTTGTCCTCCGGTCATTCCGTAAAGCATATTATTATGAACAACAACTGTCATATTATAATTTTTATGTGCAGCATCAATAATATGTTGTAAACCAATTGAAGCACTACCATCACCCATAAATACTATAACCTTTTTGCTTGATTCATTCATAGATACGGTTATTCCCGAAGCCAAAGCAACCGAACGACCATGTAAACCATGAACTGTATGCGTTAAAAACGATTTATCAATAATACCATGACAACCAATATCTGTAACGAGTATAACTTCCAAAGGATTTATCGCTAATTTTTGAAGAGCTTTTTCTGTGTTTTGAGTTATTCCTATATGTCCACAACCTTTACAAAAAGGAAGTGTGTCTCCTGTGAGATATGTATATTCCATTATATTTTTATTTAAAAAGTTAATACAAGTTCTATGATTTCATTAGGTTCAATCATTTTACCTATTTTGTTAATCCCAACAATGTTTTTTGGCGATTTTTTTCCAAACATAAGAGCTTTATATTGTCCTGTCAGATTTTCTTCAACAAAAACGGTTATCTTATAACGCTGAACAATATCATAATATATATCTGGAACTGGTAATAATGTTTTTGCCAAACACATAGAAACTTTTTTATTTGCTTTTCGCAATTCTATTACAGCTTCTTTTGTTGCAGCACTTGATATTCCATACGAGAATAATAATATTTCTGCCCCTTCTTGCTCATCTAACTCAAACATCTGGTATTGCTCCATATTTAGCAATATTTTTTCATTTAATCGCCTTGAGTTTTGCAATGCTTCATCTGAAGTGTTTTGAATAATTCCTCGCCTATCATGTGTTGATGCGGTAAATCTAACTTGATGCTTATTGTTCGTTACGGGCAAAAACTCAGGCACAAGATTATCCAAAGGCAAGTATGGAAGATATGGTTTACTGTCCGAATAATAATTTCTTTTAATTTTATTAATTTCTTTTAAACTTGAAAAATCGTAAGAATACATTGTCATAACCTCTTCTTTTGAGGTAAGCAAAACAACAGGAGTTCTCATTTCTACTGCCATTTCGATAGCTTTTGCAGATAATTCCCAACAATCATTGCTATTAGTCAAACTAATCATAGGCAACGACATTCCTCCCGAAATAACCCCATTCACGACATCAATATCTCCTTGTGCACCACAAGTTGCACTTCCTGTTGCAGGACCTAATCTTTGAACAAGCACAATTACCATTGGCAATTCCATCATATATGCCATATTAATTGATTCAATCATAAGGGCAAATCCCGGAAACGAAGTAGCAGTAATGGGTATTTTTCCTGCTGCAGAATACCCTGACATCAATTGCAAGGTTGTAATTTCATCTGGAGCAGCAATAAACTCGGGAAATCGCTTGCTGGCATATAAATATAATAGATTTGCAGGTGTAATCGGATAACCAACAAACACATCTGCTCCTGCTCTGGCAAATGATTCAATTATCAAACGAGAGCTGTCAATAAATCCAATTTGATTTGTATTTGATTGCATGAAATTTTTTTATTAATAATTTGATTAGTAGTGCAAAATTATTAAAAAAACCTAAGAGACTATAATTAATGAAAAAAATGTTATTTTTGCAGTATTAAAACAATTAAATCAAATAGTTATGTCATCTCATTCAGTTCAATTCAACGCTCCTGACTATTATGTAGTGGACGATTTATTTACAGATGAACAAAAAATTGTTCGTAATGCAGTTAGAGACTGGGTTAATCGCTCTGTTAAACCTAGCATAGAAGAATATTTTGAAAAAGCAGAATTTCCAAGGCATTTTGTTAAAGAGTTAGGTGAAATTGGTGCATTTGGCCCATTTATTTCAAGCGAATACGGTGGCTCTGATTTAGATTATATGTCTTACGGACTTATTATGCAAGAATTAGAAAGAGGAGATTCGGGCGTTCGTTCAATGGCTTCTGTACAAACTTCACTAGTGATGTATCCAATTTATATTTTTGGAAGTGAAGAACAAAAAAGAAAATATTTACCTCGTTTAGCCTCTGGCGAAATCATTGGT
>CAZKDV010000003.1:32300-63939 GCA_964551645.1 uncultured Bacteroidales bacterium | reverse complement strand
CTACTTCACAATTAATTTGTGATTTATAGTCCGTTTATCTGTATATACTTTAACACTATAAACACCTCTTGACAACATATTCAAGTCAGTAACTTGTGAGCTTGAACTCATTACTTTTGCACCAAGTGTGTTGTATATACTTATTGTGGCAAGCGTTTCATCGCCTAAGTTGCCGATATACAAGATATTATTATCTTCCCATACTGGAATGATAGATAATGATTCTTGATAGCCTGCACTTAAAATAGACGACTCATCAACAAATTCAAATCTATCAGTTCTGTCTGTTAGTGTAGCAGCAAAACGATATGTTTGTCCCTTACGGATAATTTGTGAGGTTATCTTATCTAAGATAAGAATGTTATCGCCCATCAAAGTATGTGTGTATGTCAATTCATATTCAGAAGCAACTCCAACTTCAAGATATAATACCATACCGAGAATGTCTTCTTCGGTTTGTACTGCATTAGCTGAAAGTTGTACTTCTTGTTTCAAAGTGTAAAGTTGTGGTGCTTCTGCCAAACCAGGTAGTTTAGCAGCATCATAGTCATAGTCATATTCTGTAGAAGCGTCTGAAATAATAGCAATATAATTATGGTCGGCATAGTTATTACCTGCAATATTAACTTGAATTACATTAGCCGCTTCATTTCTGAAGGTTACACTATTATGCACTCTTGCCTCTGGTTTGATAGTCAAAGACGGATTGATACCTGCTGCTTGAATAAAGAAACCTTGTCCAATAGTAAAGACAGTACCTGCCTGACCACCATAAGCAGGATTCCATGTTAAATAGTTTCCTTTGGCTGCTGAATAAACATAAATGGTCTTTGCCAAATTAGTTTTTTCCCAGCCACCTTCAATTGTCCAATCAATGGCTGAAGGATAAGGATTACCTACTAAGTTCCAGCCTCTTTGATGTGGAGCAATTATAGTTGAATATTGAATACTCATAGGAATAGTTCCGTGATTGATTAAACCATTGTATGTTCTTAAATCAGTTGCATCATAAGACCAAACTATAAAGCCCTTTCCGACTGTTAAAAGTGTTGATAAATTGGTTACAAAAGCACCCCAAGCATTTTGAGATTCGTCATAATCACGCAACCATAAGTTAGTGAACACATTAGCTTTGGCATCAGTAATCGGACTTGAAACCATGTGCCAAAATGAACCGCTAAAGAATCTGTCTATCTTGTAAGTACCTTCACTTCTGTTGCCCAAAACTATCAAAGAACCATCTTGTGTGTAATGGATACTTTCATTAGGATCTTGAGCAGAACGGATATGTAGAGTACCGCTATTGGTTAAATCTCCATGAACTGTCAAAGCCTTGTCAGGAGCAATTGTTAAAACTGCCTTAGAATTAATTGTTAAATTGCTTGAACGAGCAGGTGCTTGTTTTGGAACATTAACAATTGGCGGATTAGTATAAGTACTCGGAATAGTAACATTATTTGTTGAAGTAGGAACAACATTAGGTTCCCAATTTAGCGGATTGTTCCATTCTGTACTTACACTACCTTTCCATGTTAAATCTAACAATGAAGGCTCAACAATAGTTGTAAATGAATACACATCACAGCTTTCAATGTCTGTCGTTGGCGTTTTTGGAACAACCATCCAATAATAAGTTGTGTTCAGGTCTAATTCACCCGGGTTATAGAAACTTGAGAATAAGCTATCTGAACAAGTTACTACTAATGGTGGCGGATTTTCAGTTCCAAAATAAACATTATACCAAACATTACCTGCCATAGGTTCCCAATATAGAACTTGCGTCAATTCTACTTCGCTTGCACCATCTTCTGGCATCTGAATAACCGGACATTCAAGAGCCTTAGTTTTAAATGACCATACATCGCAATCTACTGATACATTACCATCAACTATAGGCTCAATTCTCCAATAATAAGTGGAATTATAATCTGCAATAAATGGCAGATATGTAGTTGCCAAGGTTGTAGTAACATAAGCCGGAGGATTTGTTTTGCCGAAATATACATTATAACTTTCAGCTCCCTCAACTGCTGTCCATTCCAATACAGAATTAAGATTATTATTAAGTGAAGCATTTAAAGGAAACACAAGACTTGCACATTCGTCAACGATAGGGGCAACAACTTTAAGGTTAAAGTCTTTTATTTGTCCGAAGTCTGAACCAAACAAACCGCCTACACCTATGGCACATGGGTCATGAGGTGAAATTGAATTCAAGTAACTATCAAATCTTACCCAAACTCTCATTCTGTGATTTCCAAGTGAAATATTGTTTGGGATTGTAACTAATACCTGTGCAGTATTTGAACCTCCTTCGGACAAATATGCAGCCTGCATAATATATTCTTCAGGATTATTTGGAACATCAGCAAAGTTGCCACTATTATTCCAATCAGCCCAAACGCTTATCGTAGAAGGCTCACTATATCCACCTGTTCCCCGTGTAACAGATAAGGTATAAGTATTTCCTTGTACAACTTCGCCTGTATAAGAGTTAAACTCATATTCAGGAGTATTGCTACCGGGTGAATTATCATAATTGAATGTTGAACCATCACCGCTAAACACAACTTTTGTTAATCTATGTCTTTCTTGTGTAGTACCTGGATACGGAATACAATAATTCGTTTGTACTACTTCTCTTTTGCCTGCTGGTGGATTATTAGACGGGTTTACATCATTTACTCCACTTGCATCAGTAATATTGATACTTGGCATTTCGGCATCTACAAAATCACCCACAGTAGCCATATTAGATATATCATAAGCTACCCAAAAATAGTGAGTGCCTTCAGACAAATCTTGAGAACCGTTTACTGTATAAGTGCTTGCACCTGAAGGTATATTAGCTCCCGAAACAGTAGCTCCAAATTGGTTAGTAGCTGCAAATGTTGACGAAGTGCCTGTATAGAATATTTTAACATTTGCAATATCATTGGCTGCACTTGTTGTTCCATTAGTGCTAAATGTAATAGAATTTAGAGTTGCATAAGGTTCGCCTCCTGAAGTAACTACTTGCAATCCAATAATCTCCTGATTTATTGTTCCAATATTTGTAGTGTTGGTGTTGTTTTGAGTTAGCGTACTTGAAACATAAACCATTGGGTCGAGAGTGGTGAAATTGCTTTGCAGAGGCAAGTATGAATAACAATTTGGCAAAGCATCATATTCGTAAACTACGAAATAATAAGTTTTGCCCGCTGTTAAGCCTGTAACATTAAGTGTTACAACACCTACATCATTACCATTGTAAACCACAAAGTTGCCCGAACCTAATTCTGAACCGCCACCAAATTCACTATTTGCACTATAATCGGTATCAAACACCGGAGCTGCCGTTACGGGTGAGCCTTCTCTTGCGATTACAATTGCATGAGTACCACCTCCGCGAGTAAACTGTACTTGCAAAAAGTCTTCGTCTCTGTCAATTAGCTGCATATTTGTAGCCTGAACAGTTGGTGGCTCACAAGTGAAACAGTCTATTGATGAATTAACATTAACCGCTATTTGCACTCTTGGGCTTTCGCAGCCATCAGTTTGTGAAACATAATACATACTTGTGCCATAAGTGCTTGTGCTTGGAGTAGGTGCAGTAGCCGAAGCTGTTCCTCCTGTAATTGTGGTGTACCATTTTAAACTATCTCCTATTGCACTTAATTGTGAAGGAGTATCTCCTATTTCATAGTTTATAGGTGTAGTAACCTCTGGTAGAGGAGTTTCACAAGCAACCTCTGGTTCAGTAGAACCAATAATTAATGTATAATCTGCACCATGTCGGCTTAAACCACTAGAACTACAAGCAGTAGCACCAGGGGCATTTTCTCCTATAATAAAACGAACCCTAACAGGACCTAATTTTGCATCTGCAGGTATGGTTAATTGAATTGAACCACTAGTACTATACATCTCATCAATAATTTTCTCTCCAGCAACATAAGCACCATTTCCATTCCAATCTATATATGCCCATAATGCTCCCCAAACACTACTATAAGAAAATTGTAAAGTATAAGTTTCTCCCGGACTAACTGTTGCGGCAGGTTCTGATGTCTTGTTATCATATCCAACATTATAATTAGAAGAAGAATATGTATGTCCATTTATTTTCCAAGAAGACATAGCCTCTCCATATCCATTAGACCCTGATACTGTACATGATGCAGTTGCAATTGTTCCACCTGAACTTGCTGTAATCACTCTATACCCTGTAGGGGTAGTTATAGCCGGTGTTTTATCAGATGTGCCTGTATTATCGGTAATATTAAACGAAGTTAAAATGGCATCAATCCAGTTGCCCAAAGTTGCACTTTCAGGTATATCATAAGCAATCCAGAAATAGTTTGTGCCTGTTGTTAATGCCATGCTTCCATTTACAGCATGTGTATAAGTTTGGTTAATTTCAGCTTTTTCTACGGTTTCTCCAAATTGAGTTGTTGGCGAGAACACGCTACTTGTTCCTGTGTAGAAAATTCGTGCTCTTTGAATATCATTTACATGTGAAGATCCTTGTGTGCTAAAAGTAATGGAATTAATAAACGCAGATGGGTCGTTATTTCCGCTGATAACTATACTCAAACCAATAATTTGCTGATTAATAGTACCCGGATTTATAGGTGTGGTATTTTGAGTTGTTGTACTTGACACATAGCTTGCGGGTAATCTTGTTCCCTGACTGATTGTAGGAGCAGAAAACACATTATAACAACTTGGATTGATATTATATTCAAACACTTGGAAATGATATGTTTTGCCGGCTTGCAAACCGCTGATTTTTACGCTAACATTTCCTTCTTCGTATCCATTATATACAACAAAGTTTCCACTTCCAAGTTCAGAACCACCACCAAACACCGGATTGCCTATGTACTCTGTATTATATTGAGGTTCGGCATCAACTGCTCCGTCTTCTTTTGCAAGTACAATAACTGCATTTCCGTTTCCTCTTTCAAATTCAAAAGTTAGTTCTTTTTCTTCGACACAAGAAATTACAAGTGATTTTGCTTGTGTTGCCGGATGACAAGAAGCTGAATTGAAACTTCCAGAAACTGTTGTCGGAATTAAATAACAAGGATTTTCAAGGCTATTGTATGCGTAAATTTGGTAATAATATGTTTTTAAAGGTTCAAGATTAGTTACCGTAACCGTAGTATTTGTGCCTTTATATACCACATAAGCACCTGTTGTAAGTATTTGGTCGCCTGAGCCAAAAATAGGGTTGGCATCATAAATAGTTGCATGCAATGGACCTACGGTAATCGGAGAACCTTCTTTTACAAGAACTAATACTCCGGCAGTTCCGTCACCAATTGAAGCCCAATTTAGAACTTGAGTGTTGAATGTACTTGCACCCAAGCTAACAGCACCGGGTTGTTGTGTTGGAGCCAAACATGCGTCTTGTTTTCCAGTAAAATCGCTATTGTGCAATGCGTCAACGCTTGAACTTAATTCATCTGTCCATGCTAAAACATTATTTTCGGCACCACCTGCATATACTGACCACTCAGGATATTCTTCTGCATTATATCTGTTTGGCTTCATTGATGCTTCACTACCAATAATGTCTGTATCTGCATAAGTAAATGATGGTTTGTATGTATATGTGCCACTACCTGAAGTTGTAAAACTCCAATAACGACTTAATTTATTTCCCTCCAAAACTCCTATTGAAGAATGAACTTCGGGAGCAACTTTAGCACCTACCGTCAAAACAGCAGAGTTTTGAGTAAAATTCAAAGATGCTGGAGAATAATAATCTACATCACCTATTGGGAACAATTTTGTAATTGGCAAACCGCTTGTCGGAATTTGCATTAATAATTGTCCTGTTCCATTTGTGATAATCTTTTTAGTATCGTCAAATGTTCCTGCGATACTTCCCACTCCTGTAAGGCTTAAATTGAGATTATCCAATTGTAAAGAACCTTTTTCAAGTGTCAAACCGTTAGCTATGCTAATTGTAGTGGCTTGTGACAATTTGAGTATTCCGTCATCTGAAAGTTTAACAGTAATTTTTCCTGTTGGGTTAGCCGGAAGGGCATTTCCGGTAACTTGACCTGTTGTTCCCGTATATATGTAGTTAGCATTAACAGCAAAAGTTCTGCTACTGCCTGTCCCCTTGGTTTGTATGCTTCCTGTTTCTCCTGTTGTAGTTATACCTTGTGGATGCGGTATCATAATAGTAGAACTGGCATTTACGGCAAATGAAACATAAGCACCTGAAGAACCTATAATAAATGGAGTTTCAAAATTCACTATTGAATTGGCAAGTGTTCTGAAATTAATCAATCTTCCACTAACACCATAAATACTTCCAGTTCCCGTTATATTTACATTTTGTTGTGTTGTTCCATTGAAATTAAAGATTGAATTAGTTCCGCTAGTATTACTGCTACTAACAATTATCGAACCTGTGTTTATTGTTAAATCGCCACTAACATTAACTGTTGTTGCATTTGTGTTAAGACCATTATAGTCTAAGATGCCTTGATTTTCAATAGTCAAGTTTCTAATATTCATTGTAAGAACATTTCCTGAACTGTTAGTTAACAATCTTGCATTGCTTACATTTCCATATAAAGTAAGGTCTCTAACAGTAAAAGTACCTGTAGGGGTTGAAGAAATCATAACTAATGCTCTAATTCCAACTTTCAAGTCGCCCGACCATGTTCTAAGAGCATTAAAGTTACATTGTGAACTTGCTCCTGCTTTTTTAAAATCAGCTACACCTCTAATTTGTTGTGGGAAGTTATTATCGTCAAAACCTGCAACACCTGTTTGTCCTTCGCAATCCCATAAGAAATTATAGAAGTTTTGTTTTAGATTAGTAGGAACAGTAGCTATCATTCCAGTAATATTACAATTTGAATTATCACCCCAAATAGCTGTTGGCAATTTACCTCCGTTTTGATTGTGGATGTATGTTGAACCTTCGTTAAATTCAGCTTGCACTGATTCGTGATAAGTCAAAATACCATTATTAACCAAAGTTCCGCCATTAACAACCAAGTCTTTCACGCTTGCATAATTAAAGTGTCCTTCCACACCTTGGTCAATTGTTAAAACAGCACCTTCTTCAATCTTCAATTCGTCAAGTGTAATATCTTCATTAATAAGCACTTGGTGTCCTTCGCTAATTGTAACTGTAGAAGAGTTGAAACTTGGAATTTCTGCTGCTGGTATCCAACCACCAACACACATTAATTGTTTTTCCCAAATTAAAATATCTTCCCAATCACCAGAAGCAATTGTTCGGTAACAATCGGAAGGTGAAGAGAATGAATATGTATAAGCTGATTTATTATAACAAGGTACATCATAATCATAAGAGTTAAACTCAAAAAATGCAATACTAAAGTTTGTACCTGTTGGCAAATTGGACAATGAAACATTTGTTCCGCTTCCTTTATATATCACTCTGCCGTTTCCGACTTGTTCTCCGTCTATATACGAAGCATTGGCTTCGTATTGTACTCCGTTTTCGGGTGTAAAATTAACCGTAATCGGAGCAGCAACAACAAGAACATAATCTCCATTTCCTCTTGTCCAGCTTACATCAGCAGTAGTGTATGTAATATTACTTACGCTTGCATTTGATGTTTTGCTTGTCGGAGGGTCGCATTGCAGAGTTGGTGTAGGTATATTGCCTATAAGCGGAGTTATAGTGTAGCAAATTTCAGGACTAACTCTATATTCATAAATAGCAAAATGATAAGTAGTTAGTTCGGTTAAACCAGTAACAGTAAAACTAACTTCGTCTGCATCATCGCCTACATATAATACATAATTACCATTGCCTATTTCATCGCCCCAGCCAAAATTGGCATCGGCAGTATAAGCAGTATTATCAGTAGGTACAGCATTTACCGCAGAACCGGCTCTGGCAATAACCACAACTTTTTCTCCATTTCCTCTGTCAAAAGTAAGATCAAGCTTATTGGTTTCGATATTTGAAAAACTTAAATTACTTGCATCTTCTGAGGGATAACAATTAACACTAACCGACACATCGCCCGTACGATAACAGCCTTCTCCGTCAGTTGCAGTAACTGTATAAGTCCTTGTTGAAAGTGGTGTTGCTTGAACCGTGCTTCCAACATCTGTATCCAAACTTGGAGCATCTGACCATGTATATATGATATTACCATTTATTGATGTTGATGAAACACTTAAAGGAATAGTTTCATATATGGATATTTCAGCCGATGTCGGATTAAACACAAGCGTTGTCGGATTGACATTTATATTAACTGTTGCTGTACTAGAACATCCATTAGCAGTGGCAGTTACAGTATATGTTTGAGAATTATCAGGATTAGCAATAATCGTTGCACCCGTTGTGGCACTTAAACCCGTAGCCGGAGCCCAAGTATATGAGGTTGAGCCGGCAGACAAATTAGTTAATGAAAGTTGAATATTATCCGGATCGCCAGCATAACAAATACTTGCATCGTAAGGCGAAGGCTCTCCATTAATTCTGACAACAGGAGCCGGATTGACAGTTACCGGAACAACATTAGAAAATGCTGAGTCATTGGTGTAAGAACAAATTACGGCACATCTGTAATGATATACACTATCTTTTGTTGTATTATTAACTAAATTAGGAGTTGTATATTGATTTTGAGTAAAACCTGTTCCTGTTGTGATATTGGTAAAGTTTACACCGTCTTCTGAAGTTTGCCATCTAAATTCAATACCACCTTCGTCATTAGTGTATCCGTTTAAACTGATTGTAGTATTCTCATTGGGACATAAACTAAATTGAGCAGCAGAAGCATTGCCTGCTGTGGGCATACCTTCACAAGGAGGGCGAGGCACAACATATAATGTAAAATCGCAAACTTGACCTTGATTTACTGAACAAGCACCAGAACCAACTTGGCTACTATATGAAGTAGCAACTCTTAATCTAACCTGCCCCAATTCAGATGTCATTGGAACTGTAAAATTAGTTGTTATAACTGTATTACCGCCTGACGAAATAGTTTGATTAACTAACATTTCAGGAGTTTCAAATGTAGCACTTAAATCCCAATCGGCAAAAGCACGATTATAAGTTGCATAATTTGCACCTGTTTTTGTAATTCTCAATTGATAAGTTTCTCCTTGCATTACATTAACAACCTTATCAGTAAAATTTTGATAGTTTACTGCCACAACCTTGATTAATAAGAACTGTAGAGCCAACTTCTACTTTCGCAATTGCAAAATTATTCCCTATCGCACATGCATGAGAACTCCCACTTACACTACAATAAGCGGCTATTCTTTTAATAGATGCTTCTCGAGATAATGTTTTATCTCCTGTATTATCACAAGTAACTTCACAAACATAATACTTGGCAGTGCCATTGCTCCCTAAGCCCGGAGCAGTATAGGTTTCACTAATTGCATTGGCAATATCAGCATAAGGACCTCCGGGGGAGTCAGATACTTTCCATTGAAAAGATAAATCATCTTCTGTTAATCCGCTAAGATATAATGCCGTAGTTTGGCTTACACCTGCATAAACCGTATTTGTAGGCATTACGGTAGCTTTTTGAGGTTCCCCTTCACAAGGATATGATTCAAGCGGAATCATCACATCATTATACTCCTTAATGAGTTTATTTGCAATCTTTTTTGTTGGTTTGCCTTCTGGTTTGCTATTGTTTTGTTTATCAAAAGACCAAGCCAGCACCCCATTATCTTTAACTTCAACAAAAGATTTGTTTGAAGTTGCCTCTCCGTTTGTTTCGGCAAACAGATTTCCAACAAAAATAAAACAAATCAAAAGAGTGATAATTGAGATTTGTTTTGCAATTTCAAGCGTTTGTAAAAATTTTTTCATAATAAATTGAATTAAATTAAATTTCTTTATGTTTTTGGTTCACTTAGCTAAACCAACTTACAAATATACAATAAAAATGTAAGAAATCAAAAAAAAATAGTACTAAAATAGAAATTTTTTACGATATATTAGCTCTCCTTGTCGCTATTTTCAATCTATTCATCGCCTATCTTAGTGTATATCAAACATTTAAGAGATTATTGTCTTTTATAGACAAGAACAACATTTAGTTCGACAAAAAAATTTCATCAGATAATATTTGCCTGTAAAAAAGATTTTTTTACAGAATTTATATTTTGTAAAGCGCTGAAATACAGAATGTTAAAACATTAGTCATATTGATATTTTTTTTTATAGTTTTTTAAAAAACATATTTTAATAAAAGTATATAACTGATAATCAAATAGATATAGAAGTATAATTAAAAAATAATTTACAAAAATCATACAGATTGTTAACCTAATGAAATAAAATTTTTATTATTTTTATGTCTAAACAATATACATTTATAGGTGTCTAATGTTGATTAATCTGATATTAATGTATCTTTGTAAAAACAACTAGTATGAAAATTGTCTCAATAGTAATTCCTGTTTTCAATGAAGAAGAAAACATTGAAAACATACATCAAGCAATTGTAGATATATTTAGTAAACTAAGTGATTTGCAATATGAAATTATTTTCATAAATGATGGTAGTTCTGACAATTCCTTACAGATTCTCAAATTATTATCCCAAAGCGACACAAGAGTAAAAATAATTTCATTTACCCGCAATTTCGGACATCAAGCAGCTATTACTGCCGGATTAAAACATTCAAAAGGTGATGCAACAATTACTATGGATTGCGATTTTCAAGATCCTCCCGAAGTAATTGATAAAATGATACGAAAATGGGAAGAAGGAAGCAAAGTTGTTTACGCAAAACGCACCATACGCAAGGACAAGTTTATGAAAAAAACTACTGCCCTTATACATTATAAAATACTATCATTTTCATCTGAAGTAAAAATGCCTGCCAATATTGGTGATTTTCGCTTAATGGACAAACAGGTTTTAAATGTTATTCGAGAAAACAATATGAATACAGATTATATTAGAGGAATTTTGCCGTGGTTGGGTTTTTCTTATTCCATAGTAGAATATGAGCGACCTGAGAGGGTTTCGGGAAAAACCGGGTTTAGTTGGCTTAAAATGCTGAGATTTGCGCTAAAAGGTATGCTAAGTTTTTCTATCATTCCTCTCCGCCTGGGTTTGTTTGTCGGCTTGTTTGTTATTTTTAGCGGTTTTATATTCCTCGCATATCTGATGTACAACTTTATATTCAACAATGAGTTTTACAAGCTCCTTGAATGGCTTGCAGCTTTCAATTATATGCTTTTAGGCTTCTTGTTCGTATTGATTTGGATTTTAGCCGAATACATTTTCAACATTAGCAATAAGGTTAAAGGCATACCCATGTATGTTATAGACGAAACCATACATATTGATAATAAATAGGCTATTAACTAACTCATAATCAAAATGTTATGACAAAACGCAGAGGAGACACAAAAGTTTACGAAGCACTAAAAGAACTTGATATTTCTTATGACTATTATGAACATCCTCCTGCACCCACAGTAGAAATTGCCCGAGAATATTGGAAAGATTTAGAAGCGCAGCATTGTAAGAATCTTTTTTTTAGAAATCACAAAGGCAACAAGCACATTTTAGTAATTTTAGATTGCGATTATATTTTACAAATACGCGATTTAGAACAAAGACTCAAACAAGGAAAACTGAGTTTTGCATCAGAAAAGCGAATGTTGACCCATCTCGGTCTTTATCCGGGTAGTGTTTCTGTCTTTGGTCTTGTCAACGATTTACAAAAACATGTTTATGTGTTTCTTGACAAAAACCTTTTACAATCTGAAAGTATCAGTTTTCACCCCAATGATAATACTGCCTCACTTATAATCAAAACAAGTGATTTAGTCAGGTTTTTAGACTGGTCAGGCAATTCCTATGAATTTACTGAACTATACTAATTAATAAGTTTTTATTCTTCTGAAGTTTCGGCAGTTTCTCCTTCGCTATCATCTTCAGTAGTTGCAGCATCTGTAGCACGACTTTTAAGAATTTGAACTACTAAAGTTCTGTCATTTTGTAGCAAATCAAAATTATTAGTTTTCAATTCCTTAATCTTAACACCGTGTCCGATATCCAACTTTCCGATTGAAATGACAATTTCTTCGGGCATATTTGCAGGTAAGGCTCTCACTAACAATTTTCTTTGTTTTAGGTTTAATTTACCACCTTTAAGAACGCCGGGAGATGTGCCTGTTAATCTAACCGGAACTTCAAGTTTAATGTGCTTACCATCTAATAGTTCTAAAAAATCGGCATGAATAATTTTATCTGTAGTAGGATGATATTGTGCATCTTGCAAAATAGTTCTGTATATTTTACCGTCTAAGTCTATTTCAACAAAACAAACTTCGGGAGTAAAAATAATTTTATTAAAAGATCTTTCGTCAGTAGAAAAATGGATTTGTTCTTTTCCGCCGTAAACAACGCAAGGAACTAATCCTTTAACTCTAAGCCTTTGTGCATCTTTTTTCCCTACGCTCTTTCTTGGAGAGCCGCTAATAGATACTGTTTTCATTTGTGTAAAAATTTAATTGTTAAAAAATTGTTTTAAATTATTGTATTTATATTAAAATGTGTGCTAATTGATTCGCACTTAATATTTCTTTGTATTACATCGGAAAACAAATGTGCAACTGATAATACTGTAATCTTTGGCGAACATTTATCTTTCAAAGGAATGGTGTCAGTAACTATCACTTCTGATAATGCTGAATCATTAATTTTTTCTATTGCATTTCCTGTTAAAAGAGCATGAGTGCATAATGCTCTAACCGAATTTGCTCCTGCATCTTTAATTAAACCTGCAGCTTTGGTTATTGTTCCGGCAGTATCAATAATATCATCTAATAATACAACATTTTTTCCTTTCACATCTCCAATAAGAACCATATCGCTAATAACATTTGCTTGTTCGCGTTGTTTATGGCAAATAACCATATCTGTATTCAAGAAACGAGAATAAGCATTTGCCCTTTTTGTGCCACCCGTATCAGGAGAAGCTATAGTTAAATTTGGGATATTTAAACTTTGTAAATAAGGAACAAATATTGAAGAAGCATAAAGGTGGTCAACAGGAACATCAAAAAAGCCTTGAATTTGGTCAGCATGCAAATCCATAGTAATAACCTTATCAACTCCGGCTGCCTCTAATAAATTAGCAATTAATTTAGCTCCTATTGATACTCTGGGCTTACTTTTTCTGTCCTGTCTTGCATAACCAAAATAAGGAATAACAGCACAAATGTGATGTGCAGAAGCCCGCTTTGCCGCATCAATCAACAATAGCAACTCAAATAAGTTGTCTATTGGAGAAAATGTAGATTGAATAATGTACAATTCAGCACCACGAACAGTTTCTTCGTATGAAACTTCAAACTCACCATCACTAAACTTTGTATATGAAATTTTTCCTAATCTTGTACCATAATTTTTAGCAATTTTATCTGCTAAATACTTTGATTCATTACCAGAAAATAACAATACTTTAGGTTCCATGGTTGTTTTTTGCAAAAGTAAAAAATTTTACGATATCATAATGTGAATATTTTATTTATCTCTTGACAAAATGACATAAATAGGTGCTAATTTGCGATTGGCAGTATATTTGATATTTTAATAGCGAATATTTTAGAACAAATACTATTATGAATTTTCAAAATTTTACAATTAAATCAAAAGAAATAATTGAAGGTGCTATTCAAATTGCAATGGAGCTAAGCCACCAAGCAGTTGAGGATACACATATTCTGAAATCAATATTATTAAATGATGCCGATATAAGCGGATTTATATTCAAAAAAGCAAATATAAATCAATATGCCATCACAAGTATCACAGATAAAATATTAGAAAAATATCCAAAAGTTAGCGGGGGTCAGCAATATTTAAGTTCTTCGGCAAATACGGTTATTCAAAACGCGCTACAAAGCATGAAAAATATGCAAGACGATTTTGTTTCGCTGGAGCATCTTATGATTGGACTTCTCAAATCAAACGGAGAAATAGCAAAAATATTAAAAGATGCAGGCTTAAACGAAAAATTGTTGTTAAACACAATTGAAGAACTACGAAAGGGCAAAAAAGTTGATAATCCAAATGTAGAAAATACATATAATGCTTTAAACAGATTTGCAAAAAACCTGAACAATATGGCAAAAAATGGGAAACTTGACCCAGTTATTGGTAGAGATGAAGAAATACGCAGAGTTTTGCAAATTCTTTCAAGACGAACAAAAAACAATCCTATACTAATCGGAGAACCCGGAGTTGGAAAAACAGCTATTGCAGAAGGATTAGCACAAAGAATAATCAAAGGCGACATTCCGGACAACTTAAAAAGCAAACAATTATACTCCTTAGATATGAGTGCCTTAATTGCTGGCGCAAAATATAAAGGAGAGTTTGAAGAACGCCTAAAAAGCGTCATTAAAGAAGTTGTTGACTCAAACGGAGAAGTTATTCTTTTCATTGACGAAATACATACTCTTGTGGGTGCTGGTGCTTCAGAAGGAGCCATGGATGCCGCCAATATTCTGAAACCTCCTCTTTCACGGGGCGAATTACACGCAATAGGTGCCACAACACTAAAAGAATATCAAAAATATTTTGAAAAAGATAAAGCCTTAGAAAGAAGATTTCAATTAGTGTTGATAGAAGAACCTGATGCAAACGCAGCAATTTCAATTCTCAGAGGTTTGAAAGAACGCTACGAAACCCATCACCAAGTCAGGATTATGGACGAAGCAATTATTGCAGCAGTTGAACTTTCAGAGCGATATATTACAGACCGGTTTTTGCCCGACAAAGCTATTGACCTTATTGATGAAGCAGCCGCTAAATTGCGACTTGAAATAAACTCTGTTCCTGAAGAACTTGACGAAATGGAAAGAAAAATTAGACAGTTGGAAATTGAACGAGAAGCAATAAAGCGAGAAAATGATACTAAAAAATTAGAAAATCTTTCTCAAGAAATAGCCCAATTATCACAAGAACGAAACGAAATTAAATCAAAATGGGGATCAGAAAAATTAATCGTTGATGAAATTCAAGAATGTAAAAGAAAAATAGAAGACTATAAGTTTCAAGCCGAGCAATATGAATTAGATGGAGATTATGGCAAAGTAGCTGAACTCCGTTATGGTAAAATCATTGAAAATGAACAAAAACTTCAAGAACTAACTCAAGAATTATCAAACCTTCAGCAAGAAAAGTCATTGATTACAGAAGAAGTTGATGCTAACCAAATTGCCGAAGTTGTTGCACGGTGGACTGGCATTCCCGTTTCAAAAATGATGCAAAGCGAAAGAGAAAAATTACTGACATTAGAAGATGAATTACATAAAAGAGTTGTTGGACAAGATGTTGCCCTAAATGCAGTTGCCGATGCCATCAGACGCAATCGTGCCGGACTACAAGACCCAAAGCGACCTGTTGGTTCTTTTATTTTCTTAGGTTCAACAGGCGTTGGAAAAACCGAATTAGCCAAAGCATTAGCAGAGTTATTATTTAATGATGAACATAATATTGTTAGAATAGATATGTCAGAATATCAAGAGCGACATTCTATTTCTCGCCTAATTGGAGCGCCTCCGGGCTATGTTGGCTATGACGAAAGTGGACAATTAAGCGAAGCCGTCAGACGCAAACCATATAGTATTGTGCTGTTTGATGAATTTGAAAAAGCTCACCCTGATGTATTTAATGTGCTACTCCAAGTTTTAGACGATGGAAGGCTCACAGACAATAAAGGCAGAACCATAAACTTTAAAAACACAATAATAATTATGACCTCAAATCTTGGGTCAGATATTATACAAGATAATTTTAGCAAACTTGATAAAAATAATGAACAAAAGATTTTTCAACAAACCAAAGATAATTTAATGGAATTGCTAAGACGCAGTCTCCGTCCCGAATTTCTCAACAGAATTGATGAGATAATTATGTTTAAGCCTCTTACAAAAGAAGAAATTAAAGAAATTGTAAAAATAATTTTCAGCCAAGTTCAAAATCTTTTGCAAAAAAACAACATTATGCTTGAACCAACTGAAAATGCCATTCAAATACTTGCCGACATGGGCTACGACCCACTATTAGGAGCAAGACCACTCAAACGACTAATACAGACAAAAGTACTTAACGAATTGTCCAAAATGATACTATCAGGAACAATTAGCAAAGAAAAAACAATAGTTTTTGATATAATTGATGATAAGTTTATTTTTTATGATAAAAAAGAATAATATCTTCCATCTTAACAATTAAAAATATTTACTTGCCAATTAACATTTTTCTAATTCAATAGTAAAATGTCGCATAATTGGGGCTTCATACTTGATTTTGTAGCCACTTTTAATACTTTCTCTTCTGTCAAATACATTTTTAGTAGCAGCAACAACTACATCCATGTGATTATTGGTATATACTCTTCTTGGAATTGCTAAACGCACAAATTCCAACTTTGGATATCTGTTTTCTTTGCTTATCGGGTCTCTGTCAGCCAATAAAGTGCCTACCTCAACCCCTCTAATACCTGCCTCTTTATATAGTTCAATTGCCAATGTTTGAGCAATAAGTTCTTCTTTAGGCAGATTAGGCAAAAACTTAACTGCATCAATAAAAATAGCATGTCCGCCTATTGGTTTCTGAATTGGTATGCCCCACTCAATCAGTTTATTCCCAAGGTACTCAACTTGTTGAATTCTTGTTTCAAGATAATCAAATTCGGTTCCTTCATCAAGTCCAACAGCAAGAGCATTCATATCTCTACCGCACATTCCGCCATAAGTTATATATCCTTCGAAAATAATATTAAAAACGCTTGCTTTTTGAAATAGTTCTTTTGAACGCATAGCAACAAAACCGCCCATATTTACTATAGCATCTTTTTTGCTACTCATAGTCATAATATCGGCATACGAAAACATTTCCTTGACTATTTCCTTAATTGTTTTTGTTTCGTATCCAAGTTCACGAGTTTTAATAAAATAGGCATTCTCGGCAAAACGAGCAGAATCATACATAATAGGGATATTATATTCTTTTGCTAGTTCACTAACTTGTTTCATGTTTTCAATTGAAACCGGCTGCCCTCCCGAAGTGTTGCAAGTAACCGTAATTAAAATGCAAGGAATTTTAGCAGGAGTATAAGTTTTTATAACATCACGCAACTTTTCAATATCAATATTTCCCTTAAAAGGATGCTGTATATTAATATCAAATGCTTCATCAATTGAGCAGTCAATAGCCTTAGCTTTGCGAAACTCAATATGTCCCTTAGTAGTATCAAAGTGAGAATTTCCGGGGACGACATCACCTTCTTTTAATATTGTAGAAAATAATACATTTTCGGCAGCTCTTCCTTGGTGTGTAGGCAAAAAATAAGGAAATCCGAGTATATCTTCAATAGCATTTTTTAAATTGTAATACGAAGATGCACCGGCATAACTTTCGTCTCCAAGCATCATTGCCGACCATTGATTGTTACTCATTGCTCCTGTGCCCGAGTCGGTCAGCAAGTCAATAAATACTTGTTTGCTTTGAAGGTTAAATAAATTGTAGTGAACATTTTTAATCCATTGTTCACGCTCTAAAAATGAACTTTTATATATGGGTTCAACCATTTTTATTTTATACGATTCAGAAAAAGGAATATTCATAATTCAATAAATTAAAATTAAACAATTGTGTAAATAACCGAGATATAGCAAAAATTATTTGAAGCTATCTCTTCTCTTAATATTATTGAATCGATTTCTTGCTTTAACTAAAATATGTATTGAAAGCATAATTATACTGTTTCAATGTTTCAAAATTACAAAATTTTTAATAATTGCAGGTTTTATTCCTTTTTTTCGATAATAAACATCAAGTCAGGTCCAAAACTTACTTTAGCATTTAAAGCATTTTCTACTTTCCCAATAAAATAAAAAATATTCCTAGTGATTATTCTTTTCCAGTCAAGAATGAATGGAGATGGATATTGATAATAATGCCCTACTAAAGAAGCCCAAATAGGAGGATGAATTGGCAGAGGAATAATTACTTTTTTCACTTTTAATCCGCATTGCTCAAGCATTTGTTTCATTGTTTTAATTGAATAGTGAACAACATGTTCGTAAGAATCAAATATATCAAATGCTTGTTCTTTTTTCATTAATCGAGCAAGTTTCAATTTCAAAACATTATAGTTTCCGTTAGGAACTTTAACGCATAAAATTCCATCATCTTTTAATACATAATGTATATCTTTAAGAATTTCTTTAGGTATAGTAACATGTTCAAGTACATCAATCATTGTAACTACATCAAAACTTTTTTCTTCAAAATATTCTTTTTTAAAAAATGAATTTACAATTTTCAAGTCAAATTTTTGTTTTGCAATTTCTGCTAATGCAGGTGCTGGTTCAACTCCAAGCGTATCAAAACCCTTTTCTTTAGCTTTTCTTAAAAAGAAACCCATATTTGAGCCAATATCTAAAAGTTTGCCCGATACTTTGAATTTCTGAATGTGTTTTAATTCAGAATTATAGTTTTTATCTCTATGGTGTGGTTTTTTTCCATTGAAAACCAAGCGAGCTTCTTGATAAAAAATATCTACTTCTCCAAAATAGTTTTGCTCTGCTTCTTTTGCTCTTGGATTGGTATATATCAATTTACAGTTAGAGCAACGAACAACTCCAAGATTTTTTCTTTCATTGTAAATTAACTCGCTACTATCTGCATTACATGAAGGACAATTCCATGTTTCAACTTCATCTTTTTCATACGCATCTTTTTGTGTGCCTCCACGGATATAGTCTTCATCAACTAATGTATATTTCATATCGTCTTTAATTTTGGTTTAATGATACTAATGCAAAAGTAATAATATTTTATTTGTATCAATATTTGAAAAATAAAAAAGTCCACTCCCTAATGAGAGAGTGAACTTTCCTTTTTTTTATGAAAAACTAAAACGAAACTTTATAGTTTCAATATTTTAAATTCTGTACGACGATTAAGTTGTCTTCCTGCTTCTGTATCATTTGAAGCAACGGGTTTATCAAATCCATATCCTTGATGAGTTAATCTTGAAGCAGATATTCCTTTGCCTACAAGATAATCAACAACAACTTTTGCTCTTTTTGTTGATAATTGCTTGTTATAAGCAGCAGTTCCTTTACTATCTGTATGTCCTGAAATTTCAACATGCATAGTTGGATTATCTCTCAAAAACTGTAATAGTTTGTCTAACTCCTTATACGATTCAGGGCGAAGTGTAGATTTATCAAAATCAAAATATATGTTGTCAAGTCTAATACCTTGGTCGATAGCAAAAACAGTTGCAATTTTATTCATGTAAATATCTTTCCCAACTTGTTGATAACCATCAACATCAATTAGGTCAAGTGTTTCATAATGATAAACATATCCATCAGCATTTACGGTAATTTCGTAATATTTTCCCGGTAATAACTTTAAGCCATATTGACCACTTGGACCGGTATTGATAGTAGTGATTAATTCACCTGTTTCTTTGTCATTAACTGTAATTTTTGCATTAATTGGAAGTTTTGTTTCTTTATCCAACACTTTGCCTATAATTTCAGTTATATTTTCTTTTTTAAGCTCTGCCAACACTTCTCCACCATCTTCAACAATAACATCTATGAATGAAATTTCATAAATATCTTTATCTCCATATCCTTGAAAATTTGCAGAAGCGTAATAACCTCTATGTCCGTTTTCTGATATTGAAAAGAAAACATCATCTCTTGCTGTGTTAATCGGATATCCAATATTTACTGGAGTTGTCCAATTACCATCTACTAATGTACTTTTAAAAATATCATAGCCTCCCATTGAGTTATGCCCTTCAGAGCTGAAATATAAGGTTTTTCCATCTGGACTAATGAAAGCATTTTCTTCGTTATAAATTGTATTTATTTTTCCTGGTATTAAAGTTGCTACTCCCCACTCTCCTTTATCATCTTTGGTTGACATATAGATATCTTTACCGCCAACTCCACCCGGTCTATTACTCACAAAATATAAAGTTTGACCGTCAGCAGTAACTGATGCAGAAGTTTCTTGGTTGCTAGAATTTATATTTTTATTCATTTTTTGAGGAGATGTCCAACTTCCGTCTTTTCTTTGAGCTTGATATATGTTTCCCCCTAATGTGCCTTTATACACAAATAAAGTATTTCCATCTGGAGAAATACCAGCTGTAGCGTCATGAGTTTTTGTATTTAGCGGAATTCTTGGATTTTCAGGACTGCTCCAAGTGTTACCATCTCTTTTTGAAATATAAATATCTTCATAATACTGTTTGTCGCTTGGAGCTTTTCCGCTACCTGTAGTATTAGGTCTGCGAGATGTGAAATAAAGGGTATTTCCATCAGCTGAAATGATTGGATTGTATTCAGGATACCTTGAATTAATTGCTTTTCCAATATTTTCAATAGTTACATTTATCGGATTGCGTTTTAATTCTGCTCCATTTGTACAATTCGTAATACATCTTTCAATTAATGTACCTTCTTCTGGATTAAATTCAGCACCCATAGATGTTTTATAAGCATTGTAATGCTCTAAACCTTTGTCAAATTCATGAGTCATGTGATATAATCTACCAAGATAAAAGTGCAATTTATTTTCTTTAACTTGTAAACTTTTTGCCTTTTCAAGATATGTAATTGCGTTGTCAAAATCTTCTTCAGTATAATAACAAATTCCCATTCTGTAATTTAAAATAGCATTATTGGGATTGAAATTATTTGCCGAATGATAATACTTCATCGCTTGAGGATACATAGTTTCTCCAAGCAAGAAATAATTATTTCCTTGATTAAAGTTTTTCAACGCAACATTAAATCCCTTAGGGTCATTGGGGAAATTTGCTGCAATAAAATCTACATTTTGAGCTTGAATACTAGTCTTGAACGCACAAAGTGTTAGAACAAGAAAAAATAAAGTAGTCAATGATTTTTTCATAATAGGTATTATTTAATTTTTAATTAATTCACAAAAAAAAATAATGGATATTAATTATACAAATACTATACATTTACATAATACTATTCCATAATATTTAATAAGTTTTTAATATGCAAAAGTAATTAAAAAAACATAATACTGCCAAATATTTTGAAAATAATTATTTGAGGAGAAAACAAATCGTATGATAAATTTAAACTTAAATCAAAGTAATAAGCAAATATGTAGAAATAAAAGCACTCAATATTATTGAACCCAAACCATTATGATAAACAAATAACTTATTCAAATCTGCATTTGGATTTCTCCTGATAATATAGTGTTGTCTTAAAATTAGTATTGAGTATATTAATAAACCCATATATACTAAAACATTGTTTGTCAGATATAAAATTGTCCATAAATACAATAAGTATAATGAAATAATATGCAAAATAAAAGCAATTTTTTTTGATTTTGCTTCTCCAAACTGTGCAGGAATTGAATGTAAGTTATTCTGTTGGTCAAACTCTAAATCTTGTAAAGAATATATTATGTCAAAACCGCTAACCCAAACCAAAACTGACAATCCCAAAAGAATAATTGAAATGTCTAAATTTGCTGTTATAGCCATATAAGCCCCAACAGGAGCTATCATAAGTGCCAAGCCAAGAAAAAAATGACAAAAATATGTATAATGCTTAGTGTAGCTATAAGCAAATATAACAAACAAGGCAAGGGGCGATAAATAGAAACAAATCGGATTAATAAACCAACTTGACAGTATAAATAAAGCTGTATTAATGGAAACAAACAGAAGTACACTTTGTGGGGATATAATCTGTGCCGGTATTTCTCTATTTTTGGTTCTCGGATTTTCTGCATCTATTTCTCTATCAAGCCACCTATTAAATGACATTGCAGCATTTCGTGCAAAAATTAGGCAAAGTAAAATCGGAATAAGGATTGCTATAGAAGGGAAGGTCTCAATTTTTGTTAATCCGAACATTAAGCCAATTATGGCAAAAGGCAAACCAAAAATGGTATGAGTAAATCGGACTAAACGAAAATAAGAATATATCATTTTCATACTCTTGCTTTATCTTCCTTAAAAAAAGTGCATGTTTTTTTTATAGTTTCACTTATAGGTTCAAAAGAATATTGAAATTTATCTATAAATTTATTTGAAGAATATCTTGAAACAGAAGCTGCAAGTCGAGCAAATTCGTCAGAATATGTTCTTTCTTTCATAAACAATAAAGATTTCATGTAATCTAATGTAACAACAGTTTGTCTAAGAAAATAGTTTGCATAAATATATGGTGGTCTTTTTTCTAAATACTTAGCCATTTCGTCAAATAATGCTTTATATGAGATATTTTCGGACACTAAAACAAATCGCTCTCCTTTAACTTCAGATTCAACGAGTATATCCATTGTCTTAGCCACATCTTCAACACCAATATAACCACTAAGTCCATTAGTATAAAAAGCAAGTCCTTTATCTATTAGTTTGAACAACTTACAAGTTCCTTTACTCCAATCTCCCACTCCCAGAATGACCCCTGGATTAACGATAACAGTATTTAATCCTTCATAAAAACCTCGCCATGCCTGCAATTCTCCTTGATATTTTGCATAAGAATATAAAGTGTTTAATTTATTCGTCTCCCAATATGTTTCTTCATCAATCTCTTCACTTTCTTTTTTTCTACCCAGAGATGCAATAGAGCTAACATGACAATATTTTCTAATATTACTATTCAATAGTACATCTATAAGTTGCTCTTGATAATCTTGGTTTACTTGAACGATTTTTTTTTTATATTTTGGGTCAAATGAAACAAAACCTGTGCAATTAAATACATTTTGTTCTTGTCTTAGCACACTTTCAACATCAAAAGGGTTTGAAATATCTCCAGTAAAATATTGAATACTTTTAAGTTTTTTTTGATAATCATCTTTAAAGTGATAATAGAATATTTTTTCAAGTTCACGCATTGAAGATGATGAGCGATGAAAAATAGCAACTTCCTTATCTTTTTTTATTAAATATGCAGCTAAATGCGCTCCTAAAAAACCTGTGCCTCCAAAAATGAGTTCCATAGCAAATACTTAATCTTAGCAATAAATTTTAGAAAAGTAATGATATAGGTTTACTTGTAAATAAGTGTAAATAAGTGTAATTAATTAAACAAATTGTTCGCCTTTTTCAAGAAGAACATCGTTTACAAATTGTCTAATTCTTTGTTCTTCACTTTTTTTACAAATCAATAATATATTATCATTTTCAACTACGATATAATCTGTCAATCCATGGATTACTGCTAGTTTATCTTTCGGCAAATGCACTAAGGAATCAGAAACATCATAAAGCATAGTGTTTTTTCCATGTACTGTATTATTTTTTTCATCTTTTTCGAGATGTTCGTGTAAAGACCTCCATGTTCCAAGATCGCTCCACCCAAAGTCTGATATATGCACAAAAGTATTATTTGCTTTCTCCATCACTCCGTAGTCAATTGAAATATTTGGACATTCAGCATAAACTTTTTTTATAAAATTTGTTTCTTCTTCGGTTCCATACATCGAATAGCCTTCGATAAACAAATTATATACTTCGGGCAAATATTTTTGCAAAGCATTTAAAATACTTTTTGAAGACCAAATAAAAATTCCTGAATTCCAAAGAAAATCGCCGCTTTGAATAAAAGATACAGCTAAATCATAATTGGGTTTTTCGGTAAATGTTTTAACCTTTTTGATTAAGGGAGAAGTGAAAGAATATTTATCGTCTAATTTTGTGTTTTCTATGTACTGAATATAACCATATCCTGTATCGGGTCTGCTGGGAGTTATGCCCAAAGTCATCAAAATGTCTTTATCTCTTGTTGCTTCAAGCGAATCTTTGATAATACTCAAAAAGACCTCTTCTTTCAAAATAATATGGTCGCTCGGAGCAACAACTATATTTGCATTTGGATTAGTATTATGAATCTTACATGTAGCATAAGCTATGCAAGGAGCTGTATTTCTGCGTGCCGGTTCTAATAGAATGCAAGTATCTTTGAGTTCGGGAAGTTGTTCTTTAACTATGTCGTAATATGCACTAGTAGTAACTACATAAATATTTTCTTTTGGAATAAGTTGTGCAAACCTTTCGTAAGTTTGCTGAATTAGGGTTTTACCAGTACCCAAAAAATCAATAAATTGCTTAGGTTTTGAATTTCTACTCATGGGCCAGAAACGAGTTCCAATCCCACCCGCCATTATTACACAATAATTATTTGCATCCATTCTATCTATAAACTTTTTTTATTCGTATTGTGTTAACTGAAAAAACAATAAAATATTTTAATTATAGCGCAAAATTAACTCTTTTATTTTAGATTATGCCTTGATTTTTACAATATCCGTACACTCATGGATTAAATACAAATAATTATTGTCTATACATCTACATATATACCTAATTCGCCTTTTTTCAAGTTTTTCAAATATTCTTGTTTTTCCTACTATTGTAAACTTATCTCCTTTTTGAATATCTTTGAGTTTTAAATTATTGCTATTCGCTTGATTATCAACTAAGTGTTCAAATAATAAATCATTTTTTGAAACAGTAGCTTTGGGATTGTAAATAATATTTTGAACGAGCATATTAAACTTTTCATCTTCAAATGCTTTTATATTTAGCAAATCAGACAATATTGTAATATAGTTGAGTTTCCACTCATTTCCATGTGGTTTAGCCTTTCTTTCAAATTTTTTATACACAATGTAATGGGCTAATTCATGAGAAAAAATTACGGCAAAAGTATCTTTATTCAGATTATTATTAATAGTAATAATGCTAGGTGCGTTTATTTTAGCACAAAAATCTCCTAATTTGGTTTTTCTACCTTTAACAAGTTTTATTTCTAAATCAAAGTCTTTAACAAAACTTTGAAAATATGCAAAAGCCTTAGAATACATTATTGGTTGAATATGAGATATATCACACCTCATCAGAGACAATGTATTTAGGTTGAGCAATATCTATGTCATAGCTAAAAGTAGGGCAAGTACGGCATTTTTTAGGATTATATTTAGAATTTTTTTTCACCTTACAAGCGCCCATCAAACACATACATATCAACAATACCAATAAATATTTATTTTTTTTACACATAACCTTATTTTCTCAACCAATTTTCAGGGTTTTCAACTTGCATTTCTTTCCAAACCTCGAAGTGAATTATTGAATTTTGGGTATCAAATTGCACTTTCCCAAGTATTGTATTTGTATTTACTTTATCCCCTTTTTTAACTTGTAGTGCATACAAATTTGTATAAACAGTCAGATATTGACCATGTTTTATCACAATAGTTTTAGACCCAAATGGATTAGTTATTACAACAGAAACTACACCTTCAAATACGGGCTTTACAATTGCATCTTTTGCTGTTGAAATATCAATCCCTTTATTGTCAGTTTTCACTCCTCGCTCAATAGGATGTTGATGCACTCCAAATTTTTCGATAATTACGCCTTTCTCAACTGGCCAAGGTAGTTTGCCTTTATTTCCGGTAAATCCTTTAGAAATTTCAAATTCAGCAGGAGTAAGGAACATATTGCCTCCTTCTACTTTTTTTGTACCTTCTCTTTTTTTTGACTCTTCGATTTCTCTTCTAATTATTTCGTCTATTTCTTTTTGAAGTTTTTTAACATTTTCTTGTTTCTTCTTAATATCCGTTAGTAGTTGGCTTTGTTTTGTTTTTAAATCTCTAACTACTTTATCTTTATCTTTTCGTTGTTGAATTAGTTCTTTGCTTTTCACTTCGCTTTCTTTAAGCAGTTTTTGCTTTTCATCTTCTAATTTGTTCAATTCCGTAATTTTTTTGTCAAGTTCTTGTTGGTTCTCTTTTATTAAATCAGCCTGACGACGCATTGCATTTGCATATTCCTGCAAATATCGTAAACGCAAAAATGCTTCATTTAGATTGTCTGATGCAAAAATAAACATTAATCTATGATATGTATTTCTGGTTAAATACGAATAATAAATCATCTGAGCATATTCATCTTTAAGTCCTTTTATATACTGTTCTAACTCCTGTAGCTCGTTTTCTGTTTTGCCTACTTCAATTCTGATTTTCTCTACTTCATTATTTATCAATCTAATATAAGTCTCTTGATTGGATATTTGCTTATTTAATAGCTTAACTTGTGTTTCGTTAGTTGTTGTTGCTTTTTTAGTTTGGTCTAATTGTTTTTGGATATATTGAATTTCATTATCCAATCTTTTCTTTTGTTGCTGCAAAGATTCTTTAGTTGATTGAGATGCTACATCTGAAATTGCAAGAAACAAAAAAACGAAAAGCAAGTAAATTCCTTTTCTCATTAAGCTATTACTTTTATATAGACAATTTAAAGCCATATTAGTGTATAATCATTGGTTTGTAAGTTGAAGGAATGGCAAATGGATAGTTGAATGGTTTATCTATTTGGATTTTATCATATTTAATTTCTAATTCAATTTCTACTTCACTTGAAATATTGCAAATTAATTTACTTGAGAAAAGCATATTTTCATCAATTACTTCAAAATCAAAATAGTTAATATTTAATGTAGAGTATGATTTTTGAGCTTCTTTCCATTGTTGCTTTATAATTTTAAAAGATTCTGCTTCTATCCACATATCTTGCATTATAATTCTATCAATATCTTCTTGTTTTTTTATTTCTTTTTTCAACTTCTTTCGTGCAGCAGTTGAAAGTTTATATTGTTTATCGTTAAAATCAAGATGAAATTGCTCTTTATCATAAGATGAAAGGTCATTTCCTGTTAATAGCGATTGTATCATATCATAGTCAAAAGGAGCTTGAAAAACATTATTTATTAATCTATAATCGCCCATAAAATAAGTATTATCAAGTTTGTTCAGCACTTTGACCGAATCGGGAGTCAATATAGCCCTAAATATTTCGATACCGAACAAAGGTGTTATACTTGCCCAAATAACTGAATCTTTTTTTATACGAATATTTCCTTTAAAAGAATTTTTTTTGCCGTCAATTGATATAGAGGCATTAAACTTCATAGCAAGTTCATTGTACTGCAATTCATTTTCCGTTAATTTCTGAAACACATAATCAACATTTATATCCTTTATTGGGTCGGAATATTCAATAGTTTTAGCGATTTTACTTGTTTTACAACTTGTTACACTCAAAACAAGAATAATGATATAAATGTAAAAACTAATATTTTTATGTTTGTTCATTTTTTAATTTTCTAATCTTTGTTTTATTTTTTCTTTATCTCCACCTGCATCAATAGCTTTTTGCCAAAACTGTTTAGCTTTTTCAAACTGTCCAAGTTTATCCAAAACATCTCCATAGTGCATTAAAATAGTTGAATTTGTCGAAGGCATGATATTAATTGCTTTTTCAAGATACTTTTTTGCTTCGTCATATCGTTCTAAACCGTACAAAATCCAAGCATAAGTATCAATAAAACTTACATTGTCTGGAAATAATTCAACAGTCTTTGCCGACATTTCAAGTGCATAATTCAAATTTTCTTCTCTTAACGCAAGATTATAGCTATAATTATTCAGCACAAAAGCGTTATTTGGTTCAATTTCCAATGCTTTTTCAAAGGCATCATCAGACAAATTATATTTTGAAAGTTTAATATATGCTTCTGCTATCATTGAATATGATTGTATTTGAATTTCTAGTTTGTCGAATGCAATTTGAATTGCAGAAGTCAGAAAATTAATTGATTTTTCGTATTCTTTTAAATTAAAAAGTGCATAACCAGCAAAGTAGTGTGAAAGTGCTTGTTCTGGAAAAAACTCAATACTTTTAACGGCATATTCCTCAAGTTCATTAAATTCTTTAATTTCAACCAAGCCAAAGAATAAATATTCCCAAACTAAATATTTTGAAGGGTCTATTTCAATAAGTTTTTTCCATTGCTCAACCGCTTGTGCAACATGTTTATCTCTGTATAAAAAATCTCCATAAATTGAATATACAATTGCTTGGTCAGGATGTGTATCAAGTAATATTTGTAATAATTTATATGATTCTTCATTTAATTTTTCATCACTTTCAGCCCAATCAAACAAAAGTCTCATAATCTGAATTTTAGGCTCAACATCAACTTCAGAGTTTGCAAACATTAGAGTAAGAGCCTTGATTGCATTATTATAGTTTCCAATTCTCAAATAACATTCAGCCAATGAAACACTTGCATCATAATTATCCTTTTCTATTTTCAATATTTCTTCATATTCTACTATAGCATCAAATAATTTACCTTCTTGAAGATAAAAATCAGCTAATGCTAATCTATATTTTGTTTCTAAGGGAAAAGACTTTGTAAGTTTTCTTAATTCAGAAAGGGCATCATTCTTTTTATTTTGCATCATCAACAATTGAAATCTTTGCATGCTAATGTCGGGATTTACACCGTACATTTCTTCAATCTTATCTAATACCAAGATTGTGTTTTTGATGTCTTGTATTGATAAATACGCATTTGCTAATTCAAAATACAATTGTGTGTTCTGAGGTTCATTTTCAATTAATTTTTTGAATATATCAATTTTTGACTTTATATTCCCTGTTTTATCATACAATTCTGCCAATAGCAACTGATACCATTGATTTTGAGGTTCAATGATAATAATTTCTTTTGCCAAACGAATAGCGTCAGTATAATTTCTTTGTTGCATAAGTATTCGTGCCAAGTGGTATCTTGATGCCGAATGTGTTTTGTCAAATGCAATTATTTCCTTATATATTTCTGCTGCTTCATCAAATTGTTCTAACATTTCATATTGAAAGCCTTCAATGAACATTGAAGAAATCCCAAGTTGCTCTCTGTCTGTTTTAGTTCTATATGTAGTTTTTTTGGTACTACACGAAACTAATAAAAAAGCAATAGCGACAAAAAGCAAGTGTTTATGCGACATAAATGAGGATTTAAAAAATTTCAGTATAATCTCCGATGTTCAGTTCTTTGTATGTTTCTTTATATTCGACATAATTGCCTACCATTGAATTATCAATATTTGCATTGACAAGGGTTGAATGATCTTGAATTATTGAATCTGTTATTATGGCATTTTCAATTTTTGTATTTTTTCCAATTGACACATGAGGTCCTATAATTGAATTTATTATATAAGCATTGTCGCCAATATAGCAGGGAGGAATTATTATTGAATTAGTTACTACTGCTGTTTTATTTATCAATTTTTCAGTTTTCGAATATTCTAAAATTCTTCTATTAGTATATACAGTTGCATTCTTGTTTCCACAGTCTAACCATTCATCTACTTCTTGAGGTATAAAAGTTTTACCCTTAGATAACATTGTTTGTAGCACATCAGTTAGTTGATATTCTCCATTTTTAATAATGTTATTATCAATAAGATAAGCTATTTCGTTTTTTAAATCTAAGCCATCTTTAAAGAAATAAATACCAATTATTGCCATGTCTGAAACTAAGTCTTTCGGTTTCTCAACAAAACCTGTTATATTATTTTCATTATCTGTAAGTACAACTCCAAATTGGCTTGGGTCTTCAACTTTTTTCACCCAAATTATTCCTTCGCTTGAATGATTAACAACAACATCTGAATGAAATAAAGTATCGGCAAAAGCTACAATCACTTTTCCTTCAAGTGATTGCTTTGCACAATAAATTGCGTGTGCAGTTCCAAGTGCTTCATGTTGATAATATATTGAGCCTTTGGCTCCAACTTGTTCGGCTATACCAATTAAACTTTTTTCAACTTCTTGACCGAAGTTCCCAATAATAAATGCTATCTCGTCTATTTTTTCTGTTGTGCTTTTGGCAAGTGTTTCAACTAATCTTTGTACAATTGGTTTCCCTGCTATTTTCAATAAAGGCTTAGGAATAGTAAGCGTATGAGGTCTCATTCGTTTTCCCATACCTGCCATTGGAATAATTATTTTCATAAATATATTATTAAATTTTTGATTATTTACGCTAATATGCTTATTATTAACTATTTAAGCCCTGTATGACCAAAACCGCCTTTTCCCCTTTCCGTACTGTCTAACTCGGTAGTTTCTTGCCATTCAATTCTCTCGTGCTTAGCAATTACCATTTGAGCTACTCTATCTCCATTATTCACGACAAATTCATCATTTGAGAGATTAACAAGAATTACGAGTATTTCACCTCTATAGTCAGCATCAATAGTTCCGGGTGTATTTAAAACTGTCAATCCATGTTTAGCTGCCAATCCGCTACGCGGTCTAATTTGAGCTTCATATCCTTCGTGAAGTTGAATAAACAAACCTGTTTTTATCATTTTTCTTTCAAGAGGTTTCAACAATATAGGCTCTTCAATATAAGCCCTAATATCCATTCCTGCAGACAATATAGTTTCATACGCCGGCAATGGATGAGTAGAATTATTAACTACTTTCACTATCATTTTCACAATATTTTCAATAGTGCAAAAGTAATGATTTTTAGGTATAACGCTTCAAAGAATATTCTGATTTTATACCATATAACAAGTTTTTCATACGACTACAAGCAAGGTATCATTAAAGTTTTAATTTTTCAAGTTCGTAAAATCAGCTACTTTTGCAAACTAATTTTGCTCATGAAAAAACTCATATATACAATTGTTTTAATCTCTTTTTTGCACACAATGTCTTCTTGTCAAAAGCAAACAACTACACTTTTTGACAAATATATTTATGACAATAAAACAACACAACTCCCATATAACTTGCACAAACCAAACATTGAACAAGGGAAAGAATATCCTTTGATTCTTTACTTTCATGGAGCAGGAGAAAGAGGTTCGGACAATGAAATAAATTTGAAAAACGGAATACAAAACTTTGTAAACGAACATAATTTAAAGCATAATCCCTGCTTTATTCTTGTTCCACAATGCAATAAACAATATAGGTGGGTTGAAACAGATTGGAATGCACTATCGCACAGCCTACCAACAGAAATGTCAATACCAATGAGTGCAACAATGGAATTGCTTTTTCAAATTATAGAAACATATCCCGTTGATATTAATAGAATCTATGTTACTGGTTTGTCTATGGGAGGCTACGCAAGCTGGGATATAATAACAAGATACCTAAACTTATTTGCTGCCGCTATGCCTATATGCGGTGGTGGAGATGAAACTAAAGCTGAAAACATTTCACATATCGCTATTTGGGCTTTTCATGGAACAAATGATAAAGTAGTTTTCCCTGTCCGAAGTATAAATATGGTTGATGCCATTAATAAATACGGCGGAAATGCTAAACTAACTTTATACGAAAACATGGAACATAATGTATGGACAATAACATATTCAAATCAAGAAATTATTGATTGGTTATTTGAACAATATAAATAAGTTGAAAATGACTAATACAAAAAATACATCTCCAAAAGGTTTAATTTATTTTGCATTATTACTATTTGCCACACTTGCAATACTCTTGTGGTATTCAAAACGAGACAAGCCGTACAATATAGTAAACATAGAAATTAAACAAAGTACTGTTAGAGGCTTTTTCGAACCAGCTCACCCTTTGTTTGGATATAAAGTTTTACTTAACAAAATGAAAAGAAACACAGAAGTTGATACAAACTCACAAAGGATACTCATAGCAGGAGACTCAATGTCAGCATTTTTGGCTATGCGATTAAATGATTATTGTAGTCAAAATA
>CAZKDV010000003.1:0-32290 GCA_964551645.1 uncultured Bacteroidales bacterium | reverse complement strand
GGAACAACTTATTTGTATGCACATACTGATACTTTAGATTATTTCATTAAACAGTTTAAACCAAGTTTTGTAATAATAGCATTGGGTGCTAATGAACTGAAAATGTGGAAACCTGAAACAAAACGAACTGATTTAGAAACAATAATTAAAAAAATTGGGAATATTCCATATATATGGGTTGGACCACCTAATTGGACAGAGGATACAGGAATTAATAATGTTATTTTGCAAACTGTTGGAAGAAAACGATTTTTTCCTTCAAAAAACCTCAACTATACAAGGCAAGCTGATGGCTCACATCCTGACAAAAAATCTTCATATATGTGGATGGACTCAATTGCAAGTTTTATTATGCACAAATCAAAAAATCCAATTGTGTTGAACATGCCCGATACTACTTACTCAAAATATCCATCAACATCAATATTAAATCCTAAAAGAACGCAATAAGTAATTAAACTGTAAAAAAAGAACTCTCAATTAATGACTGATTACTGGAAACATAGTTTGTACAATTTATTCACATACAATGTAGAACAACCCTTATTGTTCAACAGCACTCAGTTTATGCTATTTTTTGCAATATTCATATCTATATATGTATTTATTAAAAACACAAATTATACGCGAGCAATCTTTGTAGTATTATTCAGTTTGTTTTTTTACTACAAATCAAGTGGCATTTATTTAATCATGCTTTGTTGTAGTATATTGTTCAATTATAGCATAGGATACCTTATTTATAATTCGCAAAAAAAGGCATTACAGAAGTTTTTTTTATTTTTGTCAATCTTCATAAATCTTTCAGTACTTGGCTATTACAAATACACAAACTTCATTCTCAACAACTTCTATCAGCTAAAAGGAGAAACTTTCGATGCTTGGAATATTTTCTTACCAATTGGAATCTCTTTTTTCACTTTTCAAGCAATGAGCTATGTTATTGATGTTTACAGAAATGAATTTGACCCAAACGAATATAATATTTTAGACTTTACATTTTACATTTCATTTTTTCCACAATTAGTTGCTGGTCCAATAGTAAGGGCATCTCATTTTCTACCGCAATTAAAACAAAAACTAAAAATTACAGAAGCACAAATTAGTGGAGGAATTTTTTTAATTATGCAAGGATTGTTCAAAAAAGCAATCATTGCAGACTATATTTCGCAATACAACGACCTGATATTTGCTTCGCCAACTGCATATAGTGGCTTTGAAAATCTTATGGCTGTATATGGATATGCAATGCAGATCTATTGTGATTTTTCGGGTTACTCTGATATTGCTATCGGAATTGGAAAAATGATGGGATTTGACCTTGGAATTAATTTCTTAAAACCATATCAAGCTGTTAATATCACTGAATTTTGGAGACGTTGGCATATTTCTCTTTCAACTTGGTTAAGAGATTATTTATACATACCACTTGGAGGCAATAGAAAAGGGAAAATACGCACCTATATCAACCTATTTATTACTATGCTATTAGGTGGGTTGTGGCATGGTGCATCTTGGAAGTTTGTAATGTGGGGAGGTGTTCATGGTCTTGGACTTGCTATTCATAAGCTATATTTGCAAATTTTCAAACATAAAATTCCAACAACACGAATAGGAAAAATTTTTAGTTGGTTATTAACTTTTCATATTATTGTTTTTTTATGGATATTTTTTAGGGCTTCTGATTTTTCTACTGTATGGAGCATGATTCGTCAAATTTATACTGCTTTTGATTATCATTACATAATCCCATTTTGGAATACAAGAACAATATTTACAGTAATGCTACTTTTAGGATATTTAATACACACTATTCCGATTAAAACCTTTGACAAACTTACTGCTTATTACATAAAACTACCTTTTTTAGTCAAAGCCATTGGTTTTGTCATTTTAGTTCAATTAATAGTTCAATTTAAAACCGAAGGAGTTCAACCATTTATTTATTTTCAATTCTAATTTTTTTCAATTGCTTTTAATTTCCATTTTTTTGACTTATCTGAAAATAAAGAAGTGAAATTTTGTTTATCATATAAACTACTTACTATTAAAATTCATAGTTTTGTATCAATTTTTCAGATATTTTTATGTTAGAATTAACTACAATTTTCAAAGATAAACCCCTAATCATTGCTGGTCCATGTAGTGCTGAAAGCGAAAACCAAATTATCAATACTGCCACAGCATTAGATGAACTTAATATTAAAATATTTCGTGCAGGAATATGGAAACCTCGTTCTAAGCCAAATGAATTTGAAGGAGTTGGGAGCATTGGATTAAAATGGCTACAATCTGTGAAACAACAAACTAAAATGTTGGTAGCTATTGAGGTTGCTAATGCAAAACATGTCGAAGAAGCATTAAAAGCAAACATTGACATTTTTTGGATTGGTGCCAGAACTTCAGCCAATCCTTTTGCAGTTCAGGAAATTGCAGATGCTTTAAAAGGCATTAATATTCCAGTAATGGTCAAAAATCCAACTAATCCTGATGTTTCCTTATGGCATGGCAATATTGAACGAATTGAAAAATCAATTACAAACTCAGTATGTGCCATACATAGAGGTGTTCCTTGCTTTACTTCTTCTATATATAGAAATAATCCTGAATGGAGAATTGTAATTGAATTGCGTAAACAAAGACCTGATTTATTTTACATTGCTGACCCAAGTCATATTGCAGGAAACAAAGAATTGATATTCCCTATTTCGCAAACTGCTTTAGACCTCAAATTTGACGGCTTGATGATAGAAACGCATATTGAACCTGAAAAAGCTCTTAGCGATAGCAAACAACAAATTACACCACAATTTTTAAAACAAATACTTTCAAAACTAATCCTAAAAGAAGAAATACCGAAAGGCATTGAGTTGCAAACAATTGAAGATCTTAGAAGAACAATAAACTATATTGATTCTGAACTAATTGATTTAATTTGTTATCGCATGGAAATTGTTAATGAAATTGCATTGTTTAAGAAAAACAATAAAATGACAATTTTTCAAGAAGGAAGATGGAACGAACTCCTTTCAAAACATATTGATAGGGCAAAAGAAAAAAATATAAATCCTGAAATTATTATCAAGGTATTTAACTACATTCATCAAGAGTCAATTAATAAACAAAACGAGATAATTAACTCATAAATATTGAATTGATAATATTTTTAAAAAGTTTAAAATGAAATTATTAGAGTATTTAGGAGTAAACATATTTATTGACGAAAGTGTTGAAAATACAATGTCATATATTGCACAATACGAAAACAGTAATTTATTTATTATTTCAGATGAAACTGTTTATTCATTATGGAAAAACTATTTCCCAAATCAAGCAAAAACTATCATTATTCCAAGCGGAGAAAGCCAAAAAACTTTTACAACTATTGATAATATTGTAAGTCAGCTTATTGAAATGGGGGCAGATAGAAATAGTTTTTTACTTGGTATTGGTGGAGGTCTTGTGTGCGATATTACAGGATTTGTAGCATCGGTATTTATGAGGGGAATTAAATTTGCTTTTGTCCCCACTACATTATTAGCTCAAATTGACGCTTCAATAGGCGGGAAAAATGCTATAAATTCAGGAGAATATAAAAACATGATAGGTCTATTTAATCATCCAAAATTCATTTTGATAGATTTTCGCTTTTTATCTACTTTGCCAAAACTCGAAATGCAAAACGGACTTTGCGAAGCTGTTAAACACGCTTGTATTTGCAATAAAGAGTATTTTAACTTTATTGATGAAAATGTTGATAAAATATTGACTTTAAACAAGGATATTGTCGAAAATTTAATATTAGAATCAATCAAAATCAAAACAAATATTGTTAGCATTGACCCTCTTGAAAAATCAGAAAGAAAAAAACTAAATTTTGGACACACTTTTGGTCATGCTATTGAATTAAAAAATAATATTTCGCATGGGCAAGCAGTAAGCATTGGGATAGCTATAGCTAATAAAATTGCCGTAAATCGTAAATTATTATCTGAAAATGATAGTAATAAAATTGAAAAATTATTACACAAATTAGGACTGCCAGTAAAATATTCTCATCTTGATTTTATTCCTCTAAATTCTATTGTTATTAAAGATAAAAAAAAGCAAAATAACTTTATATCATTAGTCTTGCTTAACAATATTGGGAGCAGCAGCATAGTGAACATTCCGATAGAAAATATAAACAATTTGCTTAATTGAATCTGCAATATGAGATTTTATGTTCCTAATTCTGTGCAATATCAGGGAAAAATAACAGCACCACCTTCAAAAAGTTATTTGCAAAGAGCAATAGCACTTGCCTGTTTATGTAATGAAGAAAGTGTAATTAATGGATATGTGCCAAGTCAAGATGTTGATGCAGCAATTTCTATCGTTCGAGGTTTAGGTGCAAGTATAAACATTATTGATAAAACCATAAAAATCAAAGGTGATTTCCCATACAAGCAAAGATTAACTATTAGATGTGGCGAATCGGGCTTATTAGCAAGGATGTTTGCTCCCATTGTTGCATTACATCAAGAAATAGCTACAATTGAGGGAAGTGGCACACTATTGCTCCGACCCATGCAAATGATAGTTGATGCTTTAAAACAAGGAAATAAAAACATCACTTCAAACGATGGATTTTTACCAATTGAAATGTATGGACAATTGCAAAATGGAACATATATAATTGATGGCTCTGAAAGTTCTCAACTGCTATCGGGCATGCTCATTGCCTTGCCCTTACTTGATGGAGACAGTATGCTAAATGTCAGTAATTTAGTCAGTATTCCATACATTGAGCTAACAATTCAAATTTTGTACAAAGTTGGAATAAACATTAAACATAATAACTATAACACATTTTATATCAAAGGCAACCAAAAACCAAATGCTACAATATTTGATGCAGAAGGAGATTGGAGTGGAGCGGCTTTTCATCTTGTTGGAGGTGCAATTGGCGGAAATGTTGAAGTATTAGGATTAAATCTAAACTCTGTTCAAGCAGATAAGAAAATAATCGAAATTCTTCAAAAATCTGGAGCAAAAGTGGAATTAAAAGATAATATTGTTAGTGTAAAAAAACATAAACTTCAGTCGTTTGAATGTGATTTAACTCATTGTCCAGACTTGTTTCCACCTGTGGCAACATTAGCAGCATATTGTCAAGGAGAAACAATATTATACGGAGCAAACCGACTAATCAACAAAGAAAGTAATAGGGCTATGGCTTTACAAAATGAATTTCAAAAACTTGGAATTAATATTCGTCTTGAAGATAACGCAATGATTATCAAAGGTTCTGAACCTATAGGAGGTATTGTTAGCTCACATAACGACCACAGAATAGCAATGGCTTTAAGTATTTTGGGATTAAAAGCAAAAGGTTCCGTAATTATTGAAAATGCAGAAGCTGTAACGAAATCATATCCTGAATTTTTTAATGATTTTCAAAAACTAGCAAACTAACATAAAGTATAGTACTCAAATTTTACATTAAATTGCTGGTTTGTTTTAGTACTCGTCCCAACTTTTGATTTTAATATCATTTTCTGTTAATGTACAAAAAGCAGTAATGAATGCCGAAGCTAACCTTGCATTAGTAATCAGCGGTATATTAAAGTCAATAGCGTTACGGCGAATATGATAACCATTTGTAAGTTCTCGCTCAGTAGCATTCTTAGGAATATTTATAATAAGATCAAACATCTTATTAGCAATCAGTTTATGCAAATTCATATCGCCTTCTTCATCAGGCCATTGTACTTCAATAGCATTAACACCATTCTCTTCCAAAACCCTTTTTGTTCCATGAGTGGCAAATATTTCATATTTATTTTCTTGTAACAACCTACACGCTTCCATGAGGTCTGCTTTTGACTGCAATTCTCCCGAAGATATAAGTATTCTTTTTTCAGGGATAGTATATCCAACAGAAATCATTGCTTTTAATATTGCTTCGTAAAAATCATCACCCAAACAGCCTACTTCTCCTGTAGAAGACATATCTACACCTAGTATGGGATCAGCATTTTGTAGGCGAGAAAACGAAAACTGCGAAGCTTTAACACCCACATGCTCAAGATCAAACACCTTATTATCAGGTTTTTTATATGGCATATCTAACATTAAACATGTAGCTATTTCAATAAAATTACTTCTTATCACTTTTGATACAAACGGAAATGAGCGAGAAGCGCGAAGATTACATTCAATCACCTTTACATCATTATTTTTTGCAAGAAACTGTATATTGAAAGGACCTGTAATATTCAATTCTTTTGCAATCTGGCGAGATATTTTTTTCACACGCCGCATCGTTTCAAAATATATCATTTGTGCAGGAAACACAAGTGTTGCATCTCCAGAGTGAACACCTGCAAATTCAATATGTTCAGAAATAGCATATTCAACAATCTCACCATTTTTTGCTACTGCATCTAATTCAATTTCTTTAGCATTTTCTAAAAACGATGAAACTACCACAGGATATTCTTTTGAAACATTTGCAGCAAGTTTTAAATATTTATGTACCTGCTCTGTATTATGGCATACATTCATCGCTACTCCCGAAAGCACATAAGATGGTCTTATAAGCACCGGAAATCCAACATCTTTAATAAAAATATCAATTTCATCTAAATTGTTCAGTTCTTTCCATCTCGGCTGGTCAATACTAAGTTGGTCTAACATTTCAGAAAATTTATGTCGATTTTCAGCTCTATCTATAGACACTGGAGAAGTACCTAAAATAGGTACATTGCGTCTATGTAGTTTCATAGCAAGATTATTAGGTATCTGCCCTCCCACAGAAAGAATAACTCCTTTTGGCATTTCAATATCAATCACATCAAGTACTCTCTCAAAAGAAAGCTCATCGAAATATAATTTGTCGCATACATCATAATCAGTCGAAACGGTTTCAGGATTATAGTTAATCATAACAGACTGATAACCAAGCCCTCTGGCAGTTTGCACTGCATTCACCGAACACCAGTCAAACTCTACAGAAGACCCTATACGATAAGCTCCAGAACCAAGTACTATAATAGTTTCTTTTTCAGATAGAGGGGGCGTGTACTCAGGCTTATCACCATAACTAAAATAAAGATAATTGGTTTTATCAGGGAATGCTGAAGCTACGGTATTTATGCGACTAACGCTAGGTTTTATCTTGAGTTGTGTACGGTGTTTGCGAACTCGTAGCGACTCACTTTCAAGATTACCAGAAGGACATTCTACAAATCTTGCAATTTGAAAATCAGAAAAACCTAGTTTCTTAGCTTCTTTCATCACATCAAAAGTCAGTTCTTCAATTTTTGCAAATTCTGAAAGTTTTTTGCTAAATCTAACAATATTTTCCAATTTTTTTAAGAACCATTTATCAATTTTCGTCAATCCTTCCACTTGCTCCACTGTATATCCCTTTTCAAAAGCATCTGCAATAGCAAAAATACGCAGGTCAGTCGGGTTAGATAAAGCATCTTCAATATTATCAAAAGAAAGTCCGAAGTTCCCGACAAATCCGTGCATTCCTTGCCCTATCATTCGTAATCCCTTCTGCATAATTTCTTCAAAAGATTGCCCGATAGACATAATTTCTCCCACTGATTTCATAGAAGAATTTATCTCTCTGTTCACACCTTCAAACTTTGTTAAATCCCAGCGAGGAATCTTAGCAATTATATAATCTACGGAAGGAGCTACATAAGCAGAGTTCGGAGTGCCTATTTCTCCAATTTGGTCGAGTGAATAACCTAAAGCTAACTTTGCAGCTACAAATGCCAATGGATACCCCGAAGCCTTTGAAGCTAATGCTGATGAGCGACTAAGCCTTGCATTGATTTCAATGATACGATAATCGTTAGTTTGTGCATTAAAAGCAAACTGAATATTACACTCACCAACAATACCTATATGTCGTACGGTTGTGCGTGCAATATCTTCCAGAATTTCTATCTGCATTTTTGTTAAAGTAATGATAGGTGCCACTACAATACTTTCGCCTGTATGAATACCCAAAGGATCAAAATTTTCCATAGGTACCACTGTAAAGCAATGGTCATTTTTATCGCGTATTACTTCAAACTCAATTTCTTTCCAGCCCTTTAAACTTTCTTCTACTAAGATTTGTTTTGAGTAAGACAAAGAACTTTTACAAAGTTTAACAAACTCTTCTTCATTATTAGAAATACCTGATCCTAACCCACCAAGTGCAAAAGCAGAACGCACCATGATAGGATAGCCAATACGATTTGCAACCTTTATAGCATCTTCGAGTGATTCTACAGCTTGCGAAATAGGAGTCTTAACATTGATTTCATCAAGTTTTTGCACAAAAAGATTACGGTCTTCAGTTATCATGATTGCCTCTACCGATGTGCCTAATACTTTTACTCCATATTTGTCAAGTGTTCCGTCTTGGTAAAGTGTTACACCACAATTAAGTGCTGTTTGACCCCCAAAAGCCAACAGAATTCCATCAGGTGTCTCTTTTTGAATCACCTTTTCTACAAACTCCGGTGTTATAGGTAGAAAATAAACTTTATCGGCCACACCTTCTGATGTTTGAATAGTTGCAATATTAGGGTTGATAAGAACAGTAGTGATTCCCTCTTCACGCATCGCCTTTAAAGCCTGTGAACCAGAATAATCAAATTCGCCCGCCTGTCCTATTTTTAAAGCTCCCGACCCCAAGAGCAGTACTTTTTTGATGGATTTATTCATAAGGGGACTTGCTATATTATAATTGGAAATTCTAAAAATCTTTGCAAAATAACAAAAAAAAATTATTTATTAATCAGATATTATCAATTTTTTTTATAAGTCCTTTTGTCAAGCAAATAAGCAATCAGAGTAGAAATCAGTAAAAAAGTTAAAGATTATAGGGTTTTTTAACTTTTTTCAAAAATATCATTATCAAAACAAAATGCAGTCTAGTAAGCCCTTGTGCATTTAGGTTAAATTTCCTTTTAATTTGTTAATTGACCGATAAAATACAAATTTCTTTAAATATTGAATCAATGTTAGAGTTGCAATTTTTTAAAGTAAGGAAAAAGCATTCGTTTTCTTCGGTTATAAACACTTCGTTCAATTTTGCAAGAAAGATAGGATTGCAAAACATCTCTAAATAACTGACATTCAGAGCTAATACCCATATATTCCGCAGTTAAATTCATAGCAATAAGCTCAAATTACTTAATATTGGTGAATATCCGAATTTCTTCGGGAAATTAAATAAATTCTTATTTATTTTTCAAATTGCTCAAAAGGATTTAATACTTAAATTCTACTACAAATTTAATGAAGTATATTTTGAACTGACAGTAAATGACTTACTCGAGCCACCCGAATAAGTAGCACCTGTATAATAACCATTTAAGTTTGAACCTCCACTGATTGTGCCTCCATATTGAATTGTATATGTTCCATTGACAAAAAGAGGATCACTAAATAGTACCACCATTTTATTATTTCCACCGGGACCTCCGGGACCGCCTCCACCACCAGAAATGGCAGGTAAAGCAAATGTCAAAATAACTTGATTTGATGCGTTTTTAATACAAATATTTTGATTGGAAGTAATCGAAAGTTTAAGAAAATTTTGAGTTGAGGCATTTGTTGCCGGATTACTTGTATTTCCGCCTGTTCCGACCATAATTCCGCCTAATATTTTGAATGTATTATTGTCGCAATCAAAGCCTCCTTCGGGACCACCTGCACCTTTTGAAATAATCAATCCTCCCGAAATTGTAAGTGTACCATTAGAATCCACTCCGTCATTACCACTTGCCGTAAATAAGTGCGTTCCTCCAGATATTTCAATATGTGTTGAGGCATTAATACAGTCGTCATAAGTTGTTACAGTAAGTTGTCCACCCTTGAGATACATAGAAGCTTTACTTTCCAATCCTTCACCACCTTCAGTAGTTTGAGTGCATTTAACTGTAATAACACCGCTATTCACTGTTAAGTTTCCCAAAGATTTTATAGCTTTTGGATTAGCATAATCCGCATTTTGACCTGAGCCTGAGACTAAAAATCTATTGCCCGAAGTAGTTACATTCAAATTTAATAAGGCATCATTTGCTGCAAGATTGCCAATCGTAATGGTCCCGTCTGCTGAAATACCTTTTCCGCCTGTTCCGGAACTTGAACACATAATTTCACTTTCTAATAATGAAATATTTCCATCAGCTTTAATACAAGCACTTGTGTAACTGTCTCGTACTCCGGTTTCATTGGTATAAGTATTTCCATTACCCAAAGTAGTTATATTTACAATTCCCCCATTTACAACAATATTTCCATCAGCAGAAATTCCTCGTCCTCCAGAATTAGAAGCAAATGCTTGAATTATTAAATTTCCACCATTAACAACTACATTAGCGTCGCTTTTTATTCCTGTGCAATACGAAGGGTCGTAACCATTTCCAGATGCTTCCAAAACTACAGAGCCTGAAGCAATAAGAGACACATTGCCTCCATTAATAGTAGTATTTTCACTTGATTTTATAGCTTTTGACTGGTCGCCTGAAACGGTGATGTGATGTGTACCGTCATTGATTAAAACCGTAGTCGCTTTTATTCCTTTTACATCAACTGAAACAGCATTGATAGTTAAATCCCCTCCATTTAATGTAAGTGTATTTGAAATATCAATACCATCGCTGGTCGGAACAATAGTAATTATTCCTCCATTTTGTGTATAATCCTTTGCATTAATCCCATCTGAAGCTGATTGAGCAATATTGATAATTCCAGATTCGATAGCTAATGTTGCATCTACTTTGATTCCATGTTTTACAAAGCCGTTTACATTTAATGTACCATCTCCCGTAATATTTAGCCCTTTCTTTGAATACAATACCGCATTGCCTGTTGATGCACTACCATCAAACAAAGTATTTACAGTTCCCGTAGATAAAAACATAGTGCTTACAGCAACACCATTTAATGCGATAGCAGCACCGACAGGATTAGTGATATTGGCACCGCTCATAATCAACAAAACAGGCTGATCGCTTGTTAAATTCAACGAACCATTAGAAGTTGTTCCTAAGACATTGTACTTCAAATTCGGATTTGGATAAGTAGAAGCCACTATTACATGCCCTGCATTTGCGGTAATCGTTACACCCTGAGCCGAAAACGGGTTAATTATTGTGGTTTGCGAACCATTGTAAATAATGTAAATCTCATCAGTAAAATTGTTAGCAAATGTAATACTGTCAATACCTGCAATCGGCAATGAAAACATTCCTGTAGTTGGATAAAAAATTGAAGTGCTATTTGTAAATTTTAAACTATCAATATTCTCAACTTCTTGTTGGAAAATAAGATTATTACTATTGTGTACACGCATTATGCCTTGTGCATTAATCCTTATTCCTATCACTACTGATACTAGAAAATAAACCAAAGCTATTTTTTTCATTGCTTTATTAATCTAAAAGACTGATTATTAACTACAATCACATAAATGCCTGTTGTTAAATGTGAAATATCTACTCTGCTACCATCCATGTAAGTACCATTTTCCACTAACAAACCATTTGTATTAAAAATACGCACATTTAATTTTCCTATTCCTGATGTTTTCAAATCAAAGTAACTAATAGTAGGATTGGGAAAAATGAGGATAGTTTCCTTGTTTGTATCAACTTCATTTACCCCTATAGTATTTCCATTTCCTCCAAATGTAATCTTTCTGATGTTAGATAAAGGGATAATTATTGGTGTCATTGAGTTATCGACATTGATAATTAAATTATTGTTGTCGAACCAAAGTTTTCCTGTATGCTCAATCGCGTAATTCTGTTCAGTATTATCGTGCATAGTAAGCTTTATCGTAGTTTGCTCTTGTGCTAAGCTCGCACCAAACAAAAGAAGCAAAATCCCTGCAAGCATTACGCTTTTTTTAAAATTCAAACTTACTTTCATATTTTTTATTTTTAGATTTTTTACTAAACCAATAAAATAATTCAATCAATAAATTTAAGCAGGCTTAGATGGAGAAAACACCTCCATAACATAAATAACAAAAAATCCAATTATCATTAATCCTATTGCCAACATAGTGTCTGTATTAAAGCTAGATGGCAATAAATACTCATAACTTTGAACTATTTTTTCTCCATTATGGTTAAATACAAATTCGCCACTACTTTGCTTTAGATATACTTCTTCTTTCCATGGCCAAACAACTAATAATGAACCTAATATAAAGCCAGACAACAAAGATATTGTTTGGTTGCTGTATTTTTTAAAAATCCATGAAAGAATATATGAGAACGCACCTAAACCAAAAATTGCCCCAATAGCAAATGGGACTACTATCATCATATCTAAGTTGTTCAAAGACCTAATGACTAGTTCATAATTTCCCATTAGTAGCAGAACAAACGAACCGCTTAATCCGGGTAAAATCATACTACAAACTGAAATTATACCACATATTACAACATAAATTAAGTTTGAATTTTCTGTTGCTGGTTTTAAAAATGCAATTAAAAGAGCGATAATTGTTCCAAGTAAATAAAATAAAATTATGGGGATATTCCATTTGGTAATTGTTTTGCTAACAAAATATACGGAAGCCAAAATGAGTCCAAAGAAAAAAGCCCAAACAAATAGAGAATAATGAATAAATAAAAATTCTAATAAACGCGCTATTGTAATAATTGCAAAAGCAATTCCTAATCCAAGTGATACTAAAAAATAAAAATCAGTATGTTTTGCCCACGCTTTTAAATCGCCTTTGAATAATATTTTTAAAGATTTGATTGTTAAAAAACGCTTAATTGCATTGATTAATCTTTCAAACACACCCATTATTAGTGCTATAGTTCCTCCTGAAACGCCAGGTATAAAATTGGCAGTTCCCATTGCGATTCCTTTTAGAAAAAGGATTAAATAAGAAGATTTCATTTTGTTGATTTAAAGAGTTAAAATAATCTTTCGTTTTCAGGAATAAAGTCAAAAAAGGTATCCCCTCTTAACCCCAATCGTAATGTTTCTAGGGATATTACTTCTTCGTAATGTATATTGCCTAAATTCACATTAGAACCAAATTTCTTGATAAACCACAATTGTTGCGATTTTGTTGGTGCTTCCCAAAGGATTCTTTCACTAACAGTATTTTTTTCAATTAATTCAATTAAATCTGTTTTTGGTTTTCCTAATGAATCATACACTCCAATATTTCCACTTTCTCTGGCTTCGGCAATTACATATTTTGAACCTGCTTCCATCTCTTGATTCATTTGAACTACCCATTCGTCATCACTTAATATAACATCAGCTTGCTTACTTCCAACTTCTGACAATACAGAAAAATGTTTAGAGAAATTCTCAATCATATTGCATTTAAGGTCATGAGGTATATCAATTGAGCCATCAGAAATTTCAACCCATTTTAAATTGTATTTGCGACAAAGTTTAATGTAATCTTCTATTTGATCGCGAATTAGAAAAGCTTCAAATAATGTACCTCCAAAGTAAACATTAATATCGCCTTTTTCATAGATTAATATTTTTTCTTGTAGCCCTTGTGTGCAATAACTTGTTCCAAAACCAAGTTTAACATAATCTATAAGATGACTAGCTACAGACACTAATTGCTCTGCTTGTGCAACACTAAGTCCTTTATCCATAACCATTGTTAAGCCTTTGTTGCGTGGTTTTATTGGTCTTTCAGGAAGAAATGGTAAAAAATAATTCATGTTTTTTTATTTAGGTATTATATAGACTTATTAAATTTACTATAACATTGATTTCAGTTAATTTAGGATTATATTTAAATAACAAATGTGCCATAGTACTATCAACACTTAAAGCTGTGTGCAACCATTGAGTTCCATCTTGCTCTAATCCAATCTCAAAGTGAATAGCTGCCATTCGAAATAATAACTTCACATTATTTGGTCTCTCTTTTAGCCCATTTTCAAGAATTGCTTTCCCTGCTTCAAAATCATCATATTCTTTGATTAATAAATTAGAAAATCTCAATATTGCTGAAATTGACTTTGGATTTAACTCAATGGCTTTTTTATAAGATATTACTGCTTCTGAAAACAATTCTATATTTTCTAGCGTTATTGCTTTGGCTTCGAAAATAAAATCAAGATATTTATAGCGTATTAAATCAATATTATCAGTTAAAAAATCAAAATGTTTTAAAGTTATATCATATCTTTTTATTTTTTGATAAAGAGAAATTAAGTAAAGTCGTAAATATGCACTATAAGGTTCAGCATCTAACAATTTTTGACGATACTCAATTGCGGCATGGTAATCCTTTTTTATTTCATAAATTAATGCAAGATTTTTATATAAATCATGTGGATCTTCTTCTGTTTTCACAAGCTCATTATACACATCAATTGCATCATCATATTGTTTTTCTTTAATCAATGCTTGGGCTTTTGCTAAAGCTGCCTCTTTGTACTGAGGATTAATAGCTAAAGCATAATTATAAGATTCTATTGCTTTCTTAAAGAACTCAACACTAAAATATAGTTTTCCTAAGCAAAACCATGCAAAATAGTCTAAATAATTATTATCTATTAAACTATTAAAATAATCAATTCCCTCCCACCTACGACCAAGTTCTATGTAAACATCTACTAGGTTTTCCATTAAAGAAATATTATGGGATATGGTTTTGATGTATTTTTTATAGTAAGCTAATATTTCTGTATCTTTATCAAGTTCAAATAAACTTTCTGTAATTAAATTAATTATTTCAGGAATATCGTCATGCTCTGCTAATGCAAGAGCTTTGTCGAAGTATTTGATTGATTCAGAAGTATTTTCGCCATTTGCTAGTATTTCTCCCAACAAAATATATACATCAACTGAGTTTGGATATGTTTTTTCAAGTTTATATAGTAAATCTAATGCTTCCTCATAATTATCTTTCAAATATAGATAATTTGCTTTAAGAAACAAAAACACATAAGAATCTGGAAATAAATCTAATGCAGTTTTAATTGCAAACCCAGCAAGTTGAAATTCTTCATTCTCAATGTAATATTCAATAATCTGCTCTAACTCGTCTGAATCAAAAAATGCACTACTTTTATTGTTGAACATTTTTTCAAAACGAGAAAGCAAGCCTGAAAAAAAACTATCAGGAGATGAATCATTCCCCAAGTTAAAATCCTTATCACTCATATTAAATAGTTATGCAAAAATATAAAATTATTACATATAAAAGTGTAACATTAAAACAAAAAGTTTTCAACATAAACAATTGGAATAATGCATCAAAAGTTGCAATAAAAACCTATTGAATTTTTATTTGATTTTCATAAATATTAAAATCTAATTCCTAAGGTTAAAACAAATTGATTTCTATCACTTGACATTTCAACTGGAGAAATAACTGTAGAAGCAGGTATGGGATATAAATAATAATTTTCGTTTTTGACTGCTCGAACATAAGTAAAGTCAATAAAATAGTTCTTTTCTTTGATTCCGACACCTCCTGAAACAATATTTATTGAAGCATCATTAAGGTCAGATTTATACGGACTGCCGTATATTGCATATCCTGCACGAAAACAAAAAGGAGCTAAAACCCATTCGGTTCCAAGTCTTATATTTCCTGTAGTTGTGTATTTTTCATTAATTGCTTCATTTTGAGTATCAAAAGTTCCTATAACGCTTTTTTCTCTAAGTCTTGAGCTAGAATAATCAACTAATTCATATTCTGCTGAAATAGTGCCATAAGGTGCAAAAACGAAAGCTAATCCTCCCATTGTTCGCATCGGAGTCATTAATTTATATTCATATCGTCCTGAAGGAGAAGCATCAGAATAACTACCTTTGCTTTCTAAGTCGGATTCTATTTTTCGACTATAAGTGTCTGTAAGCGAATAAAATGTAGGTGTATGAAATGCTCCTGAAATTCTAATCCAATCCGCAATCCTATATATTATTCCGAATTTAAAATTAAATCCGCTTCCAATCGTACTTAAATCATCGTTTATTGTTAATGAATTAAAATTAGATATTGTTTCATCAGCATCTATTTCTTTATAAGAAGATAATTCCTCGTAATTGACAAAAGGAAAGCCAAGAGTTCCACCTATATAGAATTTATCGTTATAATTACCACCTAAAGTAACAACCATTTCATTCACTCCGCCTGATGTTAAAATTGATTTCTTTTGCAAAGCTCCTCCATAAAATGCTTGTGTATAATTAGTTGGAGAGCCAACTGTATCTATCAAATATGTATTAAATGCAAGCTGAGTGTCAAATGGATGGAGCTTATCATAACGAATACCTTGAGCATAATTAGAGTAAACATCAAGAATTGTACTAGTTTTATTCATGCCTTCCATAATTGCTCGACCATTAAAACTCTGTAATCTATTAACACCAAACCCAACTTGAATATTTTTCCATTCAACTTGTTCGTCAGAAGAGGAAATGTCTCCTGAAACAATAACTCCAAAGTTTTGGAAATTAAAATTATACTTAAAATCTTCTTTTTGGATATTCATATATTTTGAACTAATTTTTTCATAACTTACTGAGGGAGTAAAAACCCATTCCGAACTTTTAAAAACACCAATTCCAGCAGGATTTGAACTTAAAGTAGAAAAATCTGCTCCTAAACTTGAAAAAGCACCTCCCATAGCATTATATCTTGCAGTTCCACCATGAATAAGATATGAATATCTAAGTGCGTCAATTTCGTTTTGAGAATATATGCTTGTACTACTAATTAATACAATTAACAAAAAAAACTTTATAGCTTTCATAAATTCGATTTTAAAATTAGTTAATTTTTAGTCCTTATTTCCTTTGTGAATTCGATTTACTACCACTTCCACTAATACTTCTTGAGGGACTTCCACTTGAAGATGAAGGACGGCTACTTGAAGAAGGAGAAGTTGTTGTGGAACGACTTGACGAACTTGAGGAAGGTCTGCTATATGAAGGCTCTCTTGTTGTAGTCGATGGCCTAGTTTGGGTTGAGCTAGATTTGTTAGGTTGAGATTGAGGTCTGCTATATGAAGGTGTTTGAGTGTTTGAACTAGATGGTCTAGAATAATTAATTCCTGATGATTGTGGTCTGCTGCTTTGTGATGAATTTGTAGGTTGAGTAATAGGACGATTTGATTGAGCAGGAGTAGTATAATTTGGTCGTGAAGGAGTTGTTGCAGGACGATTTATGTTATTTGCATTATTGGAATTATAATTATCAGGTTTTGAATATCTAACATTGTCTCTTTGAGTTGGAGTGGTGTATTCTTGACTAGACTTTGGTCTGTTATAATCAGGGGTTGTATATGTTCTGACTTGAGTTTCTTTAGGTTTATTTACTTGACTAGGTGCAATTGTTTCTTCATTTTGTTTGCGTTCAACTTGAGAAGGTTGTGGAGTAACTACAGTAGTTGTTGTGGTGGGTTTAGTATATATAGGTGCAATATTTTTTTCAGCACTATTGACTGTAGAATTTGTTTTTGGAATATCAATATTTTCTTTTTGTATTGACTCAATAACTGTAGATTCTATATTTTGAGAGTTAGAAATAGGTGTAATTGACCCTTTTGCAACAGCTTCTGTAGGTTTAATAATTGTATGAGCTTCGTTTAAATTAAGGCGACTTTCTACTTTTTCACCAAATGTTATACTTTCTTTGATATTATAATTATTGCTTACAATTTCAGGAGCATTAGAGCTTCCTATTGAAGTTCTTGGACCATAATAGTATGTATTTCCGTAATAATCGTTTCCATTATAATAGTAATAACCTGTCCCCGCATAGTATCCATCCCAATATCCATGATTATATCCATGATGGTATCCTGACCAATATCCACCATGTCCCCAATAGTATGGTGAATTCCAACCATACCAACCGTAACCGTAGTGCCATGGACTGAAATATGAATATGGATAAGGTCTCCACCAAGAATATCCTAAATAGATACTCACTCCCCAATAATATGGATTGTGTGTGTACCAATAGTAATTAGTGTAATAAGCATGATAGTAGTTAAAATCCCAATAAGGAGAATAAAATCTTTTTATACGAGCAGCATACATATAATCGTAGTAATCATCATCATTGTAAACATCTCCGTAATAATTGTTAGTGATGTATGTATTCCCGTCTTCACCATAATAAGACTCAGTAGTGTAGTTTGTTTCATCAAAATTTACATCATTTGAATATTGTGCATTAACATCTTCATTTACCACTACTTTTGAAGAACTTGAAGTAATTGATTTATTTTGAGTTGCTACAGTTTGTGTAGGTTCACTCTTTTTTGTATAATAAACATCGTCATAATAAGGAGTAGATGTGTAATGATTGATTGTGCACGAACTTATCATTACGATGCTTAACATAATAACCAAAGTGTAAATTTTTGCTTTCATGGTTTTATCCTCCTAATTTTTTATAATTTTGCATTTTTACTGTTAAAATACAAACTTCATACCAAATTATTAAAAAATGGGAAAACACTTAACATCAAGAGAAGAAAATTATGCACAATGGTATAACGACCTCGTTCTTAAGGCTGGACTTGCTGAAAATTCAGCGGTCAGAGGCTGTATGATTATCAAACCTTATGGTTATGCTATTTGGGAAAAAATGCAAGCTGCATTAGATGCAATGTTTAAAGAAACTGGACATGAAAATGCGTATTTCCCGCTTTTCATTCCTAAATCTTTTTTCAGCAAAGAAGCTAGTCATGTCGAAGGCTTTGCAAAGGAATGTGCAATTGTTACTCATTATAGATTAAAAAATTCTCCCGATGGTAAAGGAGTTGTTGTTGATGAGAGTGCAAAGTTAGAAGAAGAGCTAATTGTGCGTCCAACCTCCGAAACAATTATTTGGGATTCGTATCGAAATTGGATACAATCATATAGAGATCTTCCTATTCTCATTAACCAATGGGCAAATGTTGTGCGTTGGGAAATGAGAACAAGATTGTTTTTAAGAACAGCCGAATTTTTATGGCAAGAAGGACATACGGCACATGCAAGTAAAGAGGAAGCTATTGAAGAAGCGGAAAAAATGCTTGGTGTTTATGCAAATTTTGCTGAAGAATTTATGGGAGTTCCTGTGCTACGCGGAACAAAAAGCCCAAATGAAAGATTTGCTGGAGCTGAAGAAACTTATTGCATTGAAGCATTAATGCAAGACGGAAAAGCCTTACAAGCAGGAACCTCACATTTTCTTGCTCAAAATTTTGCTAAAGCATTTGATGTCAAGTTTTTAACGAAAGACAACACTCTTGAATATGTTTGGGCAACTTCTTGGGGAGTATCAACTCGATTGTTAGGTGCTTTAATAATGGCTCATAGTGATGACAAAGGATTAGTATTACCTCCTAAACTTGCACCAATTCAAGTTGTTGCAATTCCTATATATAAAAACAATGAAGAATATGATAGAGTATTTAATTTCATTAATCCTATAATTCAAAACTTGAAAAAAATAGGAATTTCAGTAAAATTTGATAATAGTGATGCAAATAAACCCGGCTGGAAATTTGCAGAGTACGAATTAAAAGGAGTGCCTATTCGTCTAACTGTCGGACCTCGTGATGTTGACAATAATACTATTGAAGTTTTTCGCCGTGATACATTAAACAAAGAATTATGCAAATCTGATGAGATAATTGAAAAAGTCAAGTTTTTATTAGATAACATTCACAAAACTATGTATGAAAGAGCTTTAAAATTTAGAAATGATAATACATTTGAGGTAAATTCATGGAATGAATTTAAAGTAATGATTGAAAAGGGCGGATTTTTGTCTGCTCATTGGGACGGCACGCCTGAAACAGAGCAGAAAATAAAAGAAGAAACAAAAGCCACAATTCGCTTAATTCCGCTATCTCAGAAAAGTGAAGAAGGAAAATGTATTTATTCTCAAAAGCCATCTAAAGGCAGGGTGTTGTTTGCAAGAGCATATTAGTTTCATTCTACTTTTATTAGCTTACCTTTATTATTTTCTGCTAACCATAGAATATGCGGACTTCCTTTGTAATACACATTTCCGATATAGTCTATTGTAACTCCTAATGTTTTGCTTGCATTAACAAATACATTATTTGTGCCTCTTGCATGAACAGATAAATCTTTAACTATGCAGTTTGTAGCTTCAATTGTACCATATCCATTAATATAGTAATGTGCAAAATTCGATGCTCCACATAAAGTTGTTTTTGTAGCTCCTGTATGTAGTGTAATGTGCATAGAATCAGCAATAATATTTAAAAAAATATCGCCCATGCCCGACCAAGATTCAATCTCAAATCTTGATGTTTTTAGCGTATCAACAAAATAAATGTTACTAATTCCATTATATACAATATGTTTTAAATTGTTAAGATAGATGTTACATTCGATTTTACTTTTTTCAAAGTTTCGAGTCCATTTTAATTTGTTGTTATTTTTTATTACCAAAACGGAGTCAATAACTTCGGTGGAAATATGTTGCAATAAATTCTCACCTCCGCATATTTCAATCAAATTTAATTCATTTGAATTGAAAATAAAATATACTTCAATATCGTCATTAATTTGCACAGAATGAAATGGAGCAGCATATCGTACAATTGTAGTATGTTTTCCAATTTTATTAATATGTTGAAATATATTTTCTTTGCAAGAAACACAAATAATTATCAAAAATATCAAACATATACTTATTCTAACTTTCATACAATTAAAAACTTATATTCATTGCCCACTCTATAAAATCTGCTTTTGCATAATGAGTTTTAAGAGCTATGTGAGCACTAAAAACATTATTAAAATAATATTGAAATCCCAATCTATCGTAAATCATTCCAACACCTTGATTTTTTTCAAAAGCATAAATGTATGTTCCAAGATGCAGAAAAATTGATGCTTTATTTAGTCTATAGTCGTGAATTACATATATGCCATTTTTCATATAAGTCAAGTTTGGTTTATCAAAACCTTTTCTTTCAAACGATGCTTTATCTGAAAAATCATAAAATAAATCCATACCCAAGCCAAGTTTTCGTTTTTGATTTAGTGTTTTTTTAATATTATACGACAAAGTATTTGCTGTATAATATTTTTCGCCTGCGGGATATGTTTGTTTAATGGCAATACCGTAAAATATAGAATGTTCTAATTTTTTATCGTTATGTGTATTTTGTATTATAGGTTTTTCGATAGCTTTTACTGGAATTAAATAAGCACAACCAATGTATGTAGAAATAGAGTTAATTCCTAAGTTTGGTACTGAAATTTTACCATTTGAAAAGTGTAAAAGCGATAATCCACTTGAAATCTCAATATTTTTAGAAACAGAAAATTTATAATCAAATTGCCCCATAAGAACAGCATTAAAATTTGAACCTATTGCATGATTTTTATAGTTATACAATCTGTCAAATTTTTTTGTTAAGTATCCTAATCCGGCACCTACATAAAAATAAAGTGTCGTTTGTTTTGACTTAATCAGCGGAAAATTAATGAAAGACATCAATCCGTAACCATCACCAATATATTGAGGACTGCTTAAAGGGCTATATATTGCCGAAATTCCGTATTGAGGAAAATTATATAAAAAGCTCCAATTGTTATTATGATTGCCTGCTTTAAAAACATTTAATTGAAAAATTGAGAAATGCCTTTCGCTCATCATTTGCATATATTCATGATGAGACATAAGAAAACCATAATGAAACTTTGATTCAATCCCAATATTTGAATTTTCATTTTGTGCAAATGCACCACAACAAAGCATAATAAGCAAACTAAGTAAAACAAACTTCTTAGGGATTAAATCAAGTATATTTTTAATCATAGGAAATAATCAAGTATTTTTGCAAAAATATTGAAAATGGAAGAAACACTAGCTGAATTTAAGAAATTATTAACTATCATGGATACTTTAAGGAATAAATGTCCATGGGATATGAAGCAAACTTTTGAGAGTTTGAGGTATTTAACAATTGAAGAAACTTACGAACTCACTGATGCAATCATTGAACAAGATTATGAAAGTGTGAAAGGAGAGCTTGGAGATATAATGTTGCACATAGTTTTTTATGCAAAAATAGCTTCAGAATTGAAATTGTTCGATATGAAAGAGGTTTTGAGTTCAATAAACAATAAACTAATTGTGCGTCACCCACATGTGTTTGGAGAAACAAAAGTTGAAACCGAAGATGATGTAAAAATGAATTGGGAAAAAATTAAATTGAAAACAGGGAAAAAAAGTGTAATGGGCGGAGTTCCCATATCATTGCCATCTTTAGTAAAAGCATATCGTATTCAAGAAAAAGCAAAAGGAATCGGTTTTGAATGGGAAAATAAGGAACAAGTTTGGAAAAAAGTTATAGAAGAAGTGAAAGAGCTAAAAGCAGAAGAAATTAGCGGAAATCAAGAAAAACTTGAAGAAGAGTTTGGAGATGTTCTATTTGCTTTAATTAATTATGGGAGATTTATTAATGTTAATGCTGAAAATGCGTTAGAAAAAACAAATAAAAAATTTTTACGAAGATTTCGTCAAATGGAGGAAATTGCAAAAAACCAAGGTAAAGTATTTGAAAATCTAAGTTTAACCGAGATGGACGCAATTTGGGAAATGGTCAAAAAAACTGAAAAATACTGAATAAAAAAAACAGACTGAACAAATTGAACAGTCTGTTTTCTAATAGCACTAAATTTTTTCTACTTAACCTTTGTAGCCAAAGCAGAACCAGCTTTAAATTTAACAACTTTTTTAGCTGCAATTTTAATAGGTTTTTGAGTTCTTGGGTTGCGTCCTTGACGAGCATTTCTTTTCATTACTGAAAATGTGCCATAACCTACTAAAGTAATTTTTTCGCCTTTTTTTAGCGTTTTTCCTGTTACTGAAATGAAAGCATCAAGTGCTTTTCTTGCATCTGCTTTAGTCATTTGTGCTTCAGCAGCCATTGCATCAATTAGTTCAGATTTGTTCATAATTATACGGGTTTTTAATGTTTGCAATGCAAAACTAACAATAAATCTTTAATACAACAAATTTTTTGCTTGAAAATCGTAATTTTATTACTATTTGTATGATTTTTTTGTTTTTAGCACGATAAAAATATCGTTTTTTTATATAAAAATCTATTTGTATTGCATAAATCCTTTTTTTATTTTATATATAGTTTATATCAATGTGATATCCAAAATAAGGCTTATCGTTTAAAGCATTAATGTTGTTAATTGGAAATACATGTACTTATGTTTTGTAATACTTAAATGCAATTTATATACTTGATTAAAAAAAGGACTTAACTTTGTAATACTTTAGTTGTTTATGATATTTACAAATACTATATATGCTATTGCCGACAAACTAAACTTTGATGCTTGTGGCATTACAAAGATTTCGGCAATTGAAGATGCTCAATTTTACAATTCTTGGCTAAAAAGTGGCTATAATGGAGAAATGCAATATTTAGAGCGAAATGTTAATTTGAAATTTAATCCTACTTTGCTTTTGCCCGAAGCAAAAAGTGTTATTATGCTTGCAATGAGCTATTATTCAGAAAAAAACAATAGTTTAATTAAAAATTCTGAAATGAAAATTTCAAGATATGCTCTCGGCAAAAATTATCATAATATTATTCGTAAAAAACTTAAAAAGTTTCAAGCATTATTAGAGTTAAAATATCCCGAAATAAGATTAAGACCATTTGTTGATACAGCTCCGGTATTAGAGAGATATTGGGCTAAAAAAGCAGGTATTGGCACTATCGGAAAAAATACTTGTCTTATTATTCCTAAAAAAGGTTCGTGGTTTTTTCTTGCAGGAATGTTATGTAATATTGATTTTCAGTCAAGTTCTTACATTGACAAAAACTATTGCGGAAGTTGCACAAAGTGTATTGAAGCTTGCCCAACTAATGCCATTGTTGCTCCTTATACAATTGATGTAAGAAAGTGCATTTCGTATATCACAATTGAAAAAAGAGGCAATTTGTCCGAATCTCAAAAAAGGCTTAATCAATGGGTTTGGGGTTGTGATATTTGCCAAGAAGTATGCCCACAAAATAAAAATGCAACTTTAACCCGTACCAAAGAGTTTGATACTTTGCCACAAATATTAGAAATTATTCAGGATAAAACCATCTTAAAAGAAGATTTTTTTGAAAATAACCTCAAAGGGACTTCGTTATACAGAGGTGGTTATGAGCAAATTAGCAGAAATATCAACACACTTAAAAAATAAAATTAATAGATTTCAAAACAGCTTGTTGTCTGATTTGCAATAAATCCAAAAGCAAATTTCTCTCACGGTTTTTCTTATCTTTGCATTCTTAAATTTAGCCAATGAATATTGAAGATTTTTTCAAGTTGTTTGAAGAAGAGTTAAGGCAAAACAAAGCTCTTACAAATTATCATCGCTTTACCAATGAGGAGTCTTTATATAGTTTCAGAAAATCGTATCTTGAGCAAAGATATAATTATGTTTTAAAAAATATTTCAAAAAATAATTCTTTGATTTGGGATGTTGGTTGTGGATATGGAACTACAAGTTTTTTACTCGCCGCTATGGGACACTCAATAATTGGAACAACCTTAGAATATTATTTTGAACAAATTGAAAATCGACTTGAATATTGGAGTAAATATATTGATGTTTCTAAGATTAAATTTGAATATAATACTATTTTTGACACAAATTATCCAAAAGAACATTTTGATTATATATTAGCAATTGATACTTTGCATCATATTGAACCATTTTCAAAGTCTGTACATTTATTTCATAATGTTTTAAAATTAGACGGAACAATTGTAATATGTGAGGAAAATGGGAGTAATATTATAAATCGCATTAAAAACTTTAAACAAAGAGGTTTTAAACGCATTACTACGATGTATGATGAAAGACTGAATAAAGAAATTCTGTTTGGAAATGAAAATACTCGTAGTTTAAAAAAATGGCAACAAGAATTTACAGTTGCACCTTTTGTGGTAAATAAGGAATCAATTGAATATATCAGAATGTTTTTGCCAAGTAAGTATAAAAAGAAAAGTGTTTCGGATATTATTCAAACAGAACAATCATTGTGGAAAAAACACTCTTTGATAAGAGAATATTTGTTTTTTGGATTAAACTTTACTGTAAATAAGCATATATGAAAATAGCATTAAATGCAAGATTGCTCATAGAAAACAAAATGACAGGCATGGGTGTTTTTACTTATGAAACATTCAGACGAATTGCTGCTTCTCATCTTGAACATGCTTTTTATTTTATTTTTGACCGTCCTTATTCAGAAAATTTTATTACTTCCGAAAATATTATCCCTATTGTAGTTAAGCCTAAGATTAAACACCATCCTTTTTTTCTTCATTATTGGTATGAATATGCTTTACCTAAGCAGTTGAAAAAAATTCAGGCTGATTTATTTATTTCTCCGGATGGTTTTATGTCGCTCAAAACTTCTGTTCCATCGCTAATAGTAATACACGATATTAACTTTGAGCATTATCCACATTTTTTGCCTTGGGCAATTTCGCAATATTATAGAACTTTTACTCCAAAATATGCAAAAAAAGCTAAACATATTTTAACTGTGTCCGAGTTTTCTAAGCAAGATATTCAAACACAATACGGAATTACACCAAACAAAATAGATGTTGTATATAACGGAGCCAATAACATATATAAACCCATAGACACTGCGACACAAATAGAATATAGAAAAGCACATACTAAGTCTTGTCCATTTTTTTTATTTGTTGGAATTTTACATCAAAGAAAAAATATTGTTAATCAATTAAAGGCATTTGATTTGTTTAGGAAAAATAATATTGACTCAAAACACAAGTTTTATATAGTTGGAGAAAAATGGAAGTGGAGCAATGAAGCCGAAACAACATTTCAACAATTAGAGTTTAAACACGATGTGATATTTGCAGGTCGTTTGTCTTCTGAACAGTTAGGATTTGCTATTGGTTCTGCCGAAGCACTTATGTATGTTTCTTTTTTTGAAGGTTTTGGAATCCCAATCTTAGAAGCATTTTATGCCGGAACTCCGGTTATTACTTCAACAACTACTTCTATGCCCGAAGTTGCCGGAAACGCTGCCTTATATGCCAATCCGGACAAAATTGATGAAATTGCTAAGGCGATGAGCAAAATAGTGTTTGACAAACAAATAAGAGACAGCTTGATTGCCGAAGGAAATATTAGAAAAAATTTGTTTACTTGGGAAAAAACTGCTGAAAGTATGTGGAAAGCAATAGAACAAAATATTTTGTAAAAAAACATTTAGAACTCAAATTATGGACAAAAAGAAAAAATCTGCTTTAAATTTGATGGACGGCATTGAACAACCAACTCAATTGAATGAAAAGCTCATTCAATCGTCAAAATACAAAAAAACTATTCCTGAAACTAATATAGATGAATTGTTTGTAAAACTGAGACAAGGCGATAGAACTAGTTTGGCGAGAGCAATTACTTTGATTGAAAGTAATTTAGAAAAAGATTTCAATTTTGCTCATAAATTGGTGGAATTGTGTTTACCTTATTCAGGAAACTCATTAAGAATCGGTGTTACAGGTGTTCCTGGTGCAGGCAAAAGTACTTTTATAGAAGCTATGGGTATGTTTCTTACTGACGATAAGAAAAAAATAGCAGTTCTTGCAGTTGACCCAAGTAGTGAACGATCAAAAGGAAGTATTTTAGGAGATAAAACAAGAATGGAGCAACTTTCTTCTCAGTCAAATGCTTTTATCAGACCTTCACCCTCTGGAGGGACACTTGGTGGAGTGGCAAGAAAAACAAATGAAACCATAATACTTTGTGAAGCGGCAGGTTATGATATAATTTTTGTTGAAACGGTTGGGGTTGGACAGTCGGAAACTTTGGTGAAAAATATGGTAGATTTTTTTCTTTTAATTGTTCTTGCCGGAGCAGGAGACGAATTACAAGGAATTAAACGAGGTATTATGGAAATGGCTGATGCTATAGTTATTCATAAAGCCGATGGAGATAATTTAAGAAATGCCGAAAGAATGGTTCCTGTTTATAAAAGTGCTTTGCATTTGTTTCGTATGCCCGAATCAAAAGTGCTTCCACAAGTTGAAATTTGCTCATCAATAACAGGACTTAATATTCCTAAGGTATGGGACATTATCGAGCAACACCTCAATATTACCAAAGAAAATGGTTTTTTTAATCAAAATAGGAATAAGCAAAATATTGCTCAATTACATGCTACTATTGATACTGTATTATTAAATTCATTTTATAATAATAAAGACATTAAAACAGTTTTTGCAAAAATTGAACAAGAACTTAGTAAAAACGCAATTTCGCCTTATCATGCTGCAAGACAATTGGTTGAGTTGTACAATAAATCAAAGGGAAGTTTATAGTTTATATGAAAAAAAACAATATTTCATTTTTTCTATTTTTAACATTAATTTGTATTCAGTTTTTTGCTTATTCGCAGCAAATTCAAGTAAGTACGAAAAACAGACGAGCTTCTGCAGAATTTTACAAAGCTTTAGACTTTTATAATAAATATGAGTATTTAAGGGCAGAACAAGGTTTTTTGAAAGCAATTGAATTAGACGCAAAGTTTGTTGAAGCACATCAATTACTTGCCACAGTATATGAAGAGACTAAACAATTTGAAAAAGCCATTGAGCATTACGAACAAGTTTTACAAATAAAACCAAGTTTTTTTCCAAATAATTATCTTCTTGTCGGAAACTTATCAATGAAAGCAGGAGAATACGAAAAGGCTTTAACACATTATACTGCTTATTCTAAATTGCCTGCTCAAGATGTTTCCGTAGCTCTTCAACAAGAAAGCCTTATTTCTATTGAAAAAGCAAAATTTGCTATTAATCTCAAAAATAATCCTGTTCCATTTTATCCAATAAATCTTGGAGCAAACATAAATTCTTCAAATTCAGAATATTCGCCAACATTAACGGCAGATGAACAAACCTTATATTTTACTGTTGCCCGTCCGAGGGATCAATATACTTTATGCGATAATTGCAAAGAAGAGGAAGATTTTTACATAAGTAAGCAAATAGACGGCGAGTGGAGCATTGCATTGCCTTTGGGGCATCCCATCAACACACGAGGAAATGAGGGTGCTGCTTCAATTTCACCAGACGGAATGTATTTTTATTTTACTGCATGCAATAGAGATGATGGTTTTGGAAGCTGTGATTTGTATGTATCTAAGCGTGAAAAAGGGAAATGGAGCAAGCCGACAAATATGGGCAGTACTGTAAATAGCAAAAACTGGGACAGTCACCCAAGTATTGCTCCTGACGGCAAAACATTGTATTTTACAAGTGCAAGAAATGGAAATATGGATATTTATGTAAGCGAATTAGATGAAAATGGAAACTGGAGTGAGCCTCAAAATATTGGAAAACCAATAAATACTAATAAAACAGAAATGTCTCCTTTTATACATCCTGACGGAAAAACGCTTTATTTTGCTTCAGATGGGCATTTTGGAATGGGTGGTTTGGATTTGTTTTTTAGTCGCAAACAAGAAGATGGCAGTTGGAGTGAGCCTCAAAATCTCGGTTATCCGATAAATACTCATCATGATGAAGGATTTTTTATTGTAAATGCTTTGGGAAATATGGCTTATTTTTCGTCAAACAAATTTGGAGGCTACGGCAAATTGGATTTGTTTTGTTTTGAATTGCCGGAGGAAGTCAGACCAACACCGGTAACATATTTAAAAGGAATTGTGCTTGAGGCAGAAACGAATAAAAAACTAAGTGCAAATTTTGAACTATTTGACCTTGAAACAGGAAAACTCGTTGTGCGTTCAGTATCCGATGAAGCAGATGGTTCGTTTATTGTGAGCTTGCCAATAAGCAAAAATTATGCACTACATGTTTCAAAAGAAGGATATTTATTTCATTCAGAAAATTTTGCTCTTGACGAAAATATAAATAAAATTGGCACTTATGAGAAAAATGTAATACTGCAAGCAATTAAAACAGGCGAAGTTGTAGTTTTACGAAATATATTTTTCGATTTTGACAAAGAAACTCTAAAAGAAGAATCTATGCTTGAGCTTGAAAAACTACTTAATTTGCTTAAAAACAATTCTAATATGTCAGTAGAAATTAGAGGACACACCGACAATATAGGTTCTGCAGAATATAATAAGGTTTTGTCTGAAAAAAGAGCATTATCGGTTTATACATACCTTATTAAGCACGGAATTGATACACAGCGTTTAAAGTATAAAGGCTACGGCTTGTCAATTCCAATAGATACTAATGAAACAGAAGAAGGCAGAGCAAATAATAGAAGAACAGAATTTAAAGTTTTAGGATTTTAATAAATAAAATATGGAACAATTTAATATTGATGAATTAAATCAAAAGTATAACAATGCAGAGCCACAGGAAATCATAAGTTATATTGTAAATAATTTCGGAAAGGACTTTACATTTTCAACAAGTTTATCTTTTGAAGACCAAGCAGTAACTCACATGATTTGCCAATATACTCGTGAATTCGACATATTTACACTTGATACAGGACGATTGTTTCAAGAAACTTATGATACTATTGTTGCAACAGAAAGTCAATATGGAATTTCAATACGGATAATGTTTCCAGACACACAAAAAGTTGAAGAAATGGTTAATACACACGGAATTAACTTGTTTTATGACTCTTTAGAGTTGAGGAAGCTGTGCTGTCATATTCGCAAGATTGAGCCTTTGCAAAAAGCCTTGAAGTGGAAAAAAGTTTGGGTTACCGGTTTAAGAAGAGAACAGTCGATAACTAGATACGCAATGAAGGTGTTTGAATATGATAATTCAAACAAGATTTTAAAAATTAATCCATTAGCAAAGTGGACAGAAAAACAGACAATAGAGTATATCAAACAAAATAATATTCCTTATGTGTCATTACAAGATAAAGGATATAGAAGTATAGGTTGTTTGCCATGTACCCGACCAATAAATGAAGATGAAGATGTTAGAAATGGCAGGTGGTGGTGGGAAGATAAAGAACATAAAGAATGTGGACTACACAAATAATTGTAAAAAATGAAAAGTAAAATTCGATTTATCATTCTTTGTTTTATTGCATGTTATAGTTGTCAACATCAAGCTGAGCAAAATGGACAAAATGCTTTGTCAAAGTCAAATACCTTAAATAAAAGTGAAATGATTGCAATTATGACGGATATATTTATCACAGAAGTTCATATTCACAAATTGCAACAAGAAGGTAAAGATGTAAAACGACTGACAATAATGTATTATGAACAAGTTTTATCCGCACATAACACAAATGATAAAATCCTTGAAAATTCAATTAAATATTATTCTTCCGTAGGTGAGTATGTTACAATATTAGAGCAAGTAATCAACAATTTAGTAGAAATGGAGATACAAACGCAAAGCGAATAAATACCTCCATTTCAATTATGTTTTTACATGATTTTTTTAGAATAATCCCGAAATATTGCCATCGCTATCAATATTGATATTTTCGGCAGAAGGTATTGCGGGCAAACCGGGCATTCTCATAATAGTGCCGGCAATAGGCACAACAAAACCTGCTCCTGACGAAATTTCAATATCTCTTATTTTTACTGTAAAATCTTTTGGACGCCCAAGCAAAAATCTATCGTCAGATAATGAATTTTGGGTTTTAGCCATGCACACAGCTAATTCGCTCATTCCTAATTCATTAAGTTTAAGAAGTGTTTTGTGTGCTTGCATTGAAAATTCAACATTTTTGGCTCCATACATTTTTGTAGCAATAGTTTCAATTTTTGTTTTCATATCCCATTTCAAATCATAAAGAGTATTGAAACAAGTTGGGCATGATTTAGCAGCATTCAATACTAATTCGGCAAGTTCAATGGCACCGTCTCCACCTTTTTCCCAACCTTCATTAACGGCAACTTTTGTATCTTGTTGTTCGCAAAGATCTTTAACAAGCTGAATTTCTTTATCAGTATCTGAGGAAAATTTATTTAATGCAACTACGGGAGTAAAACCGTAATATTTCATATTTTCAATATGTTTTTCAAGGTTTGCAAAACCTTTTTCAAGTGCTTGCAAATCTTCGTTGTTTAAGCTGTCTTTTGACACTCCACCATGATATTTCAAGGCTCTAATAGTGGCAACAATCACAACAGCATTAGGTTTTAGTCCTGCAGTTTGACATTTGATGTTGAAAAACTTTTCGGCACCTAATTCTGACGCAAAACCAGCTTCTGTTACTACAATTTCTGATGTGGACATAGCCATTTTGGTGGCAACAATTGAGTTTGTGCCTTGTGCAATATTTGCAAAAGGACCTCCATGTATAAATGCTGGAGTATTTTCAATTGTTTGAACGAGATTGGGTTTAATAGCATCTTTTAGCAAAGTAGCCATCGAGCCTTCTGCTTTCAGGTCTCTTGCAAAAATTGGTTTTTTATCGAATGTTGAGCCTATATAGATGTTTCCAAGTCTTTGTTTTAAATCTTCAATATTTTGAGCCATACATAAAATTGCCATTACTTCTGAGGCAGCAGTAATGTTAAAACCTGTTTCTCGCGGGATGCCATCGGCTTGTCCGCCCAATCCAATCACAATGTTGCGTAATGCTCTATCATTCATGTCAATAACTCGTTTCCATGCAATTGTCCTTGGGTCAATGTTCAAACTGTGTTTTTTGTTTTGAAGGTTATTGTCAATCAATGCAGACAATAAATTATTTGCTTTTTCAACAGCAGAAATATCTCCGGTAAAATGCAAATTGATATCCTCCATCGGTATAACTTGAGAATATCCTCCACCTGCAGCACCTCCTTTAACTCCAAAAACAGGACCAAGAGAAGGTTCTCTTAATACAACAGTTGCTTTTTTATTAATTTTGTTTAATGCTTGTGCAAGTGCAATTGATGTTGTTGTTTTGCCTTCGCCTGCAGGAGTTGGGGTCATTGCAGTAACCAAAACTAATTTGCTCTTTTTAACCTTATTCTCATCAATGTGATGCAAAGGAACTTTGGCTTTATATTTACCATAAAGTTCTAAATCATCTGCTTTTAAGCCTAACTGCTCTGCAATCTCTACGATTGGCTTAATTTTAGCCTCTCGCGCAATTAAAATATCGCTTTCCATAGTATATTATTTTTAGTTGTTAATTAATTACATATTAAAGTGCAAAATTACGAAGATTATATCAAAAGTATTTTTGTATCGTATAATGTTTATTATTAAATAGATGTGTAATTTAGATTTTTCCTGACTTCGACATAAAATTCCTCAATATTTCTTAACACATAGACAATCA
>CAZKDV010000002.1:51390-68471 GCA_964551645.1 uncultured Bacteroidales bacterium | reverse complement strand
ATATGTTTGTTAAAATTATTTCGTAGTTTTGAATAAAGTTGTTCATGTTGTTTATGTATTTGATTATTAGGCAAATATACGAAATATATTTGTAACAAGAACAACTTTTTTATTTGTTTTTACAAATGCGCAACAGGTTATAAATATATGAAAATAGGGATTTTACATATTAGCGATTTACATATTGAAAACGAAAACTATTTAAATAAGGTTGATGCTATAGTAAATGCTTGTAGTTATGATGTTAAGCAAATTTCGCACTTGTATATCGTAATTACAGGAGATATTACAAAATTTGGCAGGATAGAAGAATATGTGAAGGCAAAAGAATTTTTATTTGCCTTACAGGAAAAAATCAAACCTTCCAATAGTGTTTTGCAAATCAAAGTGATTCTCGTACCGGGAAACCACGATTGTTGTTTTGATGATGTGAAATCTACGCGAAAAACAATCCTAAAAGATTGTTTGAAAGATGTTATTGAAGAAAATGATTATTTTATTGATGCTCTCGCTGTTCAAAATAATTTTTGGAACTTCTATAGAGAGATTAATGATTCAATACCTACAGACAAAGTTTCTTATTCAGTAGAATTTACACCTTATTTGAATAATAAAATTGTATTTCATTGTTACAATAGTAGTTGGATGTCAGAAATAGAAGAAAAATACGGTGGAATTGTTATTCCAGAAAATAAATTCCTTAAAAATGAAAATGGCAATATTACCATTTCAATATTTCATCACCCATTGAATTGGTTGTCGCCAGATACAAAAAACAATAATAAAGCAAGGTTTGAGGAACATTTGATAAACTCCTCAAATATTGTTCTTTTTGGTCACGAACACGATAAGGGGCAGTTTAAAAACATACAACAAAAAAACAACAATGTTGTTTTTTCGGAAGGCAAAGCATTTCAAAAAGACAAACCTAAGGATACAGGTTTTCATTATTTTGAGATTGATTTATCTTCAGAAAAAGCAATTTGTAAAGTTTACTCTTGGGACGAAAATAGTTACTTGTCAGAACCAGAAGAAACATTTACTTTGCAGAAAAAAGAAAAACGGTCATTTACTTTAACTAATGAATTTGCCACGAAAATCAACACATTAAAAATACCCTTAAAGCATTCAAGAAAAGAAAATTTAAAACTTTCAGATGTTTTTATATTCCCTGATTTAGAACCAATCAAAGACGATGATGTAATACAATATCCTGATTCCAAAGAAATCTTAGAACAAATAAAGAAAGCAGAAAATTTGAAAGTAGTAATCGAAGGAGATGACCAGTCAGGTAAAACGACTCTCTTATTTTCATTTTACAAGAATTTGTATGACAATGGTTTTACACCTATTTATGTTCGTGGAAAATACATAAATACTACCGATGTTAAAGATATTATAAAAAAAGCAATCAAAGAACAATACGAGAGTAGTAATGTAGATTTAGTATTTCAACAACATAAAAAAGTCTTATTGTTTGATAATTTGCAAAATACAGCCCTTAATCCTAAATATAAAGCAAATTTGCTTAGAAATTTAGATACACATTTTAACTATATTATTATTTCAACAAGCAATTCAACAATTACAAATTTGGCAGTTGATGAATTGAATGTGTTGCGAGGGTATGACAAATATAGATTGTTACCATTAGGATATGAAAAAAGAGGAGAATTGATAGAACAATGGTTACGAATTGGAGAAAGTGAGATGACAATAAGAGAAGAAGAAATTTTAAAGTTATTACAACTACGATTTGATGAAGTTAATTCTCTAATAGGAAATCGTTTAATGCCTTCATATCCAGTTTTTATTTTGACTATATTGCAAGGTTTAGATACTCAAATTTTTCAAGACTTCTCTCAAACTTCTTATGCTCATTGTTATCACGCTTTGATTACGGCGGGATTAGTTAAAGAAGGAGTAAAAGAACATTTGAGTGGATATTTTAATTTTTTAATAGAATTGTCATTTTATTTGTTTGATAATAAAAAAGAATGTTTCAATTTATCTGATTTTGAAGTATTTTTCGCTAAATTCAAAGAAACTTACCTTTCACCACATACTTACACTCAAATTCTTAAAAATTTAACAAATGCCAACATTTTGAAATTTGATGATGAATATTATGCCTTTTCATACAAATATATTTTCTATTTTTTAGTGGCACAGAAAATTGCTGATGAAATTGATAAATATGAAACTTTAATATACGATTTATGCAATAATATACATCTTGAGAAAAATGCTAATATTTTAATATTCCTTACACACCACACAAAAGCACAAACGCTTATAGAACACATTATTTTTACAAGCAATCTCCCTTTTGAAAAAATTGCACCTGTTACATTGGAAAAGACTGACCCTTTTGCTACTTTTATTTCTCAGTTTATACAAGAAATACAAGGGGAAATGGTAAAAATAGAAGACAGAAATCCAAACGAGGAATTTAAAAATGAGCAAAAAGGGAAAGACAAATTAGAACGGAAACAAAACAATGGTAATTCAAAAGAAAATGATTATGAAATGCCCAAAGAAGTGATAGAAATTAATCAAGCATTACAAACAATAAAAATTTTAGGGCAAATTGTCAAAAATCAAAAAGGCAATTTTGAAAAAAACAAATTGATAGAATTAACAGAAACAGCATATAACAGTACTTTTCGTCTAATAAATTTTTTTGCGAAAATTTTTAAAGGAGAAAAAGATTCAATAATTGATGCAATATGTGATGATTTGGAAGAAAAAAAGAAAGACAATATTACCTTTGGCGATTTCATAAGAAAAATTGATAGAGAAGAAATCAGAAATCAGACTACAAAATTCCTTCAATTTATGTCTTATGGAATTTGTATAGACGGTTTTACTAATTTAATTTTTTCTGTAGGTGCGCAAGGCGTAGATGAATTGTACAATTCTGTTTCAGAGAAAATAGGAAGTTCTGCTGCGAAAATTGTAACTTTTGCAATAAAATCTTATTACGGAAGTATAAATATGCGTGATTTAGAAAAACTATTCAAAGATGTAGAAAACAATTATACTGCAGAAAATATTTTGCGATTTTATGTAAAAAAACATATTTATACCAATCACATTGAGCGAACTAAAAAACAAGAGATAATTAGAATCGCAGGATTTAAGCCAAATTTACCGATTAGAAGACGAATTAATTAACAAGACAATGAACAGAAATGTTTTTTTTACTATACCATCCATTATAAACAAAGCCTTCGGTAACAATGTAACTTTGTTGTCGAGCGTTGATGAATTGTTTGAGTTAGAAATGTCGTATTTGGAATTTAATTGTTTTTCCAAAGAGCAACTTTTGGAACGCTCTGCATTTATCAAATCTATTGACAATCAATATACAAAACATTTTTTGCTTTACTCAAATTATGATGAAAAGATAAACGAAAATCGCTCGGCAAGTGCGCAGGCATATTTTGAAGAAGGACAGTTTTCGACAGGTTACGCCACGCACGGACTTTTTCCTTATCGTGGTAAATTCCACCCGCAATTGATAAAAGGGTTGTTGAATATTCTTGGAGTGGAAAAAGGCGAAATTATTTTAGATCCAATGGCAGGGAGCGGAACTGCAAATATTGAAGCTTCTTTAATGGGAATAAATTCTTATGCTTGCGATATTAGTCCGTTTTGTCAATTTATGACGATAGTAAAATATGAATCTCTAACAATCAATGCAAATTTGTTAGAAAGTACGCCTTTTGATACAAAAAAAAATTTTGAGTTTTTCAAAAAAGGGAATGTATTGAAACGTATTGCAGAAATAAAGGATATTGAGAAACAAAAAATTTACAATCTTGCTTTTCTTGCTTGGTTAGATGCTTTGGGATACTCAAAACGTGTTGTGCGTTCCAATCACGAACAACTTTACGACAAAGTTTTGCCACGCTACATTGAAACCGTAAAATCAATTTTGAGAAATCCACATTTCAATCAAAATGAGATTGGGAAAGTTGAAATTTTAAATAACTCGGAAGCATTGAAAATTGATTTGCCAAATGAAAGTGTTGATTGTGTACTTACTTCACCACCCTATTCGTTTGCAATAGATTATGTAGAAAACGATAAAGATCAATTGGAATTTTTAGGATACAATACCAAAGAATTGAAATCAAAATTGATTGGGTTAAAAGGCAAAAATAAAACTGAACGGCTAAATACATATTTTGCTGATATGGATAAAGTCTGTTCTGAAATTTCAAGAGTTCTTAAAAAAGATAAATACTTTGTAATGATAATTGGATCCAATACCAATCAAACAGAAGGAATACGATTAGAGCAAACAATTATTGATTCGGCTAAGAAGTATAATTTATATTTGGTAAAGTCAATACTCAAACCAATAAAAGGCATGAGAAACACCATGAAAGAAGAATATATATTAATTTTCAAAAATACATAAAATGAAAAGTGCAGAAGATAAATTCTTGACGGTAATTCAAAAAAACACCTTCTACTTTTTCAATCAAAAGTTTGAAGAAAGCTACGAAGGATATATTAATTCATTGAAAGAAACTTTGTTAATTGTCAAAAACAAAGTTGAAACTGAAGGTTTGAAAAAAGAAATTTTTGAATGGCTATTGAAAGAAAAAGAATACGGTCTGAAAGCACTGCTTGCTTTGACAGGTTTTTCTAATGAATATTTGAAACGCTTAACAACAATCATTCGCATTGTTGATAATCCTGAACTTAATGCTCTTGTTTATAAAGACAAATGGTATGATGAGAAAAATCCTGACAATATCCATGAATGGTCAGACGGTACAATCTTAAAAAAAATACAAAACAATGAATATTTCCGTAAAGGATTGATAAATATTTTCTTTGAAGGAGCTTCTATTCCATTTTTGGCAAATACTATTCCGCTTTTCGAATTGAAAAAGTTGAGCATCTCTAAGCTGAATTTTGAAATACCCGAACTGGTAGACACAATTATTCGGTATAAAGAAAAAGGTAGTTATTCGGGCATGAAAAGAAACAATCCAGAAACGGTAATTGCAGAGATATTGGAAAAGTTGGGATTAACTTTTGAAGCAGGCGATTTAACTGAATTGATAAATAATGCCCCTAACAATAAACGAACAATGGATTTTATTATTCCTAACAAAAAGAATCCGTTGATCATTGTTGAAAGCTCGTTCTTGGCTACGACGTCTTCAGGACAAGGCGATAAATCAAAAACTGAAATTTCAATTGATGCTTTGATAAAAGAGCATTATCCCAATGCAACTTTTATTGGTTTTGTTGATGGAATCGGTTGGTATGTTCGCAAAGGTGATTTAAAACGAATGGTAACAGCATACGAAGATGTTTTTACTTTCCACAAAGATGAATTACAACGATTTGAAAATTTTTTAATTGAAACATTTGAGAAATGATAGATAAATATCTAAATAAGATCACACAAGGCGACTGCTTGGAATTATTTAAGAATATTCCTGATAATTCGGTAGATATGACCTTTGCTGACCCACCTTTTAACTTACATAAGCAATATACAAGTTACAAGGATAATTTAGAATTTCAAGAGTATTTGAATTGGTGCGAGAAATGGATTGCCGAAATGGTTCGTGTTACCAAACCAACAGGTTCAATTTTTCTACATAATATTCCCAAATGGCTTACATTCTATGCTACATACTTAAATAAATTTGCTCATTTCAAACATTGGATTTCTTGGGACGCGCCAACTGCTCCAATGGGAAAATCATTGCAACCTGCACATTACGGAATACTTTTTTACACAAAAGAAGCAAAAGGAGCAAAGATTTACGAATTACGCCATCCCCATAAACGAGACAGAAAACAAGGTTATTTGTGGAAGGATTATGGTGGGAAAAAAGATTCGCTACACCCTTTTGGACCCCTAGTGTCAGATATTTGGACGGATATACACCGAATAAAACACAACTCAAAACGAGACCCACACCCTTGCCAATTGCCATTGCATTTAATGGATAGATTAATTTTAATGATCACGGATGAGAATGATATTGTTTTAGATCCATTTTCAGGAACAGGAACAACCGCAATTTCAGCCAAACGCTTAGGACGGCAATATGTTGGTTTTGAATTGGATAAAAAATATGTCGAAATTTCACAACAGAAATTGGATTTGATAACGCCAAATTACAAAATTGGAGAAAATTGGGTTAGTTTTTATCTTAAAGGTGTTGTAACCATTAGGAATAATGATTGGAAAAATCTCGAACAATATTTCAATATTCCAAATCCTGCTCGAACAATTGATAATCAAAAAACAAAATTAAAGAAAGGGGTTTTAATACCGAAAGAACCTGAATTTAATGTAGAAGTAGTCGCTAAACATGACTATAAAAATAACGAAGTTGAAGAAATAAAGAAAACATCAATAATTAAATCGCAAAATACTGAAACACTTGAACATACGCCAATGATAGCAATGAGCCGTTGAGGAAAATCACAGCTGGACATATGGCTAACAAGCATGTTGGCTAAATGGTGGCAGTAACCCCGCATAAAGAACATAGCGAAATAGAAAGTGACTCTCCCACAGGAACATTAGTTGAAGCCGCTACTTCACCAATATGCCAGACGTCATACTTCATAGCAATAAGTTCAAATCACTCGAATTTGATGAATATCTGAATTATTTTGGGGAATTGAACAATTTTTTCATTTGTTTTCCAAATGCACAACAAGCTTATAATAATTTATTTGCAAGGTTTGCCAATTCAGAACGCTCGCCCTTAATGAGTTTTACATGAGCATAAAGTGGGTGAGCTTTAATTCTATCAATTAAAGTAGATAAACCATTACTTTGCGAATCTAAATACGGAGTATCAATTTGATAAATGTCTCCTGTGAAAATAATTTTCGTTCCTTCTCCGGCTCTAGAAATTATCGTTTTAACTTCGTGAGGAGTAAGGTTTTGTGCCTCATCAACTATAAAGCAGATATCTGAAAGACTTCTGCCTCTGATGTATGCCAAAGGAGAAATCACTAATTTTTCACTTTCAAGTGCATCAGAAATACTTTGAAATTCTCTGTCTTTTTCCCCAAATTGATGTTTAATAAACTTTAAGTTATCATAGAGAGGCTCCATGTAGGGATTGATTTTGCTCTTTATATCTCCAGGCAAAAATCCGATATCCTTATTGCTGAGTGGTACAATTGGACGGGCAACAAAAATTTGCTTAAACATTCTTCTTTGTTCCAACGCTCCAGCCAAAGCAAGCAAAGTTTTTCCAGTTCCGGCAACACCTTGTATTGTAACCAATTTCACATCGGGGTTCATAATTGCGTGTAGTGCAAACACTTGCTCTGCATTGCGGGGAGTAATTCTATATGCCGAACGCTTATCAACTCTTTCAATCATATTGGTTGAAACATTGTAATATGCCAAAACTGAGGTACTATTGCTTTTGATTATGAAATAGTGATTTGGCTTAACCTGTGGCAAACCTAATTCTTTAAGTCCACACGAACCTTCTTTGTAAAGTTTATCAATCACTTCAATATCAGCATTGACGATAGTGTTTCCTGTGTAAAGTGTTTCTACATCTTTTATTTTTCCTGTTTTATAATCTTCTGCCTGAATGTTAAGAGCTTTAGCTTTCAAACGCAAATTAATGTCTTTGCTAACCAAAATCACTTTCCTATCGGGATATTCTTGTGCAAGCGACAATGCAGCGTTCAAAATTCTGTGGTCGGGTTTGTCTTCGCCAAACACTTCGCGAGCATCAACTTTAGAATGTCCATTCATCACCACTTTAAATTTTGAGTCTTTTGATTTTATCAAGGGAAGCCACGCATCGAGCGTCATTTTTGCTGACAGCCTATCTATCAATCTGATAAACTCTCTTGCTTCAAAGTTTATAGTATCGTTTCCTTTTTTAAAATTATCAATTTCTTCAAGTACAGTAATAGGTATGGCAACATCATTATCATCAAATGACATAATAGCATTATGATTGTATAATAAAACAGATGTGTCAAGCACGAAAATTTTTGATGTTTGATTTGATTTTGAAGTGTCCATTTTGACTAGTTTTTTTGTTATAAAAATCTCTTAACTCTATGCAAAGGTCGTAAAATTTAGAATATAATACTAAATGAAATTTAGTTTTTTTTAAGTTTTAATGTAAATTTTCTAAAGTGCTTAAACTAAATTGTTTAGGGTGTTTTGCTGTTATAGTTTTATAAAATGACTGTATTTGTTCTAAATCTGCCTCAAAATTGCCACTTACTTGAATTATCGGACCAACACCACCAACTTTCTTTTTATAATCAATATACGCAAGCACCATAGGAACTTCGGCTTTTGTAGCTATATGATAAAAACCTTTTTTCCAGTTTTTATTGAGTTTGCGAGTGCCTTCGGGAGTTATTGCCAAAAATATCCTATCGTTTTTTTTGATTACATTAGCAATTTGCTCAACAACACCTGATGGATTTTTTCTATTAATTGGAATGCCTCCAAGTGCTTTTAAAAATATACCCAGAGGAAACCAAAACATTTCTTTTTTTATGACAAATCTAACTTTTAATCCAAATTGAAAAAAAGCCATTCTCCCAATTACAAAATCATACATGCTTGTATGAGGTGCAACAACAAGCACAGCTTTTTGTACACTATCAATTTCGCCTCTATCAATTCGCCAGCCGAACAAACGCAAAATTAAGTATGATAGCTTTTTCATAAAGAATTTGGGGTTTATTCAAACTCTTGCAAAGTAAAATTATACTTTTCTGCAAAGGCTTCTTGTTGCTCCAAAAAAGTATATGTTACTATTGAATCTTTAAGAATAATCACATTCAGCAATGAGTCAAACAAAACTTGGTCGTTTAAAACAATATCCTCATGTGGTTTTTCGATAATCTCAATAACTTTTTCAAACTCATCTTTAAGCAACTGCACATAAGAATTGAACAAATCAATAGACGCAAGCCTAAAATCGTCTTCATCGTCAAAAGCTACTCTCTGTTTGAGCCATGAATAATATTTCAAAGCTGTTTGCAAAGTTTTGTTGTGCGACTTTCTGATTTCTGTTGTACTTAGTTCTGATTCATCTTGCTCAAACGAAGCTAATAAAAGTTCAAGGTCTTGATATAGAGTATCTAAAGCAAACACAATCGAATCATTGAATGCAGTTGCCCTTTCGGGCGTAGGATTCAAATTGCACGAAGACAAAGCCAAAGCAAGCACAAAAATAAAAACTGATAAATATTTCATTTTCAATACTTTAATAAGTTTAAACAATTATTTCCCTGTTTTTTCCATATATTCTTGCATCAATTTTGCCACATATTTTCCAAAAATATCAAATTCAATATTTACAATTGTTCCTTTTTTGAAATTATGAAAATTTGTAACTTCTTGAGTGTAAGGAATTATTGCAACTGAAAACCAATCTTTTTCTGAATCAACAACTGTCAAACTAACACCGTTTACAGAAATTGAGCCTTTTTCAACTGTAATATTTCTCAAACTTACATCATACTTAAAATAGTATCTCCAACTTCCGTCTTCTTCAGTTACTTTAAAACATTCTGCTGTTTGATCAACATGCCCTTGCACAATATGCCCATCAAATCTACCATCAATTTTGACGCTTCTTTCTAAGTTTACTTCATAACCAATTTCCCAAATTTTCAAGTTTGTTTTGTCCAATGTTTCTTGAATTGCAGTAACTACATATTGATTTTTCTCAGGAAACACTTTAACTACTGTTAAACACACACCATCATGCGACATGCTTTGATCAACTTTCAACTCTTTTGCGATAGGTGTTTCAATTGTAAAATGAATATTACTTCTGTCTCGCTCTATATGAACGACAATGCCTAATTGCTCTATTATTCCGCTAAACATAATTTTAAAATTTAATTGTTAATTTATATTGTATTTTGGATTTCTAATAATTGTAACACTACCTGTGATTGTCCTTTTTTGCTTACCTAACAAACGAATTTCATAAACATCGCACACATAAAAATAAGCACCTTCAACAACTTCTTGATTTGTTTGAAAATGTTTGCCGTCCCACATTATATCAGGATTTTCTGTTTTATAAACAATATTTCCCCAGCGATTGAAAACAGTTAAATCAATTTGCTCAACAAAGTCATAAGGAAAGGGAGTCCAATAATCATTTATTCCGTCATTGTTTGGTGTGAACACATTTGGTAAAACATATAAGCTACATGTATCAACATCAACGCATACAGTAGATGATATCGGACTAACATTACCAATTGAATCAATTGCACTAATAGCATAACAACCTGCAACTGTATTAGCTAAGTCGTGTGTAAAAGTTGTGGTATAAGGATTATATTCTGTGTAAATCAATTGTAATGAAGTATTTGAAGTGGGCGAAAAATAAATATTATAATGGTCGGTATCTGCGGAATAATCACATGTTAAAATTGGGTTATTCCATGATAAAACATTGCCCGGCAATTCACAATCAGTTACCACATTAAGTGTCGGAGTGCACGGAGCTACCATATCATAAGGTGTTTCGCAACTAATTTGTGAATGATTAATAATTGGATGAATAATACCTTCGGTAAAATAACCTCCTTCTGCAACAATTTTGTAGCAATACTCGGTTTGGTTATCAAGTCCGTAACCAATATATTCTTGTTTGGTGCTTGTTCCCACAGAGTCATACAGCTGAGTTTCTGGATTATACCTATAAATTCTGTACAAATAATTAGTCCAGGGCACATTTTCAGTCCATTTCAAAAACAATGTTTGGTCATAAGGTTCAATTTTTAAATATATCGAACTTGCAAAAATTGTTTTTCCAATAATAACTGGCTTATTCTGACTATTATCGTAAAATTCTATGATATAGCTATAATGAAAGTCTTTAGTGTTTAACAAAGTATCAATAAATGTAGTATCATTAAGCTCTGTAAATGTTTGAACATATTCAAATTTAGTGGGATTAAGTCCGCTTCCTCTAAGAACTCTATATTCATAAGGTCCGGGATATAGCAATGTATCAATTTCGGTTGGCATACTCCAAGCAATAAAAATCGAACCATTTGTTTGATGCGTTTCTCTAATACTTACATTAGTAATGATAGGAACATCTTTATTGAGGGTTGCACAAACTTCATCAGAGGCATAGCTTTCGGCACCATCGGCAAAGTAAGCAGTTACCATATAGCAGTACTGCACTCCGTGTGTCAAACCCTCTCCATCATTGTCGTCAACAAAGCTTGTTTTATCCCATTCATCAGTTTTTCCAATATATTTGTATCCGGTATAAGCAGGAACACCAGTTTCACATTCTTCAGGAGTAAATCCATAAAGCCCTGTTTTTCTGTAAATTTTATACCCTTTTGCATTTTGACAAATACTTTTATCCCATTTTAATAAAATAGATGTACCCAAAGGTTCGGCAATTAAATTTTCAGGTGCCGGAGCAACAACTGTAATTCGTGTAACTTGAATATCTATCAGATTTACTATAGGATTATTATCTTCAAGACGAAAATATGTGTAATATGGTTGTTTTTGAATATGATTGCACTCGGTGTTCCAAGTAAAAGTGCTTGAAATAATTGGTTTTCCTGTTTTTGCAGGAAAATATGCAGGAGAAGAAGAGACCTCAAACGGAGCGCCTGTAGCTGAAAGCGAAATATTTAAGTCATTCGGATCATTTCCAAAAACATCAAATTGCAAAGTATCGCCTGCCGTAATGCAAGTATCAGAAATAGTTGAAATAAGCGGAGGCTGATTATTGCACGAGATAATATTAATTTGCATATCTCTGGTTATTGAGCCTAATAAAACTCCATCTCTATATTTTTCAATATGAATAGCAAGATTATATTCTCCTTGCAAAACTGGACTATCCCAAGTTAATGTTCCTGTGATTGGATTGATTGAAAGTTCTTTAGAAGAGTACGGAAAAGTATATCCAATAATATCTAAACCATCTTCACCTTTGCAATAAACAAGTTTAAAAGCCAATGAATCCCCATCGGGGTCATAAGCACCTGGATTGTGATAAAAGGGTGTGCCTACGCAACCAACATCAATTGGGGGAAATGTTAAGATTGGGGAGTTATTTGGCTGTAAAAATGGATTTACTACTATAGTTGTAGAAATATACATTGGAACATTGACCGAATATGGAATATTAATAACTCCATAATTCCTATTTGGATCTTCCATTGACACTATATAAGTTGAAGGAGCAGCGTAAGTATGAGTAGCAATATAGACATTTTTTGTAATATTATCAGCATTAGGAACTTCTGTTTTCTCAACTCTGTCCACTGAACTTACGGAGCCGTCTCCCCAATTGATATCTAACTTTGGTCTATCGGCTAAGCTGGGTGTAAATGTATAAGTTACTAAGGTAAATTCGTATGTATATCCATAAAGATGTTTATATGTAATTTCTGCAGCTCGTTGATGTGTAGCGTATGCACTCAACGAACACAGAAAAAAAAAGAAAAAAATACTTTTTAGATAATTTAACACCGCTTTTTAATTGTTTTCCTTTGTTAATGTTCTAAAAATATCTTCTATTGATGAGCGTTCTCTCTCTAATGATAAAACATTAATTTTATTGTCCACTGCAAATTGAAAAATTGCTTTTCTTATATCTACATCTGTTTGTGGTTTTATCCTCCAAGTATTTAAACCAACATTAAGACATGAAGATATTCCATCTATTTTTTGTAATTTTTCTTTATCAACGCTAACATCAAACTCAACTATAATATCATTTTGTTTTGAAACATTTTTCAAATTTTTAACACTATCGTCAATTACTATTTTTCCATGATTAATAATAATTGCTCTTGAACAAACTGCCTCAACTTCTTGCATGATATGAGTAGAAAGTAATACAGTTTTTTGCTTTCCAATATTGCTAATAAGATTTCTAATTTCTATAATTTGGTTAGGATCCAGTCCCGATGTAGGCTCGTCAAGTATAAGCACTTCTGGGTCATGAATTAATGCTTGAGCCAAGCCTACGCGTTGTCTGTAGCCTTTTGAAAGTTGCCCTATTTTTTTCTTTTTCTCTAAACTCAAACCTGTGATTTCAATCATCTCTTCAATGCGTTCTTTTTTATTTTTAATTTTATGTACAGAAGCAATAAAATTTAAAAATTCAGTAATATACATTTCAACATAAAGAGGATTATGTTCGGGGAGATAACCTACTTTTTTTCTTATTGCAAGGTCTTGTTTTGATATATCCATGCCACAAACAGAAGCATTTCCATTTGTTGGAGGAATAAAACAAGTAATAATTTTCATTAATGTAGATTTTCCTGCTCCATTTGGACCGAGTAATCCAACAATTTCTCCTGAAGACACAGAAAAACTAACATCGTCTAATGCTTTTTGAGTTCCGTATAATTTAGTAATGTTTGAAACAATAATAGACATAATATAATCGTATATTTTGCAAAATTAAGCAAAAGAAAGGGATAATAATAACAATATTAGCATTGGGTTAAACTTCGCATTACTATAAGAATAAAATAGCATATGCAATTTTTTTCTAAAACTTTTATCGCATTTATTGAAACAGTTCTGTGCTTAAATACTTTTCGCCTCTATCAGGAAAAATTGTAACTATCCTGCCCGAAGGAATTGTTTTGGCAATTTCGAGTGCGGCATACATGGCGGCTCCGCTACTCATTCCACAAAATATTCCTTCTTCTTTTATAATTCTTCGTGTCATTGCAAAAGCATCTTTTGTGTCCACCATAATTGTACGGTCAATTTGTGAAGGGTCATATATGGCTGGCACAATTGCTTCTTTCATATTTTTCAAACCCTGAATGTAATGTCCTTCCACTGGTTCGGCACAAACAATAGTAATATTTGGATTGTATTCTTTCAGTGCTTTTCCTACTCCCATTATAGTCCCAGATGTTCCGATTGCAGAAACAAAATAATCAATTTTTCCGTTTGTTTGTTTCCAAATTTCCTCGCCTGTTGTTTTGTAATGTGCTACTCCGTTGAACTTGTTTGAAAATTGGTCAGTCATAAAATATTTATCGGGATTAGCTTTTACAAGTTCTCTCACTCGGCGAATTGCACCATCAGTGCCATTTGTTGCATCTGTCAGTATTACTTTTCCGCCAAAAGCTTCAATCATTTTAATTCGTTCAACTGAAACTGCTTCACTCATAACTATTTCAACATTATATCCTTTTAATGCACCAATCATGGCTAAAGAAATTCCTGTATTTCCCGAAGTAGCTTCTATTATAACTTTTTCTTTGGTCAATTGTCCTCCTGCTTCTGCCAATTCAAGAATTTTCAGTGCAATTCTATCTTTAATACTGCCTGTTGGGTTGTAACCTTCAAGTTTTGCAAATATTGAGACATTAGAAAATGTATTTAATCTGTTTATTTCAACAATGGGAGTTTCACCTATAGTTTGTAAGATGCTTTCGTTAATCATCGGTTATAGTTTTAAAAATTACAAAATTATGAAAAAACTAAGGCTTTTTAGTAGAAATATAATATCTGTGTTCAAAATATTAAATATAATCATTAAATTTGCAAAAATTTTAAAAACTGATATGTATTGGACATTAGAATTGGCATCAAAACTTGAGGATGCACCTTGGCCAGCAACCAGAAATGAACTCTTAGAATGGGCAATACGCTCAGGTGTGCCGAATGAAGTGATTGAAAATCTCAAGGAAATTGAAGACGAAGGCGATGTCTATGATTCAATTGAAGATCTCTGGCCAGATTATCCCACTAAGGAAGATTTCTTCTTCCATGAAGATGAGTATTAATCTATTAAATAGGGCTATTCAGTGAAAGAGTAGCCCTTTTTGTTTGTTATTAAAACAAAATACAACTTCAATCATAATATAATACAAAAAGATATAGTTATTGGATTTTGAATAAATTTCAATACCATTAATTAAAATATCGATTAATTACTGTAATTTTGTTGTTTAGTTTTTCATTAAAAATATATATAAAATGCTTGGAATATTTAAAAAAATTTTAGGAAGTAAGGCTGAAAGTGACTTAAAACAATTAATGCCAATTGTTGATAAAATTAAAAAAGCTTCTGAAACAATTTCAAAATTATCAAACGATGAGCTAAGGAAAAAAACTATAGAATTTAAAGAAAAAATTAAAACAAATATTGTAGGAGAAGAAAAGAAAATTAGCGAGTTAAAAGAAAAAATTGAGGAAGAAGACAATATAAATATTGAAAAAAAACAACAATTATATAAAGAAATTGAAATTCTTGAAAATACTGTCTATGACAAAACTCAAGCTATTTTAAATGACATACTTCCCGAAGCATTTGCTGTAATTAAAGAAACTGCTTATAGATTTACTGAAAACGAAGAAATTATTGTTATAGCCACTGAAATGGATAAAGAATTATCTACAAAAAAAGACTTTGTCCGAATTGAAGGTGAAAAAGCTATATATAAAAATAGTTGGACGGCAGGTGGCAACATCATTAAATGGAATATGGTTCATTATGATGTTCAACTCATCGGAGGAACTGTTATTCATCAAGGTAAAGTTGCCGAAATGGCAACAGGAGAAGGAAAAACACTAGTTGCTACTTTACCTGTTTATCTCAATGCCCTTTCAGGCAAAGGAGTGCATATAGTTACAGTAAATGACTATCTTGCAAAAAGAGACTCCGAGTGGATGGGTGTTTTATACGAATTTCATGGTTTAGTTGTTGATTGTATTGACAAACACGAACCACATTCTCAAGCACGCATAAACGCATATAATGCCGATATTACTTTCGGAACAAACAATGAATTTGGATTTGATTATTTGAGAGATAATATGTCTCGTTCACCTGAAGAAATCGTTCAAAGACCACATAATTTTGTTATTGTTGACGAAGTTGACTCTGTTTTAATTGATGACGCAAGAACACCTTTAATTATTAGCGGTCCAACAGGTAAAGTAGAAAATCAAGAATTTGACGCACTGAAACCTTTTGTATTGAAACTATATAACGAACAAAGAAAATTAGTTACTCAACAACTTGCTTTAGCCAAAAAACTTATTGGAACAGGAAATGGAGATGACGAAAAAGAAGGAGCAAAATCTTTATTGAGATGTTTTCGCGGATTGCCCAAAAACAATGCTATGATTAAGTATTTAAGCGAAACAGGGATTAAATCTTTATTGCTCAAAACAGAAAATTTTTATATGCAAGAACAAAACAAGCACATGCATATAATTGACGATGATTTATTTTTTGTAATTGACGAGAAACAAAATTCTATTGATTTAACTGAAAAAGGAATTGACCTACTTACTAAAGATACTGGCGATCCTACTTTTTTCATACTACCTGATATTGGAAGCGTCATTGCTGATATTGAAAAAAACGAAAACGATGAACAACAGAAAATTGAGAAAAAAAATGAACTTCTAAGAGATTATGCAATCAAATCAGATAGAGTGCACACTATGAATCAACTTTTGAAAGCATACACTATGTTTGAAAAAGATGTTGAATATATTGTAGTTGATAATAAAATTAAAATTGTTGACGAACAAACAGGTCGTGTATTAGAAGGAAGAAGATATTCAGATGGCTTACATCAAGCAATAGAAGCAAAAGAAAATGTGAAAATAGAAGCAGCAACTCAAACTTATGCTACTATTACTTTGCAAAATTATTTTCGTATGTATAAAAAACTTGCTGGCATGACAGGAACAGCAGAAACTGAAGCCGGCGAACTATGGGACATCTACAAACTAGATGTTGTTGTCATTCCAACAAATAGACCAATTGCACGCAAAGACCATGAAGATTTTGTATTTAAAACTAAAAGAGAAAAATTCAATGCTGTAATTAATGAAATAGTGAAACTTGTTGAGGACAAAAGACCTGTATTGGTAGGGACAACAAGCGTAGAAACATCAGAATTGCTTGGAAAAATGCTTACATTAAGAAAAATAAGCCATAATATATTAAATGCTAAACTTCACCAAAAAGAAGCAGATATTGTTGCACAAGCAGGTATTGCCGGAACTGTTACAATTGCAACAAATATGGCTGGTCGTGGAACTGATA
>CAZKDV010000002.1:0-51380 GCA_964551645.1 uncultured Bacteroidales bacterium | reverse complement strand
TAAAACTTGGACCCGGAGTTAAAGGAGCAGGAGGATTAGCAATTATTGGCACAGAAAGACACGAATCAAGAAGAGTGGACAGACAGCTTAGAGGAAGAGCCGGAAGACAAGGAGACCCCGGAAGTAGCCAGTTTTTCGTATCCCTTGAAGATGATTTAATGCGTGTGTTTGGTTCTGACAGAATTGCAAAAATAATGGATAGAATGGGATTGAAAGAAGGCGAAGTTATTCAACATTCTATGATTACAAAATCAATCGAAAGAGCACAGAGAAAAGTTGAAGAAAATAATTTTGGAACAAGAAAGCGTTTGTTGGAATATGACGATGTGATGAATGTTCAACGGACTACTGTTTATGACAAAAGAAGAAATGCTCTATATGGAGAAAAATTAGAAATTGATATTAGCAATATGTTTTTCGATGTATTAGATAATATTATTACCGACAGTCAAGAACAACGCGATTATCAAGAGTTTAAAGATTCAATGATTCGTTATTTTAGTACGGAATGTCAATATAATGCAACAGAATTTTTTGCAAAAAATGCTGATGAAATAACAGATACTTTGTATGAAAAAACTTATGCTAATTATCTTTTAACTAAAGATGTAATGGCTGACAAACTTTATCCTATAATTGTTGATGTTTATGAAAATTCAGGCAATAGATATGAAAACATTGCAATTCCATTCTCTGACGGAGTAAAAACACTAAATATAGTAATTCCGCTTAAAAAAGCTTACGAATCAAAAGGAAAAGAGGTTGGAAAAGCAATTGAAAAAAGCCTTGTACTCGCTGTGATTGATGATTCTTGGAAAGAACATTTGCGTGAAATGGACGACTTAAAACAATCTGTTCAAAATGCTACTTACGAACAAAAAGACCCATTGTTGATATATAAATTTGAATCGTTCAATTTGTTCAAAACTTTAATGCAAAAAATCAATAAAGATATAGTTTCATTTTTGAACAAAGGAAGAATTCCAATCAGCGAAGGGCAAACAGTAAAAGAAGCTCAAATACCTACACGACAAAGTAGAGCAAATTTAAAAACCGGAAGAGATACAAATATTCCCGGACAACAAAATTATCATGACCCAAGCCCTCAACAAGCTGTGCAAACACATGTTAGAGTTGAGAAAAAAGTGGGCAGAAACGAACTATGCCCATGCGGTAGTGGAAAAAAATATAAACACTGTCATGGTATAAATAACTAAATTCGGGATAAAAAATGAGAGTTAATGCTTTTATTCCTTGCGTTGTAGATCAAATGTTTCCGAAAACAGCTGAGAGCATGATTAATATTCTCGAACATTATAAAGTCAGCATTGACTATAATGCAGAACAAACTTGTTGCGGACAAATGGCATATAAAAATGGGTATATTGAACAAGCTATTTCACTTGGAGATAAATTTATTTCAGAAATGAACAATGGAAATTATGTTGTTTCGCCTTCCGTTTCATGTATCGTAATGCTCCGAAAATATTATCCCAAATTGTTTTACAATACATCTCGTCATAATGAATTAAAACAATTGCTCCCAAAATGTTACGAATTTACTGATTTCATGTATAATGTTTTAGGTATAAAAAAAGTTCATTGTTCTCACAATGCCACAATTACAATACATTCAAGCTGTAGCGTAAATGATTATGACGAACCAAATACTACACATAAACTATTAAGCACTATTAGTGGAGTAAATATTGTAAACTTGCCAAATGCAGATGTATGTTGCGGTTTTGGAGGTACATTTTCATACAAAAATCCTTACATCTCGGCTGCAATGGCAGAAGAAAAACTTCAAGATGCAATAAAAACAGGAGCTCAATATTTAATTTCAAACGAGCCTTCATGTTTATTACATTTGCAAAGCTATGCAAGAAAACAAAACATTCCATTGCAAATATTACATGTAGCTGATTTTATTGCTATGGCTTTAGACTTACAATCATCTTAGATTTCATATATTTGAAATGGGGAAAAAGAAAAATCAACTTTCAATAAAAAATCTTGCAGCTGAAGACAGACCAAGAGAGAAAATGTTGTTAAAAGGACGAACTGCTTTATCTGATGCTGAGTTGCTTGCTATTTTATTGCGTTCAGGTAATAAAAATGAATCAGCTGTTTTATTAGCCCAAAAAATATTACAAGATGTTAATAATGAGCTATATAAGCTGGGTAAGTTATCTGTGGCTCAATTAACTAAATATTCCGGTATAGGCGAAGCAAAAGCGATTACTATTATTGCTGCTCTTGAACTTGGAAGAAGACGCAGAGAAGCCGAAATAAAAATAACGAGAAGCATTACCTCAAGTAAAGATGTTTTTGAGTATATGCAAAGTGTGCTTGCCGATTTAGATCATGAAGAATTTTGGGTAATACTTCTTAGCGCAAAAGCTAACATTCTGAAAAGACAACAAATTGCAGAAGGTGGCACTACGCGAACAACAGTTGAAGTGAAAAAAATAATGAAATTTGCAATAGAACACAATGCAGTAAGCATGATTATATGTCACAATCATCCTTCGGGAAGCTCAAAACCAAGTGAAGCAGACATTAAGCTAACTAAAACTGTGAAGGCGGCTTGTCAGATAATGGATATTGCACTTCTTGACCATGTAATTATTGGACATGAAAATTTTTATAGCTTTGCAGATAAAGCACAAATTTAGAAATGATAAAAATATTAACAATTATTGGTGCAAGACCACAGATAATTAAAGCCGCAGCATTAAGCCGTGCTATTAGACAAAATTTTTCAAATCAAATTAAAGAAATAATAGTTCATACCGGACAACATTATGATTATAATATGTCCGAAGTTTTTATCAAAGAATTGGATATTCCAAATCCTGATTATAATTTACACTTAGGGTCTGGCAAACATGGAAGCCAAACTGCAAGTATGATTTCCGGAATTGAAGAATTGTTAATTAGCGAACAAGTTGATTGGTGTGTAATGTACGGAGATACTAACTCAACTCTCGCCGCAGCAATTGCCGCAGCAAAAATACATATTCCAATAATCCATATCGAAGCTGGCTTGCGTTCATTTGATAAAACAATGTCCGAAGAATTAAACAGAATTGCATGTGACCATTTTTCAACTTTATTATTTGCACCTACACATACTGCCATAAATAATCTTCAAAATGAAGGTTTTAAATTGAACACTAAAGCACCTTATACTATTAATAATCCCGGCATATTTCATAGTGGAGATATAATGTATGACAATACATTATTCTTTTTGGATATAGCAAAGAAAAACTTAAAAATTATTGAGAACCTTGAGCTAATAAACACTCCATACTGTCTTTGCACCATACATAGAGACCACAATACAGATAATATCAATAATCTTAAATCAATTTTTAAAACCTTACTTGAAGTTTCAAAAGAAATATCAATGACTTTTGTTCTTCCGATACATCCACGAACAAAAAACACTATCAAACAATATTTTACAGAAAAAGAATATGAATCATTGATGAATGACAAATATTTGAAAATTATTGATCCGGTTTCATTTCTCGACATGAGCATACTTGAAAGTCAAGCAGAAATTATAATTACCGATTCAGGCGGTGTTCAAAAAGAAGCATATTTTTTCAAAAAATCTTGTGTAATTCTCAGAAATACAACTGAATGGGTTGAAATACTTGAGCAAAAAGCGGGTGTTTTGGTGGGTGCAAACTCAGAAAAAATTAGAAACGGAATTTTACATTTTATCGGAAATAAAGATATTGAATATCCTGAAATATTTGGAAATGGCACAACAGCACAATATATATGCAATACAATAGTTCAACTTCATGAAAAAAAAGAATAAATAAACTCAAAACCAATTATTATTCAACGAATTTAGCTTATGTATATCAAATACATCAATAATAGTTTCAACTAACAATTATCAGATAAATGTATCAAATACTCATTTTAACTGATTCAATAACAAATCGTGTTTCATATATTTTTAAAGTTTTATTAAAAGACTTTCTCAACATATCATACTCAATTACAACAAACAAAGAAGAATTTGATAGTTATTCTGGAAATAAAATTACATATCTCAAACATAATATTAAAGAAGTTCCATTTATCCCAAAATCATCTTTTTTTGATATTACAAATATTGATACTTTAAAATTTTCATTAATTCATAATGACATTCATGTCACATTAAAGCAAAATTCTCCCTCCGAAATTACATTTGATATATTTGCTGCATGTTTTTACTTTTTAAGCAGAGTAGAGGAATATCAACAATATGTGCCTGATAAACATGGAAGATTTTCATGCAATACATCTTTTTTACAAAAAAATGATTTAGCATTAAGTCCGGTAGTAGATATATGGACAGAACAATTAAAAAGTTTTTTGCAACATCACTTTGCAAACATTCAAATAAACCAAGCTAATTACAAGCCGATTTTAAGTTTTGATATTGATATTGCTTGGGCGTATAAAGGCAAACCATTTATTAGACATTACGGAAATTATATTCGAGATTTAATAAACTTTGATTTTCAAACATTTTTTGAACGAAAAGCTGTAATAAAAGGAACAAAAACAGACCCATTTGATGTATATGATTATATCAAAGCAATTCGCAAACAAACAAATATTGAAATGTTGTTTTTTATTCATGTTCGCTCGGGTGGGAAGTATGATAAAGCTGTTTCTACAAAAAGTAAAGAATTTCATCATTTAATTAAAGAACTTGCCGAAATAGGGACTATCGGGATACATCCATCATATAGCGGAGGACAAAATAGTTTGGAAATCCGAAAAGAAAAAGAGATAATTGAACAAATTACAAAACAAACAATTATTTGTAGCCGCCAACACTTTTTGAAATTGCATATTCCGCAAACGCTGACAGCACTTGAAAAAGCAGGAATAAAAGAAGATTATACTATGGGTTTTGCCAATGGTTTGTGCTGGCGAGCCGGAACAACTAAACCTTTTCAAGTGTTTGATATTAATAATGATAGAGCAATGTCTTTAAATACACATCTTGTTTCTGTTATGGACGGCACTTTGCACGAGTATTTGCAACTTGCTCCTGCCGAAGCAATGATTAAAATAAAAGAAATTTTGCAAATAAGCAATCAATATAAAGGCGAATTTATTGCTCTGTGGCATAACGAAACAATAAGCAATCACAAAAAATGGGCTAATTGGAAAGAAAAAGTATTTGAGGTATTGGTGGACGAATTACAAAAAAACACAGACAAATGATTAAGTATATTAAGCATCAAGATATTGATAAAGACAAGTGGAATGAGTGTGTTTGGAATTCTCCCAATGGCTTGGCTTATGTTTTTACATGGTATCTGGATATTGTTGCAGAAGAATGGGACGCTCTTGTAGAAGATGATTATGTTTCTGTATTTCCTTTGCCTATCAAAAAAAAGTTCGGAATTTCGTATATCTATCAACCTTTTTGGGTTCAACAGTTAGGTTTGTTCTCAAAAACCCTTATTACACCCGAAAAAAGTTTGCAATTTCTTAAACATATTCCCTCACATATTCGATTTATTGATTACAATTTAAACAACTTACAAAAACTACCCGAAAATCATTCATTCCGAACAATTTCAAACAATAACTACCAACTTGATTTAATATATCAATATGAGCATCTATATAAAAATTACTCGCAAAATCTGAAAAGAAATTTAAAAAAATCACAAGAGAATATTTATATTCACGAAGATGTTAATCCTCAAAACTTAATTGAATTATTTAGAAAAAATAGGGGAGAAAATATCAAATCGCTTAATGAAAATTCGTACAAGCAATTGCTACACTTATTATATTTTACCAAAAGTATAAATTTGGCAAAAATATGGGGAATGTATGATGCTTCCAACACTTTGGTTGCAGGAATAGCATTTCTTGTCGCTAAGGGAAGAGCTATATTGTTATTTTCTGCAACTAATAATGATAAAGGTCGTGAATTAAGTGCTATGCATATTTTAATTGATGCGTTTATCAATAAATATTCCGAGCAAAATTTAATTTTAGACTTTGAAGGTAGTAATAATGACAATTTAGCAAGGTTTTACAAAAGTTTTGGAGCAAGCAATAAACCTTATTTGAGGATACAAAAGTCGAGGCTTATGCTGCCTCACAATGTATTAGTGCAGTTTAAGAATTGGGTTAAGAAATAGATTGCTAATATCGCCCCCAACGATACTTCAATTTTCTTTCGTAAACAAACACTGGCACTCCGTTTTCGTATTCTATTCGCTTTTTCCAATTGCCTTTTCTGTCATAAGCATATTCATATTTCTTAATGGATTTTGTTCCTTGTGAATGCCAAATAACAATTTCCTCCGGAAAGCCTTTTGCATTATAAGTGCTTGATACTGAATACCAAGTATTGTCTGAATTGTAATAAACTTGTTTTTGCTTATAATCTTCAAAAAATTCTTCTCTAACTAATCTGTTTGTTACATTTGAATCTGAATAAAAAACATAAAGCATATTCGGTTCTTTATACTGAAATTGAAGTAATTCAGTAGTATTATCTGTGTATGTATATTCTTTCGCTAATCTATTTAAGGTGTCGTACACAAATTCTGTTTTTGCAACAAATGCTTCATTTTCATAAAGTTGTACTTTCTGTAGCAAATTGAAATTATTATAGAAATACAAGTATTTAATGATATTTTCATGTTCTTCAATAGTTTTACTTGTTTTTCTGTTTTGCTCGTCAAATTCTGCATATTCTTTTTCAATTACAAAGCCCGACTTATCATATAATGTCCTTTTTACAATATTTCCTTCAGAATTAAAGATTGTTTTGTGAGGATAATGTAAACTCCAAGCCTTAGTCAATTTGCCATTTTCAACACTTGCTTTGTATGTGTGTTCTTTCATCAATCTAATATTCCCCCGCAATTCGTACAAGTCTTTATCCGTACTTTGGGCAAAAAGTTGAAATTGAAATAAGGATAATATGAGCAAACAAAGTAAAATACTTACATTTTTAGCTTTATAGCTTAAATAAATGAGTGTATAAACTTTTTTAAACAAGCGGATTTTCCCACTTAACATAAGCGCTTGCAGTTTCATATAAAGTTAGTCCGTGTAAAACAACATGTTTTGGAAGGAACTTTTGCAGTATTTTGGCAAAATGCAGTGTCAAATTTTCACATGTGGGCTGAAAAGGCACTTTGATGATGTTGTCAAAAGGTGGTGTTTCTGGAATTAAATTATGAGAGTTGGCATTTGCATTTAAAACTAAAGTGTGGTCAAATACATTGACAATATGTTCTTTAATTATTTTTTTCAAATCTGTAAAGTCCATAAGCATACCGTCATTTGGATGAGCTGTTTGGTTTATTGGTTTTCCTCCGATTGTTACATGAAGCACATAAGAATGTCCGTGTACATGCCGACATTTGCCATTGTAATTCCACAAAGCATGAGCCATCTCAATGTTAAATATCTTTGTGATTGTCAAATAGTTGTTCATATCTAATATAAAACTGTTCCAAATTGTTTTAGAAAACGAACATCATTTTCTGAGAAAAATCGTAAATCTTTGACGGAAAACAAAAGATTAGTTATTCGCTCTACGCCCAAACCAAATGCAAAACCTGTATATTCATCTGGCGATATATTGCAATTTTCAAGAACATTGGGGTCAACCATACCGCATCCTAAAACTTCAACCCAGCCTGTATATTTACAAAACTGACAACCTTTGCCGTGGCACAGATTGCACGAAATATCCATTTCGGCTGAGGGTTCGGTAAACGGAAAATATGATGGTCGTAGCCTAATTTGAGTTGAATCAGAAAACAGTTCTCGGGCAAAATGCAATAAAGTTTGTTTTAAGTCAATAAAAGAAACATTTTCGTCAATATACAAACCTTCGATTTGATGAAAAAAGCAGTGTGAACGGGCAGAAACAGCCTCATTTCTGTAAACTCTGCCGGGAAATATTTTTCTAATGGGTGGTTTTGTGCTTTCCATCACTCTAATTTGAACGGAAGAAGTGTGCGTTCTAAGTGCAATATCAGGATTTTTTTCAATAAAGAAAGTATCTTGCATATCTCTTGCCGGATGGTCGGGAGGAAAATTTAAAGCAGAAAAATTATGCCAATCATCTTCAATTTCGGGACCATGAGCTATTGTAAAACCCATAGTTAGAAAAATGTCAATTATTCGATTGCTAACAATTGAAATTGGATGACGACTTCCTTCGTATTGGAAATTTACGGGCAAGCTCAAATCTAATTCCAAACTTGCTATTGTGCTTGAAGCCTCAGTAATAGTTTGTTTATGATTATCATAGGTGTCTTGAGTAAACTTCTTTAACAAATTTAAGTCTTGTCCAAATTTCTTCTTCAAATCGGGTTCAAGTGTTTTAAAAGCCTCAAACATTTTTGAAACTATTCCGTTTTTGCTTAAAAATGCAATACGAAAATCTTCAAGTGTTTTAGCATCTAACACTTTATATTCAATAATTTGTTTTTTAACAGATTCTATATCAAATTGCATATATATTTTATTATTGAATAATTTTCATTTTCATTTTTATATCTTCAAGTGGTCTATCGCCTCTAACAGTTTTTGCGGCTGCAATTTTGTCCACAACATCAAGCCCTTCAACAACTTCGCCAAAAACGGTATATCCATTATCAAGATGAGGAGTGCCACCAATAGTTTTATAAACATTGCGTTGTTCGGCTGTATATTTAACTCCTGTGCTTTTTTCCATTTGATTTAATTCCATATCTGAAAAAGCTCTGCCTTGCACAATATAGAATTGAGAACCCGAACTTTCTTTTTTCGGATTAATATTATCAGGTAGTCTGGCTCCGGCAACTGCTCCTTTTTTGTGAAAGTTTTCGGCTTTAAATTCGGCAGGTACGGTATATCCGGGACCGCTTCCGCCAAGCATTTTGCCGGGTGCGGCATTTCGGCTTTCGGGATCGCCACCTTGTATCATAAAACTATTAATTACTCTGTGAAATAATAAATCTTCATAAAAACCGTCTTCAACCAATTTGATAAAATTATCTCTATGCAGAGGAGTGTTGTTATATAGCTTAATAACTATATTTCCGTATTGGGTTGAAATTTGAACCTTAGTTTCTTTTTCTTGAGCTGTCAGAGTCATAACAAAAATGATATTGAGAATTAATAAAAATGTTTTTTTCATATTTTTGAAAATTTGCTACAAAATTACTTATTTTTGCGTTTATATTAATACAAATTAGCAATATTTATTGTATTATTGCAAATTGAAAATATTTATTGTTATGAAACGAGTGTTTTTCATTTTTTTATTTATTGCTTTTGGAATAGCAACACATTTATTGTTTTCTTGCAAAAAAGATAATGACATCAAAGCTGTTGTAGTAGTTAAATTAGCTTCCGACACAATACAAACAGTTCCTAACGCAAGAGTTAAGCTATATAAGCATGATATTAATGTGTTTGGACAAACAGATAAAAATGGAGCATTTAGTCATACTTTTAAAAACGAAGCAATTTTAGATGTGCTTGCATGGACAGTTGATGAGTTTGGCAATGAAGAAATGACTGGAACTACAAGCATTCGTTTGGAAAAAGGAAAAGAAGTTAAGAAATCTGTTTTTATTAATTAGAAAGGGTTTCTTTTTTACTACAAGGACTCAAATTTTTGATTTCTTTTTTTAGGAATAAATCCACTTTCTGTTATTAGAGTTTCAATTTGTTCTATACTCATTTTGCGTTTTAATCCTGTGGAAGCTACTACATTTTCTTCTAACATTATACTCCCCAAATCATTTGCTCCGGCATGAAGCGAAAGCATAGCTGTTTCAAAACCTGCAGTTAGCCACGAAGCCTGAATGTTAGGCACATTTTGTAGCACTATCCTTGCAATAGCAATAGTTTTTAGATATTCATGCGTACGGACTATAAATTGTTTTTGCGTTTCTTTTTGCAGTCGGGTGTTGTTTGCTTGGAAAGTCCATGGAATGAATGACGAAAAGCCTGCACTATGCGATGGCTTTCGGCTTTGAGTTTGTCTAATAAGCAAAATATGATTTAGTCTTTGTTCAATCGTTTCAATATGTCCAAACATCATAGTTGCAGTCGTGTCAATATCAAGTTGTTGAGCAAGTTGCATTACATTCAGCCAATCAAATGCACTTACTTTCAGTGGAGATAATTTTTTGCGAATTTCATCATCTAATATTTCAGCACCACCACCGGGAAGACTGTCTAATCCTGCTTCTTTCAGCTTTAATAAAACTTGCTCAATTGGCAAATTCTCCTTTTGAGAAAGAAAATAAATTTCTGATGGGCTTAGAGAGTGGATATAAAGGTCGGGGAATAAGTTCTTTAGCTCTTTAAACAAATCTGTATAAAACGACAATCCCAAATCGGGGTGCATTCCTCCTTGGAGTAATACTTGATTTCCGCCAAGTGCATACAATTCTTCAATCTTTTCTTTATATTGATCGATATTTGTAATAAAAGCATTTTCACTATTCTTAGAGGTGCAAAAATTGCAAAACGAGCAAAAAGAGAAACAAACATTAGTGATATTGATGTTTCTGTCTATCAAATATGTTACTACATTATCATTGTGCATTTTGGTTCGCACTTTGTGTGCTTCAGCCATAAGGACAGGCAAAGAAGTCTTATGATATAATTTTGAAATATCTTGCAATAAAATATCACTATCTATATCTTCTAATTTTTTAAAAGTGTCAATCTGAAACTGAGTTAAAATATTCATAAATAATCAATTAGATAAGCAAGTGGCAATTGCTATTAGCATTGTCTGTACTCCCGTGATAAGGGCTGTTTCATCTATATCAAAAAGAGGAGTATGTAAGTTTCGTACTAAATTGCTATTATTATTTTTAACACCTATACGAAAATAACAAGAAGGCACAATATGACTATAAGCAGCAAAATCATCACTCGTCATGCGTAAAGGCAAATCTTCAACAAATTGCGACCCTAAATGCAATATTGCATTGTTTTGAATTTGCTCTGTTATCTGCTCGTCATTATGAACTACCTGATAACCTTTAACAATATTCATGTCTGATGTGGTGCCAAACTTTTCCGAATATTTTTGAACTGTTTTATATATCAATTCGTGTACTTTGTTTCTGCACTTTTCATCAAAGGTGCGAAAAGTACCTTCCACTTTTGCTTCCTCAGGAATAATATTAGTGCGTCCTTCAGCTATAAATCTGCCAAATTGCAAAACGAATGGAACCGTATTTGGCATAAGCTCTTTTGCATCTTGATGTATAGATGTAATGATTTTTGCAGCACAAAGCAAGGGATTATTGACTAAATTAGGAAATGCCGCATGTCCGCCTTTGCCTTTAACGCTAAGGTGCAATTCATCACTTGAAGCCATATACATTCCTTGACGAAAGCCAACTTTCCCGACATTCATTTCGGGTAAAACATGAAGTGCCAACATATAATTAACTTTAGGATTTTCTAACACTCCTTCATTAATCATTTGTACGGCGCCACCCGGCAATACCTCTTCTGAAGGTTGAAAAACCAGTTTAACCACTCCCTCAAATTTATCTTTATTTTCGTACAAAACTTCGGCTAGCCCAAGCAAAATTGCCATGTGAGCATCGTGTCCACATGCATGCATTACTCCTTTGTTTTTGGAAGCATAAGGAACTTGATTTTCTTCTGGTATGGGCAAAGCGTCCATATCTGCGCGTATTCCGACTACTTTTCCGCTTTTTGCTCCGTGTATATTTGCAGCTATTCCTAAATTTTTAAATGTTTTTATATCCGAAATTCCTATTTCTTGCAGTCGAGACAATATGTATTCTTTTGTCTGATATTCATTTCCTGACAGTTCGGGATTTTCGTGAAAATGCCTTCTGTCGTTAATGAAAGTATTTGATTTTTCACAAACTTTTTGTAATAATTGCTTTGTTAATAACATTATAATAAATTAAAAATCAAGACTGAGTGAAAAATAAAAAATCGGTTTTCCAATTTTGCCGTCTTCAACTCCCCAAGCATAATCTAAGCGAATAAAATATCCGAATAATGTAGTTCTTAAACCGGGACCAAAACCTCCGACTATAGGATTTTTTTGTCGTTTAACAATAACAGTAATCGGTTTTTGTTCAATAGTGCTGGTGAAAAGACTGTTATTTTCCGAAAATGGATTCCAACCTTCCCAAGCAGTACCAATATCTCCAAAAGCAACAATTTGAAAATTATTCAGAACCTGTGAACGCAAAGGTCTGTTGTAAAAATAACGAAATAAAGGAAAACGAAACTCGCTATTTATAAGTGTAAAGCTATTGCCATTGCGTATGTTTTGAGTAAAACCTCTCATATTGCTTGCAATTGTTTGATAAGTATAATTTTTGTCAAAAGGCACATTTATTTTTTCGTTAAATTTAGGAATAAGCCAATTGTCAACACCACCCATATAATAAATAAGTTTTGTTGTGCCAAAAGAAGTACTTGATGCAAAGCGATTTGCCCAAATAAAGTTTTTGTGCAAAGGGATGTAATGTCTAACATCAATTCCGGCAACAATTAAATTGTCTTCTTTTTCTAAAATCCCTTGATAATATTCAACCCATAGTTTTCCTCTTGTCCCAAAGTATATATTTGTTTGCGGATTTCTTGTATTATCAAAAATTAATTCTGTTTTATTGCCTGCTAAAACTGATAAGCGAGATGCTTCGTTTAGGTGCTGATAATCAACAGACAAAAAATGCACAATATCTTTTCGCAAGCTAAATGAGTTTTTAATTGCAAAAACATTGTTAAACGGATATGTAAGTATGTAAAACACGCTATGCTGGCGATATTTCATAAAAGCATTTGACGAAATTTCATTACTCTGACGATGGAAAAGCCATTGTTTGTTTAATCTTTTTTTGTAATTTTCAAAACCGATAAGATATTCGTTGTTTTGAAGATCAAATGACAATCTAACGCCACCAAACAAGCGATAATTTTCCAGTAAATCATTAACCCCAACTTTCAAAAATGCGTTTAAACCATTACCAAAAAATATAGGACCGCCTCCTGTAAATAGTTGATATGAATAATTAATGTAATTATAGTCAATTTGATTAATTAATTGATTGATTGAGTATTCAACATCATAATTTCTTTGTTGTGGCAAAGTAAATCTGTCTTCTTTTTGCGACTTCTCAATATCGCTGTTTTTGACAATACTATCAGTTTTTTCCTGCGTAATGGTTTCAAAAATGAAATTGTTAATATCAATTTTTCCAGAATCAAGCGGTTGAATTGGATATACTTGTTTTTTGTTTTCTTCAAATACGCTATCTACACTTATTTTGCTTTCTCTTGTTATAAAACTGTCAGTGTGTTTGCGAAAAGTGGTAGGCATTAAAGAATTTTTGAATGTATTTTTAATTGTGGAATATGTAAAAAGAGAATATTCATTGTTTTGATACAGAATTTCTGAAATTTTATCTCCTGAAACATTAGTGTAATGTTCTTCAATATCAGCAAAATAATCTGTTATAGGCGAAATTGTTGTAAAATATTTATAATGAATTACTGTATCAACATGACTTATAGTACTATCCAAAACACCTATATATCTATTAAATATCCCGTTTTTATTGCTAAGAAATTGAATTGAGTTATTTGTAAATGTAGTTGGATAAACTGCATCATACATACTTTCATCAGTAATTCTCCACAATATGGGTGATTTAGTATGATAATTATACAAAAAAACACTAAAATATTTAGATTTCTCTATGTTTTTCGAATAATCTCGAATAAAAGTTTCGCGGCTCATTGTTAGCGTGTCGCTTATTCTATTAGAAGAAAATGCAATATACTTTCCGTCATAAACAAAACTTGGATTTTGGTCATCGAAAATATCTTTCGTTATTTGTTCAAATGTTTTTGATTGTAAATGATACAAAAATATATCTGATTGTCCGTTCATAGTTGCCGATACAAGCAAAGAAGTTCCGTCAGGAGAATATGCCATGCTATGAATTTTATCCACTCCAAAAACTGATTGTTTTTCTATGGCTTTGGTTTCCAAAATATAATAATAAAGTTTGATAAATCCTTTTTGCTCTACCAAAAATGCAAGCAATTCTCCACTTGGATGCCATGCAATCAGAGGGTACGAATAATCTGATAATTCATCAACTTTATGTCCCATTTTAAAAATTCGTTTTCTTTTTGGAGATGAAAAATCTTGTAGCCAAATTTCTTTTTTATTCAAATTATCTGTAGCGTAAGCAACTAAACTATTACTGGGATTGCGAGCAAAGGAATGGAAATGAGCTTTCGACTTGTTCTTCTTGGTCGAAACTTGTGAGTCTACTGGGGGCATATCGCGGTTTTGGACATCACTATGATAAATGTCAATATAATATTTTTCCCACTCCTTGATAACTTCTTTGAAAGTCATGCCCAAAACATACATAAAGCCATTTTCAATGCTACGGCTAATTTTGGTCATATACACTATATTAGGAATAACATCTCCCCCATATCTATCATCTACAAATTTCCATATCGAATGTCCTGCAATTATCGCTTCTTCGGCAGTCAGATGATTAAATTTTTGAAATGCTCCGTTAATAAAACCATTTCGTGCTTTATTGTCAAACTCCGTACTCCAATCATCAGCAATGTAGCTTACCAAGCCATTTATATACCATTCGGCTAAAAATAAAAAAGCAGAATTTTTAATATTAGAAGCTAATTGGTCTCCATAAAAAATTTGATTTACAAGTATTTTAGCAATGCCTATTCTGATTTGTCTTTCAAAATTGCGATAATTTCCGTCAAAATACAAAACTACCGTGTTCCCAATAACCTGTGTAACTCCTCCAATGTTGAAAACATCTTCTTTTACTAAACCAATATTGCTTTGTTTTAAGTCAGAAAGTGAATTGAAAATTATAAATTGTATTTTATTTTCAATCGGATATTGAAAAGAGTTTTCAATATTTGTCAAAACTTGATTTGTATATAATGCCGTGTTTATTGCTAATTCTCTCCCGTTCTGATAGAAATAAGTATCGTATTTAGAAAATCTGAAATAAGACCAAATTTTTTCTTCAGTATATTGTACTCTGTTTTTTCCGAAAGTCATTTGTGAGCCACTATAAAATTGAGAATACGACAAATGCGAGAAACAACTTATAAAAATTAGCAAGGCAACAAATCTAACAGATTTCATGTTTTTTAATAAAAGTGTAAAATTACTAATTTTAAATCATTCAAAACATCAATATCTTCTGCGGTATCAGCAATGCTCATTATATTAAAAACAATAATAAAATACGTTATCAGCAAAAATTGAGCAATTATTAAATAAAGCGGTTTTTTAGTGAAATACTTGATAATAAGTGTGTATTTGTGATATTAGTTAGAAGCCTTTTAGAAAAGCCATATTCAAGGGTAAGCACCTTTTTCATCTAATTGCCTGCTTAAATTTTCCTTTTAATACTTGATTTTTAGAGGAATGAGATTATCGTTTTTAATTATTTTTCTGAATATGGGTAATTTTTATCTAATTTTACTAAGGTTTGAGTTGTCAACGACAATAAGCATCAAGCTATTTAGTATTCTTTTTGCTTGCAATTCAAAAAGTATTAATTTTGCTAAAGTCATAAAGTTGTATAATTTTAGTTGAGGTTTTTAATTGTTTTTGCAAATATGAATACATTCGGAGCAAGTTTCAGAATTAGTATATTTGGCGAATCTCACGGAGAGTTTGTTGGTATTACCATTGACGGTTGTCCGCCCGGTATTCCGATACGAATTGACGATTTTGCAAGTGATATTGAAAGACGAAAAAGCGGAAGACTTGGGACAACTTTAAGAAAAGAAAGCGATATTCCTCAAATTATTAGTGGTATTTACAATAACTTTTCAACAGCTTCGCCAATTACTTTAGTCTTTAAAAATGAAAATTGTAAACAGGAAGATTATGCTGATATAATTGATATTCCGCGTCCTAGTCATGCTGATTTTGTTGCAAATGTAAAGTACAAGGGATTTGCAGATGTCAGAGGTGGTGGACATTTTTCAGGCCGATTAACATTACCTTTGGTTGCTGCCGGAGTGGTTGCAAAAAAAATTTGTCAAGATATGAGTTTTCATAGCAAACTTATAGAAGCAGGAGGGATGCAGAATATTGATATGGCAATACAAAAAGCAATTGAAGATAATGATTCTATCGGAGGTATTGTTGAGTGTAAAGTGGCAAATATTCCTATTGGTTTGGGCGAGCCTTTTTTCAATTCAGCCGAATCTATGATAAGTCATCTTGCTTTTTCAGTGCCTGCAATCAAGGGGATTGAATTTGGTGCAGGTTTTCGGGCGGCAAATATGACGGGTGTTGAGCATAATGATTCAATAATTTCTAAAGCAGGACAAACATCAACAAATAATGCAGGAGGAATTGTTGGTGGCATTACAAACGGGAATAATATTGTGTTTAGAGTAGCTGTAAAACCAACACCAAGTATTGCAAAAAAACAACAAACGCTTAATCTAAAAACAAATCAAACTGATATATTAGAAATAAAAGGACGACACGATGTTTGCATTGCTTTGCGTGTTCCTGTTATAATGGAAGCAATAGCGGCAATAGCTTTAGCCGATTTAATGCTGTCTCAATGATTTTTTCACTTAGTTTTGTCTGCCGCTAACATTTTCTATTTTCAAACGAAAAATTAAAATATTATTAATTGCAGGTTTATTGTAAGTAAAATCTCCTTTCCCCGTATAATGCTCCATAATAGCATTCATTCCATATTGCTTTTGTTCGGAGTCATCAATAAACTCAACTGCTCCGGTTATCATTACACTTTTATATTTCATATAATAACTACATGCAACTTCTTGATGACGATGTCCAAACTCATATTCCCCACTAAACACCACGCACACATTAGGTTTGGATTTTAATATATCAACTTTTTTCCCTGTTAATCCGCAATGAAACCATATATAATCGTCTTTTATTCCAAAATTAAATGGAAGTACATAAGGAAATCCATTTTCATCTACCATTGCTACATTACACACTTTGCATGATGATATTAAAGAAATTATCTCTTTTTCGTTTTGAATAACACTTGCTGCCATATTGTTTTGTTTTACTTGTGAATACTATATTTGTTGAACAATAAAGGAATATATTTTTCAATTAGCATTAATATTGCATTATCTTTTTCTTCTTCATTTGAAAACACATGCGTTTCGGATATTTTTTCATTTTCAACTAAATTAACTGTATTTTTAATTACTTCTATAAGAGTAGAGTTTGGAAGTAATTGTTGAAGCAATACTAAATCTTCCGAATATGTGGAATTATCAAGAATTACTATATCTGAACCCGAATATAATAAGCCATAATCAAAAATTTGTTTTTCGTTATGTACAAATAGTGCAATTTGTGTTTCAATATTTTCCAAAATAATTTTTTGCTTGCTTAAATGTTCAGTATTAGTAATAAAATTATTGTTGAAAAATACTCCTTCGGGCAATAAAGCAGAATAACAAATATTAGGATTTAATGTTTTAAACTTTGAGTATATTTTTTCGGATAAACTTTTAGATAAAGAATTTGCAGATATAATTGGAATTCTTGTTTGAGTAAAATTTTTATTTTGTATATTATTTTTTAAATAGGATTTAAGCTGTCTATTTCCGTATCCTAACTGAATTTGATTGTCCTCAAATGAATAAATTAATGGAATATTATTTCTCAAACTTAAATCAATTACAGAATACAATTTTGAATGTTTATTCAAAAAAAGTTCAAGTTCTAATTGTAAATTGTTCCACTTTTTAATAATATCAAATTCTTGTGCGTTTTTAATTGCAGAAAACCATTCACTCACAATATTTACACAACTTTTAGCAATGCTTTTTTCGATATATTCAACAGCAAGGATATATTTTTCTTTTTTATATCCAATGCGATATTTGTTTATTGATATATCTCTATTCATTTTGAGTATTTTTATCAAAACTTCGGCAAATAAATCAATAGTATATTTTGCTTTTGAGTTTGGTGGTTTCGTAAAAACGCTTGAAACTCTTTGTTTATACAGTTCGACATTATCGCTATTTGGAGAGATAAAAATATCAAAAACAATGGCTTTAGAATTTAGATAAAAATTAGGTCCTTCGTAGAATAAAATATTTTCAATTTGAAAATCTATCATTATATTATTTTGGCAGTTGTGTATTATAGTTGAGTTGTAAGCTAATATCGTATAAAATTACTCTTTGCGTTTACTAAGAATTTCTTTCAATACATCTTCAATCTTCTTTTTAGACTTTATTTCATTTTCAAGAGAGGTTTTGTATTCTTCCATTAAAGAAAAATATGTTTCTCTTTCAAATAATGCATTATCTTTTTCTTCGTTTAATTTTTTTATTGTTTCTTTAAGTGCTTGTAGTTCAGATAGTGCTGTTGTTTGTAATGATAATTTATTCTTCGTATTTGCTAATTCTAATTGAAGAGATACTGTTTTTTCAGCAAATTGTTTTTCAAAATCTTCTTTTTCTGTATCTATGATATTTTTTAGTTCCTTAACTTGCTTTTCTAATTCACTTATTCTCTTTTTATAATACAATACATTATTTATCCTATCTAAATATTCCGATTCTGCGTATTTTGATTCAGTTATAGTGTTTTTTAGGTTATTTATTTCCGCATGCAATACATCTGTTGTTGCATTTTGAACTTCAACAAGTTCATTTAACTCTTTTTGTTTGGCTTCTATAACATTTTCTAATCGCTTAATTAATTCTTTCATTTGTATTACAGCATCATCTCTTAATTCGATTTCATGTGAGGATTTTTGAACAAGTTTATCAAACTGTGCTTGCATTGAAAGAATTTTATCTCCTAATTGAGAGTTTTGTTTTTGAATATATTTTTTTGAGTTAAATAAAAATACAATTACTACAATACTTATTAGCAAAAGAGCAAGCATAAACACACCGTTAATAACAATTATTTTTTGCTTTTTTTCTAATTTGTTTTTTTCTTCTTTATGTTCTTTGTTTAGCTTATCAATGTTTTTTATGTTAGCATTTAGCAAGCTGTCTATCAAAAAATTATCTTTTTCTAATATCGTTTTTGAAAGGAATAAAACACTATCTTTTTTATTATCAATAAAATCTTCACTAATATCATAGTTTTTCAAGAATTTAGAGTACAATTTATCTCTATCTTTTATCTCTGAAGCTGTTGAAGTCAAAGGGCTACAAAGGAAAAAAATAATTAATAGAAAGTGAAATGTATAGATAGTAAAATGAGAGAAAAATATGCGGTTTTTATACATCAAAGCAAAAATATATTACCTACAAAAATACAATAATTTAGTTTAGTTATTATGTTTATAGTCTAAAAAAACATTATTAAATTTACAAACTTTGAATAAGAAGCAAATGTCTAAAAAAATAGCTTTTCCTTTAAATAAAAATCATAAATTTGCAATGTATTCAATGCCTGATTTAAGTGATTATTATACAGCAAAAGTATGTAAAATTAAAAAGTCGAATAAAAACACTTAAAAATAAGATTTGATAAAACTGTAAAAACTAAAACAGATGACTGATTTTTTTGATTATTTACTACAAGAATTTACTCTTCCACTTCATAATCCAGTTCTAATTTTTTCGCTAATATTATTCATTATTTTACTGTCTCCCATTCTTTTGCGAAAGTTGAATATTCCGGGAATAATAGGATTGATTATTTCAGGGCTTATTATTGGACCTCACGGTTTGAATGTTCTCGAAAATGATTCAGCAATTCAACTTTTTTCTACTATTGGGCTTTTATACATTATGTTTATTGCTGGTCTTGAGTTAGATTTAAATGAGTTCAGGGCTAACCGGTTTAAAAGTATTCTATTCGGATTTTTCACATTTATAATCCCCATATCCATAGGCTATCCCGTATGTTTTTATTTGTTAGGCTACGATTTTAATGCAAGTTTACTTACTGCCAGTATGTTTGCCACTCATACTTTAGTTGCATATCCTATTGTCAGCAAATTGGGTGTTTCAAAAAATCAAGCTGTTGCAATTACTGTAGGAGGCACTATATTGACTGATACGGCAGTACTTATTATTTTAGCAGTAATTATGGGCAAAAGTCAAGGTAATCTAAATCAAGAATTTTGGATTCGATTAGGGGTGTCTTTGACTATTTTTTCAATTATCATGTTTTTGATAATTCCAAGAATTGCCAAATGGTTTTTTCGTAAATTGGAAAGTGAAAAACATTCGCACTATATATTTGTTTTATCCATAGTGTTTTTTGCGGCATTTTTAGCCGAAGTAGCTGGAGTTGAGCCTATTATAGGTGCTTTTATGGCAGGTTTGGCTTTAAATAAACTCATCCCTCATTCTTCTGCTTTAATGAATCGTATTGAATTTATAGGTAATTCACTGTTTATTCCATTTTTCTTGATTAGTGTCGGAATGTTGGTTGATTTGAAAGTGCTTTTTAGTGGTCCAATGGCTTGGATAATTGCAGGAACACTTTCAGTTGTTGCAATTGCCGGAAAATGGATTGCAGCATTATTTACTCAACTTATTTTCAGATACTCCAAAACGCAGCGTCAGCTTATTTTCGGATTAAGTGGGGCTTCTGCTGCTGCCACTCTTGCCGTAATTTTAGTAGGATATAGAGCAGGTATCTTAGATGAAAATATTTTGAATGGTACTATTATTCTTATTCTTATTACTTGCATAGTGGCTTCCTTTGTTACAGAAAGAGCAGCTAAAAAAGCAGTTATTGAAACAGAAGAAGATTCTGATACTTTAATAAAAACTAAAAAAATTCACAATGAGCATATTTTACTGCCAATAGCTTCGGTTGATAATATTGAAAAATTGCTTGAGTTATCTTCTTTTATTAAAGACAAAAAATCTACAAATCCTATTTCTATTCTTTCTGTAGTGTCTAACAATGAGGAGGCGGAAATAAATATCATTAAAACTAGAAATAAATTAGAAGAATTTGTTAAACAAGCATCGGCTTCTGAGACAAAAGTAAATATTATTACAACTATTGATCATAATGCAGCTAGTGGAATATCGCGTATTTCAAGAGAAATCATGGCAGACATCATCGTTTTAGGTTGGCCAAGACACAAAAACTTAATTAAAAAGCTAATAGGGCAGAAGTTAGATATTATATTGAGTAATTCAGATAAATGTATCTTTATTTGTCATTTAGAGAAGCCTTTGGTGTCGCACAAACGAATTTTTTTAACTATACCACCATTTGCCGAACATGAAACAGGGTTTAAATATTGGCTTAAAAAAATTGCTAAATTGGCACAAGAATTAAGTATTCCTATTCAATTGTACTGTGAAGAACAAACCAAAATCAGTATAGAAAAGTTATTTAAACAAGAAAAAATATCGGTTTCTCTTACTACTTCAATATTCAATGATTGGGAAGATTTTTTGATTTTGGCAAGATATGTAAGCGAAGATGATTTATTTGTTTTAACCTCAGCCAGAAAAGGTGCTACATCTTACATGAGTTTATTGGAAAATTTACCCGTTAAACTTGAAAAACACTTTTCTCAAAACAGTAGAATTATTATTTATCCTAAACAATTTAATCAAGATTATGTGAATAAAGGCTATGATGATATTACAGCAGAGCCACTAAATAAGGGAATTGAAACTATACAAAAAATCGGAAAAGGAATTGGAAATATTTTTAAAGTGGAAGAGGAAGAATAATATTTAGAGCTTATAGATTGATTTTAAACACTACTTGAAATTTTTAAAATTTCATCTCTTTTCATAATTTAAACATTTTTTCATTACAAAAAACTTACATTTGCAGTTTATAGTAATTAATAACAAGCTAACACATGGAAAACAAAAAGGATATTAAACATTTATGCTCTTTATATGTAATGAATTTAATTAAGTTTGATATTATAAGCTATCAAAATGAAATAAAAGAATTATTAAGTCAGATTGCAGAAGATACAATTGATAGCTTAGAAACGGTTCAAACAATAAAGCATTTACAAAACAATAATAATTTATCAATAGAAGCTCTACACGACTGTTTGAGTTTATTGCATATACAAATTCCGCAAACAGACACAAAAGAAATTATTCTTAATGAAGTTGTTGAGAAAGTTATTACAGAGTTAAATTCTAAATGCCAAAACGCAAATATCTATAATGAAATTAAATTTGAATTACCTAAGTACAATATTTTTATTAAAACTTATGAGTTTTTAGTTGAAACAATTGTAAAAAAAATGTATGATTTGGCAAAAGCAGAATTTGATAAAAAAATAATTACATTTTCTATCTTTCTCAATTCAAATTTTGCTTCGATTATACTTAAATATAAAGATGTTAATTCAAACATGATTGATTTTATCAATGAACCTTTTTCGAAAAAAGAAATATATCAACAAAAGCTATCTAAATTTAATAATTCATTTTCTTTCTTAAAGCTTCTTGAACACATGAAAATTGGGGTTTTGTCTTTTGCTCATGAAAACAATTGTAATTTAATACACTTCACTTTAAATACCCCAATTAAGTATAGCAACATAAATCAAAAAAACAAAACTCAAAATATGTATAACTGGGAAAATAAAACTATTCTGATAGTTGATGATATTGAAGTAAATTATATGTTCCTTCAAACTATATTAGCCGAAACAAAAGTAAAAACAATTTATGCCGAAAATGGAGCTATAGCTGTGTCAGAGTGTAAAATAAGAAATGATATTGATGTTGTATTAATGGATCTGAAAATGCCTGTTATGGATGGCTATGAAGCTACATCAATAATTAAAGACGCGAATCCAAGTTTGCCCATTATTATTCAAACAGCATATTCATTTAACGAAGAATATGAGAAATGTATAAAGATGGGTTGCAACGACTTTATTACTAAACCCCTAAAAAGCGAAAATGTATTAAGTGTTTTGGCAAAATATCTAAAATAAGCATAATATATAATGTTTTGTTGTGCAATTTTCAAAAAAATGAATTATTTCACCAATATCTTAATGTTTTAAGCAAAATCAAGCATTTATTAATCCTATTGCATAATAAATAGAAAACAACTATTGACCAAGAACAATTTAACAGCATTAGGCAAAATTCATATACATACAAAATCGGGATATAGTAACATTGCATTAAAATCATTAATTATGACACAGCATTTTAATCCAGATAAAAACATAGGACAAGGAATATTTGGACTTCCATATTCAATTCAAGAGGCAAAATTATTGATAATTCCTGTTGCTTGGGATGCTACAACTTCATACCGTAAAGGTACATCTAATGCTCCAAGTGCTATTTTTGATGTTTCTTTTCAATTAGATTTATATAGAGAATTTTATCCTGATTTTTATAAATTTCCAATTGCGATACTTCCTCAAAATGATACTATTTATAAGTTAAATAATAAAACGCGGATAATTGTCGAACAGCTTATAGAGCAATACGAAAAAGGAGAGGAGCTTGAGATAAGATTAAGCAAAGAATTGAATATTGTGAACAAAGCGTGTTCTCAAATGAATGAGTATGTTTATACTTCAAGCAAGCAATGTCTCAATCAAGGAATTATTCCTGTTGTTTTGGGTGGAGATCATTCAAGTCCTTTTGGATTAATAAAAGCATTATCTGAAGTATATGATAGTTTTGGCATTTTACACATTGATGCTCATGCTGACTTAAGAAACTCATACCAAGGATTTACTTATAGTCATGCTTCAATTATGTATAATGCGATGAAGATGAAGCAGCTTGATAAGCTAATTCAGGTCGGAATAAGAGACTATTGCACAGAAGAAGCACAATTTATTGAAGCATCAGAGAATAGAATAATTACTTTTTCTGATAGAAAAATATCTAATGAAATATATCAAGGTATAAGTTGGAACAATATTGTAAAAAACATTGTTAATCATCTTCCTAATAAAGTTTATATTAGTTTTGATATTGATGGTTTAGACACAAATTTATGTCCCAATACTGGAACTCCAGTTCCGGGAGGTTTAAGTTTCAATCAGGCATTGTTTATTATCGAATCTATTTGCAATTCAGGTAAGCAAATTATTGGGTTTGATTTGTCAGAAGTTAATCCTTCAATAAATAAAAACGATAAGTGGGATGCAATTGTTGGAGCAAGATTATTGTACGAATTGTGTATGTTTACGGCGTATAGTAATGTAAAAAGTAAATAAAACAACTATAAAACTTAAAACTCAATCTTGAAAAAGGTTTATATCAACATTATGTCTTTTTCTTTCTTTTCTAATAATGCATCAATTTTACTTATATATTTATCTGTTTTATCTTGAATTTCTTTTTCAACTAATTTAACTTCATCTTCGGGAACGCCTTCTTTTTCAAGTTTTTTGATTTTATCATTCCCTTGTCTTCTGAAGTTTCGTATAGATATTTTTGTTTGTTCTGCTTCGTTTTTTGCTTTTTTTACAAACTCTTTGCGTCTTTCTTCAGTTAAAGCAGGAATTGAAATACGAATAATTTCTCCATTATTCATTGGAGTAAAACCTAAGTTGGCAGTAAGAATAGCTTTCTCAATTTGTCCCAATGCTGATTTATCCCAAGGTTGAATAACAATAGTTTTAGCATCGGGAATATTAATATTAGCAGTTTGGTTTAAAGGCGTGAGACTTCCGTAAAAGTCTATTTTTATATCATCAAAAATATCAGGACTTGCTTTGCCTGCACGAATTTTTGCGAACTCTTTTTCCAAATGAGTAAATGCCATTTGCATTTGTTCTTCTATCTCTTCTAATAAAAATAAGGTATCATCTGTCATAATAATGTAATTGTTTTAGTTTTCATCAATATTTTCCTTCTCTTTTGTCATTTGCTTGACAAGTTTGTTATATTTTTTTTCAAATTGAGTAGCAGTCCATTTATACACCCACAAATAGTGAAAAATAATTATAATGAACCAAATTAAAGTTGGAAATGCAGCCCACAATTTTATTTCTTTGTTAATAATGTAATACCAAAAGAACCAAACAATCCAAATAAATATATTAGCAAGAATAAAAATAATTAAATGATTTTTAAAATATACTAAACTTCTTGCTCTTTCTCTTAGTTTGTCTCTTTTTTCGTTATCTATTTCAGAAATATCGTTCATGATTTTTTTTGCAAAAATAAAAATTATTTTATAATAGTTCCATAACTCGGATTTTCAAGTACTTTTGACAAACTTCCTTGCTCGTTTATATTAAATACAATTATTGGCAAATTATTTTCCTGACATAGAGTAAATGCGGTCAAGTCCATAATCATTAACTTTTTTTCGTATGCTTCGTTGAAAGTGAGTTCATTATACTTTTTAGCATTTGGATTTTTTTCTGGATCCGAATCATATACTCCGTCAACGCGAGTTCCTTTTAGTAGAATATCAGCCCTAATTTCTAAGGCTCTTAAAGCTGCGGCAGAGTCTGTTGTAAAAAATGGATTTCCTGTTCCACCGGCAATAATTACAATGTAATTTGTGTCTAAATAACTTTGTGCTGTTTTACTGTGCATTTTGAGGCACAAAGGAGAAATTTCAATTCCGGAAAGCACAATTGCTTTCAAACCTATTTTTTCAAATTCTGATTTTAGAGCCAAGCTATTCATTACGGTTGCCAACATACCCATATAGTCGCCGTCAATTCTGTCGAAGCCCTTAGCTGCACCTTGCATGCCTCTAAAAATATTGCCTCCGCCTATAACAACTCCCACCTGAAATCCTTTTTGATAAATTTCAGCAATTTCTTGAGCAAAATATGAAAGTTGGGCAGGGTCAATACCATATTCTTGTTTACCCATTAGTGCTTCGCCACTTAATTTCAACAATATGCGATTTACTTTCATGTGTTTTTAGTTTTGCTGGTAAAATTACAAAAAAAGCCTTACTTAATTAAGTAAGGCTCAAATCATGAAAAACATTTTATAATTATGCAAAAGAAATTCTTTTCATAAAAGTTATTTTCAAATCTTTATCAACAGACTCAAGATATTCTTTAATTGTCAAACTATTATCTTTAATATATTGTTGATTCAATAAAGTACTTTCTTTGAAAAATTTATTTAATTTTCCTTGTGCTATTTTATCAACCATATTTTCAGGTTTTCCTTCTTGACGAATTTGGTCTCTTGCAATTTCTAATTCTTTTTCAATAACTTCTTGTGGTACTGAACTTTCATCAATTGAAATAGGAGCCATAGCTGCAACTTGCATAGCAATGTCTTTTCCAACTTCTTCAATATTATTTACTTGCTTTTGGAAACCCACTAAAGCTGAAATTTTCTTATTGTGGTGGTTGTAAACTGCAATATATGGTGCTTCAAAATATTCAAAATTGATAATTTCAATTTTTTCTTGAATTTTACCTAATAAGTTATTGATTAAATCACTTACAAGTATATCTTGATTTAATAATTTAGCTGATTTTAATTCGTCAATTGTTTTAATTTTATTTTCTATTGCAGTATTCATAATGTCTTCTGCAGCATTAATAAATTCTTCACCTTTACTTACAAAATCGGTTTCGCAAGTTAATGTGAACATCACTGCATAAGTACCGTCTTTATTTGTGCGTCCAATAGCAACTCCCTCATTAGTTTCTCTGTCTGCTCTTTTGCTAGCAACTTTTTGACCTTTTTTTCTCAATATATCAATTGCCTTATTCATGTCGCCTTCAGCTTCAATTAAAGCTTGTTTGCAATCCATAAGACCAACACCTGTAGCTTTTCTTAGTTCATTAATATCTTTTGCTGTAATATTTGCCATAATATTTACCTTCTTTTTAATTTAATAAATTAGTTATTTCTTTTTAGATTTCTCAATTACCTCTGTGTTATCATCTTCGTCATCACCTTCCTCAATTTTTACTTTAATTGATTTTTTTGCAGAACTTGATGCAATTTTTTTGAGTTTTTCATTTGCTTCAATTTCATCTTCTAATCCCAATAAGTTTCTTGATTCTTCAGAGCCATCTTCTTGGTAATCGTTAGAGTCTTTATCTGCTTGGCGTTCATTCAAGCCATCATTTATTGCGTTTGTAATATAATCTAAAATTAATCCTATTGACTTAGCGGCATCATCATTAGCAGGAATTGGAAAGTCAACAAGTAATGGATTTGTATTTGTGTCAGTAATTGCAAAAATTGGGATGCTTAATTTACGCGCTTCGGCAACTGCAATATGTTCTTTATTGATGTCAACAATAAAAAGAGCAGCAGGCATTTTTGTTAAATCAGCAATACTTCCAAGGTTTTTTTCAAGGTTTGCTTTTTCTCTACTAATTTGCAGACGTTCACGCTTTGAAATGCTGTTAAATGTTGCAGTATCTTGCATCATTTTGTCAATATTTGCCATTTTTTTGACTGATTTTCTAACAGTTGTAAAATTTGTTAGCAAACCGCCTGGCCATCTTTCAACGGTATATGGCATTCCTGTTTTTTGACCTGCTTCGGCAACTAATTCTTTAGCTTGTTTTTTTGTTCCAACAAAAAGAATTTTTTTATTAGAACGAGCTATTTGGCGAATTGCTTTAGCTGCTTCTTCAAGTTTTCCAATAGTTTTGTATAAATCAATAATATGAATACCATTTTTCTCCATAAAGATATAAGGTCCCATATTAGGATTCCACTTTCTTTTTAGATGTCCGAAATGACATCCTGCATCAAGAAGTTGTTCGAAATTTAATTGTTTCATGTATTTAATTTGTTAAATGTTTACCTTCGCTTAATTCAACAATTCGGTAGTACATCTCAAATGACATAGTCCGAATAGTTTGGATACTAAACACTGTATAAATGTAGTATTAACGCTTGCTGAACTGGAATCTCTTTCTTGCTTTTGGACGACCAGGTTTTTTACGCTCTACCATACGAGGGTCTCTACGCAATAATTCATGTGATTTCAATATTGGTCTATATTGTTCATCTATTTCCACCAATGCTCTAGCAATAGCCATTCTCAATGCTTCAGCTTGTCCTCTAATTCCGCCACCATCAAGGTTTGCCTTAATGTTGTATTTGCCAGCTGTTTCTGTTAGCTCAAGTGGTTGTTGTATTATGTACTGAAGAGTTTGTAATGGAAAATATTCATTAACAGGTTTTTTATTAACGGTAATTTCTCCGTTGCCTTCTTCTAAATATATTCTAGCAACAGCCGTTTTTCTTCTTCCTATTTTGTTAATAACACTCATATATATTATTTAATAGTATTTATATCAAATTGTTTTGGTTGCTGAGCTTCATGTTTATGCTCTGTCCCGGTATATACATAAAGATTACCATATAATTGTCTGCCCAATCTGTTTTTTGGTAACATTCTTTTAACTGCCATTTCAACTATTCTAGTAGGATGCTTGTGTAACATGTCTTTTGCTAAGACTTCACGCTGTCCGCTAGTATAACCTGTATGGCGAATATATGTTTTTTGAAATAATTTATTTCCTGTTAGCTTTATTTTTTCTGCATTTATCACAACAACATTATCCCCACAATCAACATGTGGAGTAAAGTTTGGTTTGTGCTTTCCTCTAATAACAAATGCAACTCTTGAAGCTAATCGTCCAAGCGTCTGTCCTTCTGCATCAACTAACAACCAATCTTTAGTAACTGTTTGACTGTTTGCTGATATAGTTTTATAACTTAATGTATCCATAATATAATATGTTTTCTTTATCCTAAATAAAAAATGGTTTGCAAAAGTACAAATAATTTTGAAATTAACAAATTATAAATAATACAATATTAGTCGTTAAGTTCAAATAATAAATGCAAGTATATTTTTTGCAAAAATATTAAAATTATATCGAATATAATAGCAATTTATATCTTAATTATAAAAACAACAAGATATTTAACAAAAATTTGTCGTTTTGCTTAAGCTGTAAAGAATGTAAATTTTTGCTAAAATTTTTTTTATGCCTTGTAACAAATATCAAGTTTTTTTAATTAAATTTGCAAAAAACACCATCATGCTATTTATTAAGTTGTTAAAAAACAAATATTTTCTTGTTAGTATTTTCTTTATTGTATGGATGTTGTTTGTTGATAATAATAATTTTATCACAGCTATGCGATTCAAGAAGGAATTAAAAACATTAAAAGATGAAAAAGTATTTTATGAAAGTGAAATAAAAATTAATAAAGAAAAGCTAAATAAATTGCAAAATGATAAGTCAGCTATGATGGATTTGGCGAGAGAAAAATATCTAATGAAAAAAGATAATGAAGATATTTTTCTTCTTGTTTATGAGTAAGTCGCTCTAAAGCAATATTCCTTATCAAATTAACTAACTTATTGTATTTTTGAAATACAGTTTATGCTCTTAAATCAAAAATAAGTTAATATCTGACATTCTTAAAAAACATACAGAACTTAGCAAAATTGTAGCAAAATTGGATAAAGCAAAAGGCAATAAACATATACAGAATTTAGTTTTTCAATGTCAAAAATCACAAACATAATTTAGGAAAATACCATTACAAAATTATTTATTTTGTTTTTAAATCTATAAAGCATGAATATTTATGTGGAATTTGAAAATTATCTAAAAAAAGAATGTGGTATCCATAAACAAGATACGCTATTGTTGGGAGTAAGTGGGGGCATTGATTCTATGGTTTTATTTCATTTATTACGCCAACACCAAGTTAATTTTCACATTGCACATTGTAATTTTCAGCTAAGAGGGAGCGAATCAGATAAAGATGAGATTTTTGTCAAAGAAACGACTAAAAAGTACAAAACTCCACTTTTTGCAAAAAGATTTGAGACTGCTAAACATGCAAAAGACAAAGGAATTTCGATACAAATGGCTGCAAGAGAGTTGCGACTGCAATGGTTTAATGAATTAGTTGAGCAAAATCAATATTCATATATTTGTCTTGCTCACCATCTTGACGACCAAATTGAAACTATATTTATTAATTTGTTAAGAGGTACCGGTATAAGAGGACTTAGAGCAATGTTGCCAAATAACGGTAAAATTGTTCGTCCGCTTTTATTTTTAAATCGTAAGCAAATTGCAAAATACGCAAAGGAGCACGATATTGAGTTTCGCGAGGATTCGTCTAATCTTACAGATGAATATATCCGAAATCAAATAAGACACAATATTATCCCTATTTTGCATGAACAATTTCCACAATTATACGATGTAATGTTTGATAATCAAAAGAAGTTTGCAAATACAATTTCCCTATTTGATGAGTTTATAGAAAAAACAAAAAATGATATAAAAAGTGTTTGTAATGACATTATTTCATTTGACTTAGGCAAACTGCACAAGCATCAGCATTTAACAGAATTGATTTTTGAGCTTATTTCTCAATATAATTTTAATTATAGTCAAGCTCACGCAATCAGTAATAATCTGAAGCAAACTCAAACGACTCAATACACATCTTCTACTCATGAGATTTTTCTGAAAAATAGTATAATAGAAATTATTGCTACTAATCAGCAATATGAAGAAATTCAATATTTAATTGAGAAAGAAGCTGATTTAGCTGCTCTGCCAATAAAAATAAATTACGAACTTATTGCTAATTCAGAAACATTGGAGCTTAAAACCTCTAACAATACTGCTTTGCTTGATTATGAGACTGTGAAATTTCCGTTAATAGTGCGAAAATGGAAAAAAGGAGATGAGTTTATTCCTTTTGGCATGAACCAAAAAAAACTATTAAGTGATTTTTTTATTAATTTGAAGCTAACACAAAGTCAAAAAAACAATATTTGGTTATTGTGCGAGCAAAATGAGATTATCTGGCTTATTGGATATCGCATTAATAACAAATATAGGGTTACGCCCAAAACCTTAAAAGTGCTAAAACTAACATTAGATTAGGTATTTATATGCGTGTTATATCTGCTCCTATTGATCTCAAACGATGTTCAATATTTGAATATCCTCTGTCAATCTGATTTACATTTGAAATTATACTTTCTCCGCTTGCAGATAAAGCAGCTATCAATAATGCTACACCTGCTCTGATATCTGGAGATGACATTTCGATACCTTTTAGTGAGAATTTGCGTTCCAATCCGATAACAGTTGCTCTATGAGGATCGCAAAGAATAATTTGTGCACCCATATCAATTAATTTATCTACAAAGAACAACCTACTTTCAAACATTTTTTGGTGTATCAAAACTGTACCTTTTGCTTGAGTGGCGACAACAAGAACTATGCTTAGTAAATCAGGCGTAAGTCCGGGCCAAGTAGCATCTGCGATAGTTAGTATTGAGCCGTCCATAAATGTTTCAATTTCGTATAATTCTTGAGCTGGAATAAATAAGTCGTCTCCTCTCAACTCCATTTTAATTCCTAATTTTTGAAATGTTCGAGGAATAATTCCTAAATACTCGTATCCGACATTTTTTATAGTGATTTCCGATTGTGTCATAGCAGCTAAACCGATAAAACTGCCTATTTCAATCATATCAGGAAGTATAGTGTGTTCGCAACCTTTTAGTTTTTCAACGCCGTTAATAGTAATAAGATTTGAACCTATACCTGAGATGTCAGCGCCCATTGACTTTAACATCTTACAAAGCTGTTGTATATACGGTTCACATGCGGCATTAAAAACTGTAGTTGTTCCTTCAGCCATAGTGGCAGCCATTATCACATTGCCTGTCCCCGTTACTGATGCTTCATCAAGCAACATTTGTGTTCCTTGTAGTTTGTCAGCTGTAATGTGATAAAAGTTTGTTGCCGAGTCAAATTCAACTTTTGCCCCGATATTTTGAAAACCTATGAAGTGTGTGTCTAATCTTCTTCTTCCAATTTTATCACCTCCGGGTTGTGCTGCAACAGACTGCTTAAATCTTGATAATAATGGTCCAACAGTAAGTATGCTACCTCTCAGTGTAGATGCAATTTCTCTAAACTCTGGTTCATACAGTTTCTTTAGTTGGATATTGCTTGCACGGAACTTCCATGAGTTTTCAGCTATTTGACTAATTTCAACACCAATAAAGGCTAATAAATCAATTAGTTTATTAACATCTTCAATGTTTGGCACATTGTGTATTACAACTTCTTCTTCTGTAAGCAAAACTGCCGAAATAACCTGTAAGGCTTCGTTTTTAGCTCCTTGAGGAACAAGTTCGCCTTTTAATTGCTTTCCGCCGTTGATTTTAAAAGAGTTTTTCATTTATCTATTATTTTTTTTGTGAAAGTTTTTTGATGGTGGTTTGGAACTTCTGCTTCTCCTTCTTGACGAACTTTGGTTAGTAAAGTTCCACGAATTTGTTAATTCAGTTTCGTTATCAATTTTTATTTTCCCATTTGACATTTCCGACAAATGCTCATAAATAACTTTATCATCAACAACACCTTTGTTCCAAGTTAGATATAGTTTTTTCATGTTATTTGCTATATCAATAATCAAAGATTTTTTTTCTTCTCCATCTTCCATTTCCACTGCTTTGTTAATCATATCCGTAATAATATGTCCATAATACCTATATGGCATTTTTCGTTTGTCGCTGTTATAATACAATTTTGAATATTCTTTTGCTTCTTTAATATCAGGCTTTGGATAAGGTGCATCTACATCTATTTCAAAATTTGAAATAATAAATAAATGATCCCACAGTTTTCTATCAAGCTCTTCTGCATCTTTAATTGTGCTTTGTTGTAGCAACATCATTTGCCTAATAATGTCTTTTGCTGCTTTATTTCTAAGTTCTCTATCTTCAATTGTTTTAGCAAATTCAATTAAATCTTGCACTTTACGCCCGTATTCAGGTATAATCAAATATTTGCGTTGTGAATTATATTCCATGAAATTTTTCTCGTTCATTATCAATACTATAAGTTTTTATGGTAACAAAGTTATAATTTTTATTCAACAATAGTTAGTTTAGCGTATTTTAGCAATAAATTCTTTTTTCCAACTTCAGGAAAAAACACTACAGCTTTTTTGTTTGTTCCGCTACCATCAACTTGAAGCACCTTTCCTCGACCAAATGAATCATGATTAACAGTAACTCCAATAAAAATTTTATCAGCCAAACAATCATCTTGTGAATAATTAGTTGTGTCATTTATTTTTTTAAAGCCAGCAGGTGGCTGAGTATTATTTTTAGGTTTGGGTGCAAATTGCAGTTTAGGAGCATTTTGAGTTTGATTTTCTGTATTTGAAGAAGATGTCCATGGCAAACTTTCTTTTTTGCGAGGTTTCTCAATAATGCTTTCGTCAATTTCACTAATAAACCTGCTCGGACTAGACATAAATCTTTTGCCCCACTGTGAGCGTGATTCTGCATAAGACAGCACTACTCGTTTCATAGCTCTTGTTATTGCTACATAAAATAATCGTCTTTCTTCTTCTAAGTCTTTTCTTTCATACAAAGATTTCTCCATAGGAAATAAGTTTTCCTCAAGTCCGACTATGTAAACATAAGGAAATTCAAGACCTTTAGAAGCATGTGCAGTCATCAGCAATACTCTATTCATATCATTTTCATCATCTGTGTCATTATCCGTCAGTAAAGAAACTTCTAATAAGAAATCAGATAACTTGGGAATTTGCAGTTCTTCATTTTCCTCAGTTGCTACATTAACGAAATTTTGAACGCCATTGATTAATTCCTCAACATTTTCAAGACGAACATCTGCATCTGGTTCTTTGCTTGTTTGCAACATAAATAAATATCCTGTTTGATTAAGAATATTATCTGCTAATTCATAAGCATTCAGCGTATCTTGTTGTTCAGCAAGTTGCGTAATCATAGTTGCAAAGTCGTTAATTCTATTTGCAACTCCATTATTAATATCTATTTTATCTTTATGTGCGTTGATGTTAGCAATTACTTCCCATAAAGACAATTTGCTGCTTATTGCGTATGCAATCACCTTATCAAGAGATGTTTTTCCAATGCTTCGAGCCGGAACATTAATAATTCTTAACAACGCTTCCTCGTCATTATTATTAATAATAAAGCGAAAGTATGCCATGAGGTCTTTTATTTCTTTGCGTTGATAGAAAGATAATCCGCTATAAATTCTATAAGGAATATTTTGCTTTCTAAATGCTTCTTCTAAAGTTCGCGACTGTCTATTTGTTCGGTATAGAACTGCAAAATCGCTATTGTTACATTGAAAGTTTGATTTTACAAAATGAATATCCTGAACAACTTGTCTTGCTTCGTCAACTTCATTGTACGAGCTAATTAATTTTATTTTTTCCCCCTCAATATTTTCTGTCCAAATTTTTTTATCAAGTTGTTCTTCGTTTTTTTTGATTATTGAGTTTGCAGCCTTTATTATATTTTGCGTGCTTCTATAGTTTTGCTCCAATTTAAACACTTTGCTCTCGGGGTAGTCGCGTGAGAAGTTCAAAATATTTTCAATTTTGGCACCACGAAAAGCATATATACCTTGAGCATCATCTCCAACGACACAAATATTGCGATATTTTTGAGATAAGATGTTGATAATCAAATACTGAGAGAAACAAGTATCTTGGTATTCATCAACTAAAATATACTTAAATTTATCTTGATATGCTTTTCTTATTTCTGGAAAGTTGCGTAATAAAATGTTCATATTGAACAAAATATCATCAAAGTCCATAGCATTTGAACTTCTTAACTTATTCCAATACAATGAATATATTTTGCCAAACAAAGGATGTTTGCTTTTTAAATCTTCGGATTGAATTGTGCGGTCAGAATTATATTCAATCGGGTCTATGAGATTCATTTTTGCCGAAGAAATTCGATATAAAACATTTGAAGGCGTATATGCTTCATCACTAATCATTTGCTCTTTCAATATTTGTTTTATAGCATTTTTTGAATCATCGGGGTCGTAAATAGTATAATTTGAATTGTAGCCGAGCAAATGTCCTTCTATTCTCAATATTTTGGCAAATACTGAATGAAAAGTCCCCATCCACACATTTCGTCCAAATTGTTCTCCAATCAATGCAATCACTCGCTCCTTCATCTCTTTAGCAGCTTTGTTTGTAAAAGTCAATGCAAGAATTCGAAAAGGGTCAACTCCATCAGCAATTAACCATGCTAAACGATGTGTTAAAACTCGAGTTTTGCCAGAACCAGGTCCCGCTAAAACAATCCCCGGTCCTTCAATTTCCTGAACAGCTATTTTTTGGGCATTATTTAGCGAATCAAGTAAATGTTTCATTAAAAATTAAAAGTCTATTGTTGGTACATATCTATAACAGAATCAGCTTTATATTTGCCTGCTGTCAATTTTTCTTTAACAGTTTTAAAAGACGCAATAGTTTTGTTAACATCTTCATTTGTATGCACTGCGGTTGGTATTAAACGCAATAAAATAACGCCTTTTGGAACAACCGGATAAACTACTACAGAGCAAAAGATATTATGATTTTCTCTTAAATCATATATAATATTTGTTGCTTCAGGAACATCTCCATGTAAAAACACCGGAGTAACGGGTGATTGTGTGTTACCTAAATCAAAACCTGCTGCTTTCAATCTAGTTTGAAGTTTGTTGACAATATCCCACAATTTTTCTCTTAGCTGTGGTTCATTGCGTAACAATTCAAGTCGTTTTAAAGAGCCAACGGTCATTGGCATGGGTAGTGATTTTGCAAAAACCTGAGATCTTAGGTTATATTGTAAGTATTTGATAATAGGCTCTTTGCTTGCAATAAATGCTCCAATTCCGGCCATAGCTTTTGCAAATGTTGCAAAATATAAATCAATTTTGTCTTGAACTCCAAAATGCTCACCAGTGCCTGCGCCGGTCTTGCCCATTGTTCCAAAGCCATGAGCATCATCAACTAATAGTCTAAAATTATATTTTTTCTTTAATTCAACTATTTCATCAAGTTTTCCCAAATCGCCTGACATTCCAAATACACCTTCGGTTATTACCAAAATGCCACCACCTGTTTCTTCTGTAATTTTTGTTGCTCTTTGCAATTCTTTTTCAAGTTTTTCCATATTATTATGCGGAAATACTAATCTTTTGCCAAAATGTAGCCTCATGCCATCAATTATACATGCGTGAGATTCCGAATCATACACTATTACATCTCTTCTGTCAACAAGGGTTTCAATAATTGATACCATACCCTGATAGCCGTAATTAAGCAAATAAGCACTTTCTTTGTTGACAAAAGCAGCTAATTCTTTTTCTAATTGTTCGTGATAAACAGTTTGTCCCGACATCATTCTTGCTCCCATAGGATATGCAAGTCCCCAATCTTTTGAAGCATCTGCATCTGCTTTTCTCACTTCGGGGTGATTGGCAAGTCCAATATAGTTGTTTAAACTCCAAACGATACATTCTTTTCCTCTGAACATCATTCTGTTAGCAATGTCGCCTTCAAGTTTAGGAAACATAAAATATCCGTGTGCAACTTTGTAATATTTTCCAAGAGGAGTGTTTTCCTGATTTAGTTTTTCAAAAATATCCATACGATTATTATTTTAAATAAAATGCTGTAATTAAAAAGGTAGATCATCAGAGCTATCATCGGGATAGGCTTCGGGCTGAGCATCTATAAAGTCATCATTTGGAGCGTCAGCAGGTCTATTGACTACTTCAACTCTCCATGCTTTAAGATCAGTGTACCATCTTTCATTAAATTCTCTACTTTCAACATCAAAAGACACTTTGAGAATAGAATTATCTACAAGTGAAACGCTGTCAATAATATTTCCCCACATAGTAAAACAAATACTTTTCGGATAAGGACCGTCGGTTTGTATAACAAATTCTTGTTTTCTCCACTCTCCGTTTCTGCCTTGACCGCTTTGAAGTGGCAAAATTTTAATCAATTTTCCTGTTATTTCCATATTCAATTTTATTTTTTTCAAAATTACAAATTATATGTCTATTTTTAGAAAGTTTTTAAGTTCTATGAATGTATGTTTTTTGTTTAAAAAAATAATTTTTAAAAACTTTTATGTATAATGGACAAAATTAATGCTATTTTTTAGACGATATGTTCTAATGGACATTTTTAATGTTATTTTTCAAATTGCATTTGGAGGTTAAATTGATAACATTAACTTTATTCCTTTGAGCAATTTGAGAAAAAAATGAAAATTTGTTCAATTCCACGAAGAAATTCGGATATTCAACAATATTGAGTAATTTGAACTTATTGCAATGAAGTATAACGGTTCACAGTTTGGCGTAGTGGCGGGATTATAGCACTGACGCTGATACGAGGAACTAAAGCTGAATTTTGCACTTTTGTTGATACGGAGTCATTCTCCCCGCCTATAGCAAATACGCATGTTAGCGTTAGGTGTTTGTTTATTAACTTATGTAAGGTAAGTTTTTGTTTTCAATATTCACCTACTTCAATCCATTTTTCTGAATGACTTTCTTTAAGTCGAAGTAACCTAAAATCTATAAAATCTTTAGTTTTATATTCTAAACTATATAATAGAATGTCTGGGTTTGGCATTTCAGGATGAGAATTAAACGACTTTACATTTACTTTGATTAAATAGAAATTATCAGCTAATTTTTCTTTTACAAATGGAAAAGTCCACAAATCAAAATCATAGGCAAATTTAGATTTTTCAGGTACATAACTATTCAGTTTATTCAAAAACGCACCATCTTTTGGCAACGCTTCAACTTTCCTTATTGTGTCATTTTCTATAAGAAACACATTCTGAAAGTGAAATGGTCCGTCTATTAGTGACCAAGCTATTACTTCACCCGGAATATATTCGTGAAGTATTGGCTTTTCTTCTAGATTTTCCATTCTCTTCTGAAAATCTAAAAGCACTTTCTCAGTATAATTTTTATGCTTAAATTTCTGTTGTAATTGTCCTAATGTATATGTTTGAGCATAGGAAGCAACGCAAAAAGCGATAGAAAACAAGAAAGAAAATGTGTTTTTCATACAATTTAAATTGATTAGTTTTTTTACAATAAAGCTTTAATTTGCACACTACCTATATGAATAATTTTCATTTCATAAGGTTTTCTGCCTTCATACATAAAATTTAGCTGCATATTTCTATTAATAACATATTGTATCATGCAAGTCCAACTGAAATTAGTGCCGGGCCTGTATGCTTCAAGCATCTCAAACGCAATGGGAGTGTTGGCATCAGCATTGTAAGAAATATAATAGTATGAGAGTTGTGCTTGTAAAGTTTGATTGTTTTTATAGGTATATCGCATTTCTGAACTGATATTCTGAATTTTAGCATGCTCTTTTGCAATGGCGTTTGTGCTATGTTTATATCTGTATGATAAACTTATTCTTGAGTTGTTGGAAGATTGATAACTTATTTTTGGTTCAAGTTCGCATTGTGTAATTTTATAATTTCTTGTAGAAAATAATTCATAATTGTTGGTTTTATGCGTTTGCCGCAATAGGTTTTCAATGCTGTATTTTTGAGCAAAATTCCATATTTGCTTTAATTCGTTTGTTTTTGTTTGTCTGCTTTCAATTCCGTTTACAAGCAGAGAAGCGTGTGCAAGTTCAGAAAATGTGTACCATGCACTAAAACGAGGATGTGCTCTATTGAAAAAAAAGATATTTTTTATATTTGATTGTAGTTGTATTAATGAAGTCTCTTTAGTGTTGTCATAAATAGGGTCAAATTTTGCTTGAAACATATCCGAAGCAGTTTTTCGGTATAATGAATAGTTAAAACGATTTGAAAACTTTGATAATAGTTTTTTTATTTTATTGCTATTTGCATTCCACACACGCGATGGTTCAATATGTAGCGAGGTGTTACAATTTAGATAATTGATGTTAATATACTCATTGACGGGTTTTAGTATTCGAATATAATTTGCTTCGTCTTGAAATTGTGCTGTTTCAAATTCGTCGAGTTCTTTGATATTGTTTCCATTATAGTCTGTCCATGTGTATTGTCCTTGTCCGGGAAGTACTTCAAGATATGAATATTCTTTTTTCGACTCAACACCCGTTCCTGTTTCGTAATAAATTGTTGAAGAAACTGCGTTTTTCCAAATTCGTAAATTATATTCTATTCGAGAAATAAAATTCTTATCTGCTTTTAGTTCAGGCGGACTTGTTGGCGAAAGTTTAATTTCTCTGTACGCTAATAGTAAAGATAAATTATTCATTGGGGCAATTTGCTTTTGCAATTTTGCTCCAGCTTCTTTTGAACTTGATTGGTGCATTAAAGTATTATTCCTTGTATCATTGTTGTTTCTTGTTTTTGCGTAAAGTCGAAATTTTGTCAAACTTGTATCAGATTGTTGCGTAACAAAACCTTCGAGTTCGTAGAAATGATAACTATTATCTAAAAGTATGTTGGAAGTGTCTTTGAAAATATTGTATTCATGTTCAAATGCAATTCCCGGTGCAAGTTTAAATGCTTTTGTGCTAATTGTTCCTTTTTGTTGTATGAAATTTGTTTTAAAGTGTAAATGCTCAGAAAGCAATATAGAGGTATTGGTGTTCAATATTATGTTTTTTGCTTTAATATCAGTTTTAAGAGTGTTTTTAAATCCTTTGAAGTTGTTTGTAGTTAAGTAGTCAGATTGAAGTGTTGCAATGGGAGTTTTTGATTGTTCAAATTGCATATTGTATGTAAACAAGTGTTTGTTTGAAAGTGCGTTTGAGTGTTGCAAGTTCCAGTTTCGCTCAAATTCTACAGGTTTGAATCTATCTATTTCAGAAAAATATGCTTCGATAAATTCGTAACTCACTTCTTGTTTTAATATTATCGCTTTTTTGAGGGTATCAAAATAAGAATTGTGCTGTAGGTAAATTTTTGAAGCTATTCCTGCATCATTATGCTTATCAAGTGCCGAAAAAGTGTTTATATCTTTTTTGCTAAGGGCAAATTCAAAGCCTCCGACAATATTTCGACTAAATTTATAATCAGAAGCAATTGTAATCATTTGTTGTTTTTGAGGAGCGATAAGCAGAGTGTATGGTTCATAATCGCCTTGCATGATTCCGTCAATTGGTGCTATCCATTTGAAAACTCTGCCATTTGCCGAGTGTTGCGATAGAATATAATTTCCTTTTCCTTGTCCAATATATGAAAACTGAACTTTAAATAATTTTTTTTGGCTATCGGTTGAATATACAAAAATACTATCAAAGCCAATAGTATCCTTCATTTCATAGAGAACATAACTATTGTTAAATTCGGTATCTTGCCAGCCCGGAAAAATTGCTTTCAAAGGATCATCGCCTGCTTGTTGCAGACTTAGTTTTTGTTCTTCATCTAAAGTTTGCTGCAAAGATTGATTTTTTGCATCTTGTTCTGAAAAAAAAGCAATTCTAAATTCAGCTTTTTTACTTGTTGCAGTATAGTTTCCGGTAAAAACAGAACGAACATAATTTTTATCACTATATTCAAATTCTACATATATTCTTGTTTCTGAGGTAATTAAATGCGTGGCGTTAAAAATGATTTCGGCAGTATTATAATCAATTATATAGTCGTGTTCTTGTCCTCTTTTTAAAAGTGTGCCGTTTATATATACTTTTTCTGTTCCGGCTAAAACAATAATATATAATTCATTTTGAGCACCTGTAAGTTTGTAAGGTCCTTGATTGCCGTTATCGGCGGTAATGTTGTTTCGTGCAAATTTTCCTTTTGAAATGCCTGCTGCTATTGAAACAAATTGTTTAATAGTATCTTTATTTGAAAACGGATTTGCTTGCTTCCATGCAGTAGTTAAGTGTCCGCCTTGTGTTTTTTTGAAATAATTTAAAAAATATCCTTTGGGCTTTGATGTTTCAAAATCGCCTGCAATCAATTGAGTGTTTTTACTTTTTAATTGAATAAATACTTTATCAAACTCTTGCAATTGGTGAGTATTGCCTTCGGGTTGTATGGGTATAGAGTTGTCGGTGATAACTGCATTGATATCTAGCTCGTCAGATAATTGCCCTTGCAGTTGCAGATTAAGCGAAGATGTTAGTGATGCATTTTGATTGTTGCCAACCATTATTCCTCGAGTGATGTTTCCCGACTTAATCAATTCGCTACTTCGGAATTCATTTTCTTTTTTATCATTCTGAAAAATGAAGTTCAAAATAGAATCTTTTCTTTCATTGCTAATCAAGTGGAGTTTTTGATTTTTAAATTGTATATCAAGATTGTAAGGGAAAACTTTGTATTTGATTTGCAAAGGCTTTTGTGCTTTGACGAGAGTATCGGCTAGGTGGATTATTGATTTTGCAAAGTCAAGCTGAAACAAAGAATCTGCAATTTGTATGTTATCTTCTAAAATAAATATTTTTACAGAATTAGGAATGATGCTTAATGTGTCAATTTTTATAATTGAATTATATTTAAAAAACACTTTTTCTCTTGCAGGTGTGAATATTTGTGAATGTCCTTTGAAAATTAGGCAGATGAAAAGAAAAAATAAAATACTTTGACGCTTCACAAAACAATTTAATTCTTATTTACAAAAATAGAGAATAATGAATAATAAAAGCAAAAATTATATATGCTTGGTTCTAATGTTAAAACCCAATGTTTAGTCCAAAATTTACAATATGATTTTTGCCGTGATAGAATGGAGAAGAAAAACGGTTTAAATAATATGTTGAGGTGTATTTATCGGCATCTTTGGCAGTAATGTTTGATAGAGTATATCCGACATGTATTCGGCAGTTTGCAATCGGGTAATATTCAATTTGAATTCCAGCAGATTGTTCTTGCCAGATAATATCTTTTAAATATGGAAATTCATCAAGTCTTTCTCCCGGAACCTTAATGTATTGATAATTATTCCCTTTTTGAGCTAAACCTGCAAACGCATTAATTTGCAAACAAGCAAGTGGTTTCCACTGAAAAGCAACATTAATATCTCGCGCATTATCCATCAGATAATGTCCCATATTGAAGTCGTTTGTTGAAAATGTTAGCGTGGGAACTCTGTGTTTATATGTTAAAGGATTAGTTTGCGTATATTCTGCAATGAAAGATGTATTTTCAAAAATAACATTATGTGTTTGTAGTCCTGCTTTGAAACTCGTAAAATTTCTTCTGTCAGGATTAGTTACCCTAGTAAATGACCATTCGTCAATGAAATATGTTGCATATAGGTGTAATTTTCGGATATTTCGCGAACTAATGCTAAAAAACATTTGAGAGTTTTGGTTGTCTATTCCTTTATTGATAGTATGGTCAATTGATTTGTAAAACATGAACGGAATTAAGTATGCAGGATGAATTCCCATATCACTGTAAATGATTGAGTTTCCCACAGAAAAGTTAAGTTGTTTCCATGGTCTGACAGTAAACATATTTGAAGCAATATATTTATCTCTAAATACAGCTCTAAAATCCCCTTTTGAAGTAGTGTAAGAACGGTTGCTATCAACTACCATGCTTACCAGCCACCCATGAAAATAATTAAAATCAAACCATTGAGTAGGGTGTAGATTTAATTTAATCATTGCAAAAGAGGGAGCGGAATAATTGAAAATATTTGAACCAAAATTGTTATCTCCCCACTCAATATGATCTTTTACTATTCCGACATTTCCCCATTTCCACGACCAAGTAAGTCCTCCTCTCATTTCGCTATAATCACCTCCCTCACGACCTCCTTCATTCAACTTATAATTTCCGCCTTCATAGTTTGTTAAATAAGTTGGTTTCCCAAAAACATGCTTTTTCAAGTAATTGTCTCTTACATTGGCATACATTCCAAAATTATTGGAAATGTACGAAACCACAGAAGCACCGCCTTTGTTGTGGTATGCAAAATCATTGGCTTTGACATAATAAGTTCTGCCCCAAATTGGTGCAACTTGTAATCGGAAAAGACTGTCTTTATAGTAAAAAGCCAAAGGATTAAATTTGCTTGAATAATTATTTTTAGAAAAAATTGAGTTTTTTGACTGAATAGCTTGATTTGTTTCTAAAGCATATTCTTGAAAAAATATATTTAGTTGCTTTAATTGTCTCTTATTGAGATTGTCTTTTTGTTTTTCAAGTTCTAATAATTTTTCTCCGATAAATTCTCTTGAATATGGCTTTACGGTTGAGTTGATAACAATGTAATTTTCTGTAGCCATTTCGTCTAAAAAGTCATATATTCTTGTTGAAGAAAGATGTTCCCATACCACTTGGGAGTAAGCTTGCGTAGATAGGGCTATGAGGAAAAGTGTAATGAAAAAACTGTGTTTAATTGTTTTATGCATATATTTTATTTTCAAATTATGAGCTTCTAATTTTTTTAAATATAATATTTAACAATACTTTAAAGGTGTAAATAAAGTCAACAAAAAAGCCATATTTATCGTATAAATTCAAATATTTTTTTTCCGAATCAATAATTTCATTTAGTGTTTTTGGCAGATGAACATAGTAGGGGGGGATTAATCCGGGTTTATATGTCATTCTTCTTTGTTTGTAATCTTCAGGATAAAGATTAAAATATTGCTTGCTCAATGGTCTGACACCGAAGAATTTAAGTTCTCCTTTGAAGAAGTTTATCAACATCGGAAGCTCGTCTAACCAATATTTTCTAAAAATTCGACCAATTGTTGATACTCTAAAATCATTTTTAAACTTTCCACCACTTTCTAAGCTGTTTAATTTATATATATATTCTTGAAGATATTCGCTATATGGGTGCATTGTTCTGAATTTATAAACCCAAATGATTTTTCCGTTTTTTCCGAGCCGTTTAAGTTTAATGATAGGTCCGTAAGTAACTTTGTATGATAGTGCTGGTTTTGAGACTTTTTTGACTGCAAACCATGTAATTTTGTCAATCTCAATATCGGCTATATGCTCAAATCCGCATGAGTATAATCGTCCAAGAGTTTCGGCATAAGATAGTCTTTGGCTCTTGCCTTTGAAAATCATAAAGTATGAATTTTTAATATAAGGCAGTCGGGGAAGTATCCTATGAATAATAAAATCAAAACTGTAAATTAAATGAGATATTATGATAGGATATTTGTTTAGTAGTCGTTTTTTTCTTTGCTTTATTGTTTCAACACATTGAATAAATATTCCGTCTTTGTGCAACTTTATATTGACAGATTCAAAAAATTTATTAATTCGCCGAATATCATTTGCCAAAGAAATATTTACAATAGTGCTAAAAGAGCTATCTTGATATTGCAATACATTGAAGCGATTGATCGTTTCGAGAAAAAGTATTGCCTGAGTAGTCGAAAAAGCTTGGTTCTTTATGAATTCAAAGACTTCATTGGAGATTGCTTCGGATAAACGGTTGTACATTTCTTGCGAATCGTTGGCAATTTGTTTATATACATTTTGAATTTGTTCGTTTTGTATAGCATTTTGTATAGTACTTATATGTTCTTGTTCTAACTTTTTTGAATAGTCAATCGCATTTTTGAAAAAATATATAGTATTTGAAACTAATATTTGTAAAACTAAAACTAAAATAAAAAAAATATATAATATTTTGTTGTCTTGTTTGGTATAATAAAATATGTAAAGAGCAACAATAGTTATTATTACACTAAAAAGCCACGATTGAAAATGCGTTGAAATAAAGTTTCGATAATGGCTTTGATATGTCGAGTATTTTGTTTTAACAATGGATATAATTAAATTAATTGCTACAAAAAGCAGAAATATCTTGTAGTTTTCAGTAAAAAAAAAACGAATACTTTCATGGATAAAGATGCTTGTCAAGGAAAAACCGACAAGCATACAAATTATATCAACAAAAATATAAACAAAATTATTTTTGTTCATTTGTGTTTTTCATGTATAAACTATGCAAAAGTAAATAAAAATACATGACACTACAAATAGCGTCCAAAAAATACATTTATCGGTATTATAAAATGGTTTTGAATATGACTAATAATTAATTATTTCATCGCTGAAACAATTGAATATGTGTCTTTTGCAATAACATATTCTTCATTAGTTGTAATAGCCATCACAATAGTTTTTGAGTCTGGAGTTGTTAATACTTCATCTTTACCTCTTAATTCGTGGTTTTTAGCGGAGTCGAAATTAATTCCAATAAATTCCATGTTTTTGCAAACTGCTTCTCTGATTTTGCAAGCATTTTCGCCTATTCCACCAGTAAAAATCAATAAGTCCAGACCGCCAAGTGCTGCAATATACGAACCTACATATTTTTTCACTCTATAACTAAATATTTCAAGTGCTAAGTTTGCTTTTGAGTTTCCTTCTTCTGATGCTTTTTCTAAGTCTCTCATATCGGAAGAAACGCCAGAAACTCCCAATAATCCACTTTTTTTATTAATTAAGTTGTTTGCTCCCGTAGTATCCAATCCTTCTTTTTCCATTAAGAATAACAAAGCACCTAAGTCTAAGTCTCCAGTACGAGTTCCCATTAACAAACCTTCTACAGGTGTAAAGCCCATGCTTGTATCAATTGATTTGCCTTTATCAATTGCAGCAATTGAAGAGCCATTGCCAAGGTGGCAAGTGATAATTTTTAAATCTTCCCAATTTTTTCCGATAAGTTTTGCTGCTTTTTCTGCAACATATTTATGGCTTGTTCCGTGAAAACCGTATCTTCTTAATTTGTATTTGTTATAGTATTCATAAGGTATTCCGTACATATAACTATATTCGGGCATAGTTTGGTGAAAAGAAGTGTCAAACACTGCTACTTGCGGTATTTGCGGAAGCAATTTTTCCATTGATAAAATTCCTCTTAAATTAGCAGGATTATGAAGAGGTGCTAGTTCAATGCAGCGTTCAATATCCTTTTTTGCAAATTCATCAATAAATGCACTTTGTTTAAAATTTTCTCCACCGTGAGCAACTCTATGACCGGCAGCAACAATCTCCTCTGAGTTTTTTATAACTCCATGTTCTGGATGAAGAAGTGCATCAAGGATTAATTGAATACCAACTTCGTGATCAGGGATTGGTTGTGATAATTTGTATGCATCTTTGCCGTTAGGTTTGTGCGTTAAATCGCCTTCTTCAAGTCCAATTCGTTCAACAATACCTTTAGCCATTACTTCTCCGTCTTTGCCCATATCAACTAATTGATACTTAATTGAAGAGCTACCACAGTTCAATACTAAAATTTTCATAAATCTAAATGTTTATTTTAAGTTAATAATATGTATATAATTTTTTTTGAATATGCTAAAATTGAAATTTGTGGCAAATTTAGAAAAATAAATGCAAACAATATAAGCTGTTAATTAGGAGAGATTTTTATTCTAAATAAATATGTAAAAAGTTTAATAGCAACATATCCAGATATTATTCCATATATAGCACCTGCCACAATATCAGACGGATAATGCACCCCCAGATAAATACGAGAATAGCAGTTTAAAATAGTATATAATATAAAAATCGAGATAAGCCATTTGTGTTTTTTTCCAAACAATAAAACTACTGTTGTGGTAAGTGCCGTTGTGTTTGCAGCATGCGATGAAATAAATCCAAAGCGTCCTCCGCATTTTCCATTTACTAAATGAAGCAAATGTTTCAGTTCTTCATTATGACATGGGCGTAAACGGTGAAATATGTTTTTAAAGAAAATTACTGAACCTTGGTCGGCAAGTACAATAGCGAGAATAACAATAAGAATGATAAAAGGTGTGAGTTTCTTGAATCTTATTGTAATTACAATTAATAATAATAAGTATAGCGGAATCCATAAATATTTATTGCTTATCGAAGTCATAAGCATATCCAAAAATGGAGTGTTTGATGCGTTAATAAAAAGTAATATTTGCTTGTCAAGTTCAGGAATAAAGTGTAGAAAACTTAAATTAGTCATATTTCTGAATTAAGAGTTTTCCATATCGTATCTTTTAAATTTGTTATTCCCATTTGTGTGTGTGATGATATGTAAATTGCAGATAGTTTGTTCAGTTTCTTTTTTAGCTTTTCTAATTCCGTTTCGGATAGCAAGTCGCATTTTGTAATTGCAATAATGTGCTCTTTATCAAGTAGTTCTGGATTGTATAGTTTAAGTTCGTTTTTTAAAATTTTATACTCTTTCATTATGTTTTCACTATTGCATGGAAGCATGTATAGTAAAATTGAATTGCGTTCTATATGTCTCAAGAAACGAAGTCCAAGCCCTTTTCCGGCACTAGCGCCTTCAATTATTCCGGGTATGTCTGAAATTACAAATGATGCTTCGTCTCTATATTGCACTATGCCAAGATTGGGTGTGAGCGTTGTAAAGGGGTAATCGGCAATTTTGGGCTTTGCGGCAGTTATTACTGAAAGTAAAGTTGATTTCCCTGCATTTGGAAATCCGACTAAGCCAACATCTGCAAGCAACTTTAATTCAAAAACAAACCAGCCTTCTTGACTTTCTTCTCCTTCTTGGGCATATTTGGGAGTTCGATTTGTAGCTGATTTGAAAAAATCATTTCCCATACCTCCTCGACCACCTTTTAGTAATATTAATTCTTGTTCATGTTCAAGAATTTCAAGCATTATTTCGTCTGTTTCGGAGTCTTTAATTATTGTTCCGAGTGGTACTTCTATATATACATTTAGTCCGTCAGAGCCTGTGCGTTTGTTTCGACTTCCGGCTTGACCATCTCCAGCGTATTGGTGCTTTGTGTATCTTAAATGAAGCAAAGTCCATAAATTGTGATTTCCACGAATGATGATATCTCCACCTTTTCCGCCATTTCCTCCATCAGGACCGCCTTTGGGGATAAACTTTGCCCTATGGAAATGTACAGAACCGTTGCCACCTTTCCCACTTCTACAAAAAATTTTAACTTGATCTATAAAATTCATTTCAATCCTAAATTATTCCTTTTTTCTATTCTTTCCTTTATCGTTTGGTATATTTTTGTAGATACAACGCTAATATCATCTTCACCACTAACTTCAAAAACTTTTTCAGGAGTTTTTTTGTAATAATTTATAACAGGCAAGGTATGTTTTTCGTATATCTCAAGTCGTTTTTTTATAATTTCCAATGTATCATCAGTTCTTTGTGAATCTTGTGCTCGTTCCAAAACCCTATTTATCAATTCATTTTTATTAACTAAAATTGATACAACAAACACAATTTTAAGTTCTTTTTTTGAAAATACTCTATCAAGTGCTATTGCTTGTTCAATTGTGCGTGGAAAGCCATCAAAAACAATCCCCTTTGCATCTTGATTTCTTAACGCAAATCGGTATAATTCTTTTAATACGACATTGTCAGGTATCAAAATCCCTCTATTGATGAACTTGCTGTAAAACTTCCCTAATGTGCTTTTTTGTTCAATTTCATGCCTAAAAAGCTCTCCTGTTGATAAATGCAAAAAATCAAATTTTTTGGCAATTAATTTAGATTGAGTTCCTTTGCCGCAACCAGGAGGACCAAACACTATTAGATTGAACATTTTTATCTGATGTTTTTTAGTACCTTAGTTAATGCTTCCGAAATTTTTTCAAACACTACTTTTTCTCCACTTCCGCCGTCAAATGCTTGAATTAAATTTCTTTTTTCATAAAATTCGCGTATAGGTGTACTATATTTTTCAAATACTTCGATACGATGAATAATGGTGTCCAAATTCATATCGTAAACTCTTGCATTTTGAGTTTTAGACCTTTGAGATAGTCGTTTTATACATTGTAGAGTGGGCGATTGAATATCATATACACAAGAAACTTTTGATCCCATTTTTTGTAATAATCCGTCAAGTATATATGCTTGTACTAGCGTACTCGGAAATCCTTTAAAAATAAAGCCTTTCATGCCATGAGTGTTGCGTATTGTACTTTCAATCAGCATAATAGCTATTTCGTCAGGAACGGGTTCTCCTTTTTCCAAAAATGGTTTTGCACGCATGCCTGCATCTGTTTTTTTTGCAATTTCTTGTCTAAGTATCTCACCAGTAGATATATAGGTTAAATTGAACTCTTTTGACAATAATTTAGCTTGTGTTCCTTTTCCTGCACCCGGAGGTCCAAATAAAATGACATTAGGCCAAATGCTTTCAAGGTGTTTTTCAATGATATTGTCAATTTTTGAGAAAATATTTTCTACACTTCCAGTTCCATCAATATTATAGAATTTGTTTTGTGCTTTATAGAAATCAGCGACAGGCACTGTTTTTTCAGAATATTCATCTAAGCGATGATTGATAATTTCTATATTATTGTCATCATCTCTATTTTCTTTGCTTGCACGCGACACAAGTCTTTCAACTAATTGCTCTTTTGGGACATCAAGACTAATCATGCAGTTAAGACTAATTCCCATTTTTAGCAATAAACCTTCAAGAATATACGCTTGTACAACCGTTCTTGGGAAACCATCGAATAGAAAACCCGTTGCATCAGGAGTCATTTTGATTTTTTCTTCAATAATTTGGACAATGATTTCATCAGATGCCAATTTTCCTTGATTGATAAATTCTTTGGCTTGAAGACCTAATTTAGTATTATTTGCTATTTCTTGTCTTAATATTTCTCCGGTTGAAATATAACAAAGTTTGTATTTTTCAAGTAATAGTTTTGATTGTGTTCCTTTTCCTGCACCCGGAGCTCCAAATAATGCTATGTTTATCATAAAATTATTTATTTATTCGATATGAGTATATATGTTTGTTAGATTTCTGCCATAACCGTTATAGTCTAATCCATAACCTACAACAAAGTTATTCGGAATTGTAAATCCTATATAATCAATAGGAAATGTTTTCTTAAATGCTTCTTTTTTAAATAATAAACTAACAATTTTAACATGGGGCTGCCCTTTTTCTGAAAGTTTTTTGAGCATATAGTCCATTGTAAGACCAGTGTCAATAATATCTTCAATAATGATGATGTTTCTATTGCGAATATCTTCTTCAACACCAATCAACTCTTTAATATTTTCAGTTGATTTCATGCTCTCATACGAAGACAATTTAGCAAAGGAAATTTCGCAGTCAATTGTGATTTTTTTTAACAAATCAGACGCAAACATAAATGCTCCATTCAGTGTAACCACAAATAGCGGATTGGTGCCTGCAAACTCCTTGTTGATTTCGTTTGCTATCCTTGCTGTTGCTTTTGTGATTTCAGAATATAATATAAAAGGTGCAAATTTCTTGTCTAATACTTTGATGTTTTGTTTAGAACTACTCATGTTTAAAAAATAAAAAATCAAAATTACAAAAATTACTATAATTTGTATGAATTTATAGATTGACATAAAATTAATTTTGGTTTTTTTAAATCGGTTTACAATCAAACTTATTCTATAATTTTGAATTTTTTAAATATTGCTATGCTTATGAAAAAGAAAGTGTATGTTGTGTGGAAGGGAGTAAAGCCCGGTGTTTACGACACTTGGGAGGAATGTAAACAGCAAATTGATGGGTTTGCAGATGCTAAATATATGCGTTTTGAAAGTTATGAAAAAGCTGTTCAAGCATTTAATGAACCATATTATAATTATATAAATCAAAAAAATACTTCTCAGCAATCATTTCACTCTGATATGCAATCAATTGTTTTTGACAGTATATCTGTTGATGCTGCTTGTAGCGTTGGCATAGGAGTGATGGAGTATAGGGGAGTACACACAAAAACAAAAAAAGTTTTATTTCATAAGGGGCCTTTTGGTGGAGCATCAAATAATATTGGAGAATTTTTAGCAATAGTTCATGCTATGGCTTATATGCAGAAAAACGGACTGAATTACCCAATTTATACTGATTCACACACTGCAGTTACTTGGGTTAAAAAGAAAGAAATACGAACAAAAATAGAAACAAGCCCTCAAATTGCAGACATGCTTGAAAGGGCACTTATTTGGCTAAAAGATAATAAGCCAGAATATATTATACTAAAATGGCGAACGGATTTATGGGGTGAGATTTATGCTGATTTTGGCAGAAAATAGGATTATCCGCATTTTTCTATGCAATCTGTAATTTGTACAATTAAATTAGGTTTTAAGCTATGTTCAATTTATTAATAATTTATTAAATTTAAAAACTTTGCTCAGCTATCTGAATTTTAAAACCGTTTGGGTCGAAAATAAAGATAAATGATATGTGTGGACTTGGACTAATAGGTCCAATTATATTCTTTACGCTTTTTTCTTTAATGTTTTTAATTGTGAGTTCTAAGGAATCAATAGAAAAACCCAAAGATATGTCCTCGCCAATGGAAATTTCCGACTTATTTGAGTCGCAAATCAGTTCCACTTGAATATCTCCTGCATTCAAGAATGCAATATCCAAGCCCTCTTGTGGAGACGAACGATGGGCAATTTCTAAACCAATTATTTCGGTGTAAAATTTTAAAGACTCTTCCATGTTTTTAACGTAAATGGTAATCCAAGATGCTTTCATAATTAATTCAATTTTATATTATAAGCTAAGTTCAATTAGTAAATGCAACTTTTTCGAGTGTAACATTTAAGTTTTTC
>CAZKDV010000001.1:12491-86960 GCA_964551645.1 uncultured Bacteroidales bacterium | reverse complement strand
TCTTTTCTCTAAATTTGTAAATAAAAAAGTTGCATTTACAACTTGAATCTAGGAAGAAAGAGTAATTTAATATAATTTGTTGTTTTTAAAAAAAAGTACTAACTTTGCAAACCAAATTTTTATAATTAAAAAACTAAGAGTATGTCAAAACGCTATGAAACCGTTTTCATTTTAACTCCCGTTTTGTCTGAAGAACAGGCAAAGGAAGCGGTAAAAATCTACAGAGATTTGCTCGTCGAAAAAGGAGCAATCATCAAGCACGAAGAAGACTGGGGGCTTCGTAAATTAGCATATCAAATTGAGAAAAAATCATCAGGTTTTTATTATTTGATTGAGTGGGAATATGATGGACAAGAGCAAGTTGTACCTTTATTAGAACTTACTTTCAAAAGAGATGAAAGAGTTTTAAGGTATCTAACTGTTCTTCTCGACAAGTATGCAATTGAATATAATGAAAGAAAGAGAAAGGCAAAAAATGAAGTTGTTGAAGAACAAAATTCTCTTGAAAACTAAATTTTTTTAATCTAAAAACCTAGTAACATTATGAGCCAACAATCAGATGTAAGATATTTAACACCGATAAATGTCGATATTAAAAAGAAAAAATATTGTCGTTTTAAAAAAAGTAAAATTAAATATATTGATTATAAAGATCCTGATTTTTTATTACGATTTGTTAATGAACAAGGTAAGATTTTGCCACGCAGACTTACAGGTACATCAACAAAATATCAGAAGAAAGTTTCAAAGGCAATAAAAAGAGCTCGTCATTTGGCACTTCTTCCATTTGTAACAGATTTATTAAAGTAAAAGGAGAATAGAAATGGAAGTTATTTTAATTCAAGATGTGAAAAATCTTGGCTACAAAAATGATATTGTTAAAGTCAAGAATGGGTATGCAAATAATTATTTGATACCACAAGGTTGTGCAATTTTAGCAACACCTGCAAACAAAAAAGTATTAGCTGAAAATGTTAAACAGCAAAATTTTAAAGAAAATAAAATTAGAAGTGAAGCTGAAGCATTGAAACAAAAAATTGAAAGTATTTCTTTGAAAATTTCACAAAAAGTTTCTACAACAGGAAAGATTTTTGGAAGCGTTAATAATATTCAAATTGCTAATGCACTACTAGAACAACATCAAGTTGAAGTTGATAGAAAAAAAATATCGTTCGAACCTGTTAAAGAAATAGGCTCTTACTCTGCAAAAATTTTCATCTTCAAAGATATTGAAGCTGTTTGCAATTTTGAAGTTATTGCTGAAGAATAAAAAATAGAATTATTTTTTGAAACGAAATAATTGCTTTTAGCATAGCGTTCGTTGTATATTTGTAATTCTTTAAAAAAAACACATGAAATTATCCGATTTTAAGTTTCACTTACCTAATGATTTAATTGCAAAAAAACCTATTGAAGACAGAGATGCCAGTAGGTTAATGGTTGTAAATAGAGCAACCGGAACAATTGAGCATAAGCATTTTAGTGATTTAATTGATTATTACGGCGAAGGAGATGTAACCGTAGTAAATAACACTAAAGTTTTTCCTGCACGACTATACGGAACTAAAGAAAAAACAGGTGCTCGAATTGAAGTGTTTCTGTTGAGAGAATTAAATGTTGAAGCTAAACTGTGGGATGTGCTTGTTGATCCTGCTCGAAAAATTCGAGTTGGAAATAAATTGTTTTTTGGAGAAAATGATGAATTAGTTGCCGAAGTTATTGATAATACAACTTCAAGAGGTAGAACAATTAGATTTTTGTATGATGGTGATAATGATACATTTAAGCAAATTGTTAAAAACATGGGTGAAGCTCCAATTCCTAAGATATTATCAACTGACCCATCAGAAGAAGCAAAAGAGAGATACCAAACATTATTTGCTAAGAATGAAGGAGCGGTGGCTGCCCCTGCTGCAGGTTTGCATTTTAGCAGAGAGCTTATTAAAAAAATGCAGATAAATGGTGTTGAATTTACAGATATTACTCTGCATGCAGGATTAGGAAATTTTAAAAGCATAGATGTTGAAGATTTATCAAAACATAAGATAGAATCAGAAGAAATAATAATTCCTGAAGAAACATGCAAAATCGTTAATAAGGCAAAACAAAATGGGAAGCAGGTATTAGTAGTTGGAACTACAAGCATGCGAGCAATTGAATCATCTGTTACTCTATCAAGAGAACTCAGACCTTTTGCCGGATGGACAAATATATTTATTTACCCACCTTATGATTTTCGCATTTCTTCAAGTATGATAACAAATTTTCATCTGCCTCAGTCATCACTTATGATTATGGTTGCTGCTTTTGCAGGCTACGATTTATTAATGAAAGCTTATAAAGTTGCAGTTGAAGAAAAATATAATTTCTTTACTTTCGGCGATGCAATGTTAATACTATAATATAATTGAACAAAGTTGCTGTTGTTGTTGCAGGAGGGGTTGGAACAAGAATGCAATCATCATACCCCAAACAATTTGTTGAAATAGGCAAAAAACCTGTTTTATACTATACTTTATATTTTTTAAAACAAGCATTTAATGACATAGATCTTATTGTTGTATTGCCAAAACAACATATTCAAGAATGGAAAGAGCTTTGTATAAAATTTGATATAAATATATCTCATAACATAGTTGAAGGTGGAACAACAAGATTTCATTCGGTAGAAAATGGTCTTAGAGCTATTAACAAAGACGAAAATAATACTATTGTGGCAATACATGATGGAGTTAGACCATTTGTTAATCAAGATGTAATTGCTAAGGGTTTTTCCACTGCACAAAAATATGGGTCTGCAATTCCAGTGATTCCACTATACGAATCTGTTAGAGAAGTTAGTAACGTTTATAGCAAACCGATAGAAAGAGAAAAGTTGAAAATTGTACAGACACCACAATTTTTTCAATTGAGATTAATCCGAAATGCTTACAATATTCCTTATTCAGAAACTTTTACTGATGATGCAAGCGTTTATGAAACACTTGGAAAACAAGTTGTATTGATTGATGGAAATAAAGAAAATATTAAGATTACCGTACCTTCAGATATTTTATATGCAAATGCTCTAATTAATGAAAGATATAAGCAGATCTAAACTTTTCTTCCTTTCCATTCTCCCTTAGTGAAAAAAGACATTGATGCAATTACAACGATATAAACGGGATATAAAATTGAAGAGAGAAAAAAAATAATTGGATTAAATTTCGCATATTTCAATTGAGATATAGAAAACTTGAAAAAAAGTAAATCCAAAATAAGTTTTCCACTTATTAGTAATATAGTTGATAATATATATTGTTTTGAAAAAACAGATAAAATACTTAGTCCAATAATTGATAAAGAATAAATATATACTAATAAACTTTGAAAAATTGCAAATGCACTTTTATAACCAACTGCTTTTGATGCCCATCTAAGTCTTTGCAATACAAATGATTTTATGTTGTTTGGGGGTAAAGTGTCAACAATTGCAGATTTTGTATGCGCAAATGTGATATGTTTAGCCCCATAAGTTGTTGATATTGATTGTAATAAAAATACATCGTCTCCAGAACTATAGTTTTTGCCATATTTATCAAACACTTCCAAATAAATATTTTTACGAAACATCATATTTGCAGCATTGCAAAAACTTGGCTTTTTTATTCCAATTGAAGCTGCACCACTAAAAATAAGCGAAAAAAATTCAAGTTGTAATAGTTTTGACCAAGTAGAATTATTATCGTTATATCTTACAGGTCCACATACTAGCATTGTTTGTGGAGAAAGATAAGCAAGTAATGAGTTAATCCAGTTGGGATATACTATACAATCGGCATCTGTGCTTACAATTATTTCCGATTTTGCAATTTGAATACCATAATTTACTGCTGATTTTTTTCCATAATTTGTATGAGAAACATCTTGAAGTTCAATTATTTTAAGTGTTGCTGGAAGTATTGCATTTTGAAAAGACTTAATTTCTGCGATGCTATTGTCGGTTGAGGAATCGTTAATGGTGATTATTTCAAGTTTTTCTTTAGGATAGTTAAGTTGAGAAATTGAGCGAAGAAGTTTGCCAATGTTTTTTTCTTCATTCCTAAAAGGAATAATAATAGTAATATTTGGAAGTTCAGCATGATTATATTCTTGTGTTTTAGAACATTTATAAATCCCAATAATCAAAAGACTTATAAAGAAACAATATGTTAATATTAGGAATGATACAATATAAATCATTTTTTATTTGTTGTTTTCATTAATGGGGGCAAAAAGAATAAACCGAGCATTGCAGGGATAAATAAATTAATTATCCATAAAACTGTTGTAGCAGTAAAAAGTACTGATGAAATGTCGTGAGCAAGTGATGTTTCAGCTATTATGGCACCTATTATCATAATTGCAATAGCTCCTCTGGTAGCTATTTCAACAATAGCAAATTTTGGAACTATGGTTATGAAAAAGTACATAACAGCAATGTAAGGAAATATCGTAAATAAAGAAATGTTTACTTGCAATACTTTAAGCACAAGAAAAAATTGAAAACAGTAAATAAAAAAGCGTAATATACTTAACATCAATATATTGCTTAAAAGATTTGTTTTGAAATCTGAAAAAACTGAGAGTTGTTTAATAAATCTAAAAGTATTTTTTTTTTTGAAAATATTTGTTTTTTGAACTATCCAAGGAAATAAGAAATATAAAAGTATCAAACTAATTAGAAGAATAAGTCCTATTACTTTTGAGAATATTAATCCAAAGTTATTTAGATTTACAATAGTTATAATTGTGTTTGGTATAAGTAAAATACAAGATATACCGAGAATCATTGTTGCAAGCACTTGTGCTGATGATGAATAAATATTAGCATATAATCCCTTCCAGCGAAATCGTTTTCTTAGCCATAGTATTCTCCCAGCAAAATCTCCAGTTCGATTAGGTAAAAACATGCTGATTGTAATTCCCGAAATTACTCCTTTAAAACATGTTTTTGTTGATGTATTACTAAAAGTAGATGTAAGTTTTTTCCATTTTAACACCTCTAAAGCCCAATTAAAAAACATTAAGCATAAGGTGAAAAATAGATATATAATTGAAGTTTTTTTTGTAAAAATTATTGAAAAGCCGTACCAAAATTCTTTAGTGCTGATTTTGTCCCACAATTGCAAATATAAAAAACCTGCTGATAGAAAAAGAATAGCGAATTTAGCAAAAGTTTGAATGAAAAAGCGTAATTTTGGGGTCATAAATTATTGACTATATTGGAAAAGATTATTTTAGGTATTGATCCGGGTACTAACATTATGGGGTATGCAATAATTTCTCACGAAAATAATCAAATTGAAACAATTGATTGCGGAATACTATCATTAAAAAAAGAAAAAGATGGTTTTACAAAATTAAAAATTATTTTTGAGTTTATAATCTCTCTAATTGACAAGTATCATCCTGATGAATTATCAATAGAAAGTCCATTTTATGCCAAAAACATTCAATCAATGTTAAAACTTGGACGAGCTCAAGGAGTTGCTATTGCAGCAGCTTTGTCAAGGAGTATTCCATGTTTTGAATATAGTCCCAGAAAAATTAAACAAGCAGTTACAGGAAGTGGTAATGCTTCAAAAGAGCAAATTGCTGGTTTGTTAGAAAAAATGTTAAATTATAGCTTTAAGGACTTATCTTTAGATGCAAGTGATGCTTTGGCTGTAGCAGTATGTCATTGCAATCAGAATAAAATTTCGTTAAATACTAAAAAAACAGGTTGGAAATCTTTTATTTCTCAAAATCCGGATAGGATAGTATAAAAAACTATTGTGCATTTAGGTTAAACCCAGATTACGCATTTGAGTTTTAAATGCATGTATAATTTATTGATAACAAAAACTTTACAATGATTTTTGAATAAAAAATCTCTAACGCTACGCATTAGAAAAACATCAACTTTACTTACTGTATATCAATAATTTATAACTGTATTTTTATGTTTCGTAATATAGATTTAACTCAAAAAATTCCTATTGTGGAATCTGGGATAAATGACTTTATAAAATTTATAAATAGTTAAAAACAGTACTTTTATTTCCAAAATATAACGATATTTACACTTGTAAATTAATAAAAATTCTTATTTTTGTTGCTTAATGAGTATTAAAAATTCAGCTTTTTAAAACTATGAAAACTAATAAGTATTTTGTTTATTACTTGCTTTTAGCAATCATTTTATTACTTAATTTTGCTTGTAAAAACAGTGAAAATAATGATTTAAAAGATGAAGTAGTAAAAATTCATATTTCACATTCTGTATTATATGATACTGTATTATATGATAATAACTCTTGCTGGGCAAGCGATGTATGTAATTTATTTGGATATAAAGATGCTTATTCAAATATTATAAAAATCTATTCTTATGGAAAAGAAATTACAGATAATCCTTTGGAAAAATATGAATATATATTTGTCACAAAAAAAAATATTACATATCCATGTTATAATACACTGAAAATCACTATTGTTTCACAGGTAGATGATAGGGTTAAACAAATACAAGATCTTATTTTATTTGGTGATGATTATGTTGATATATTTTCACATACTTTAGAGCAAAATGGTAAAAAAATATTTTTTATTTCTATAATAACAAAAAGTGATGAGGAGTATTATTCAAATACTTTTAAATATTCTGTTGAGAACAATATTTACGAAGATATTATAGAAGAAAATGAACCTCATTATTATTTACTAAATCATTATAGTAGCAAAGATGATTTTATCAGTTTATTTAATGCCCAAAATCTAAGTAATAATTTTGAAATTAATGAAATAGATACACATATTGAATATGTATTTTTTGCTGGAACAGAACCAATAAGCGACCCAAATATTAATAATAATTTAGAATCTATAAAAACTGACGAAAGTGAAACCTTCAACAGCTTTGGTATAAATGAAGCGTGGTTAAACTGGGAAGATAAAATTCAAGGAATTAAATATACTAAAACTCATAATATTTTTACAGCTAAAAATTTTAAGTTTAAGGAAGATTATAGTTATGCCATAGAAGTTATTGCGTTTAGAAATGCAGAAAATAATTACGATAAGTGGATTGAACTTTGTTATCTACATGATAAAGCAGTTTGTATAAAATTTGATTATTGCAATAATATTTATTACTTAGATACTCATATTCTAAAAGGGAAGGATTCTGTTTTAAGCACTTTTAAATATAATTATAAGAATAATAGAGAATTTATTGTTGTTATATCTAAAACAAATTCAACAAACAAACACTATATTGATTTATTTGAAGCTGATTGTGGTGCAACAGGTTGTTGTTACCTTACGCAGTTAACTATTAAAGGCTGTGAGGATAAATTAAATAATATAAAATCTTATGAAGATTTTATAACAGTTTTTCCAAAAATAGAGGATGATTTAATAATAGAATATTCTTTTTAATAATTTATAAAAATTAATACTAATAGAGATGTTTAAATATTTTGCTTGTACTTTACTGGTAATAAACCTATTATTATTTAATATTGCATGTACGAGACATGCAAATAATGACGAAACCTATGAACCTGAAGAATCCCATATTCAAAATCCTAATATTGTTGTAAATGGAAACAATCCATTATGGGCAGAAGATATTTGTTTTGGGACATATGGTGCAATTGATAGCATATATAATTTTGGAGAAGGAGATTTAAAAAACCCTAATGAAAAATATGAATATCTATTTACATGGTCTAACTACAGTATTGACATAGACAGAGATTTAGAGATTATTTTAGTTTATCGGACAAGCGATAAAATAAAAAGAATTGAAAGTTTTTCAATCGAAGGAGATGAATTTATATCTGTTTTTATACATGATTTTGAAATAAATGGAAATAAAGAATATTTTTTAACTATAATTACAAAAAGAACAAATAATAATTTCTTATATGATTCATTTATATATTCTAAAGAAAAAAAATCTTTTATTAGACTTTATAAGAAATATGAATTTAAAAAACCTATTAATAAAGAAGATTTTTTACTTACTTTTTATAATGATTATAAAAATAAGAAAATTAAAATTAATGACTTAAATTACGGATTTACTTATATTTTCTTTTCAGGTAAAGAAGAAATTCCTAAACCTAAAACCATTAATAATGCTGATTCAAACACAATAAATTATTATTTGGGGTACACGATTGATTACGATCTTTGGTTAAATTGGTATGAAGAAGATTTAGATTTAAAATACTCAAAAACCCATAAAACTTTTTCTCTTAAAGACTTAAATCTAACAGATGGACGTGAATTTAATAATTATATACAAACTATAGGATTTAGACTTGTAGAATCAAATGATGATAAATGGATTGAGATTTGCGTTCCAATTAAATTATCTCTTTGTAATAAAAAGTTTTATTACAATTACCTTGATTATATTTACACTTTTGCGCTAGGTGGCAGAGACTCTGTACTTAGCGTGTTTAAATACAAAGCTCAATTAGACCACCATGTTGAACGAGAATTTATAGTTGTAATTTCTAAGACTGATATAACAAATCAATATTATACAAATATGTTTTATTTTGATTTTGCAGGTTCAGGCTGCACCTATCTTGACGAAGTAGACTTGCAAACCTATGAGAAAGAATTAAACCAAATTAAATGTTATGAAGACTTTTTAACAATTTTTCCAAAAATTGAAAATCAAATCCGAGAACAATATTAACTCGTTTTTATGTGATAAAAAAAGAAATTTATTACTAGTCTTGTTTCAATAACTTTTATTGTATTTATTTTTGATACCTTAAAAGTTTATATCGAATTCAGTTTTTTAGTAGTTCACGCTGTTTTTGCCAAAAGTGTATAAACATATGACTCATTACATAAGTTGTGTTTTTATGATTAATCAGTAAATTAATTTTACTTATCAAATAAATTTAACTCCTGATTTGTCCGTTTTAGTGCGACAAATTTAATTTTTTTAAAATTTCTGTCATTGTATTTGTTATTTCTGTTCTAATCTTCACTTCTTTATTTGTTATTTTATTGTATAAGCGTGCATCTGTAATCTTTTTCGCCTCATTAACAAACTTCTTTATTGAGTAATTTGTTTTTATCTCTATATGCTTAGATATAACAAGTGCCATAAAGCAGACTAAAACATGCAACAATATAGGTTGCTCTTTATAGTGGAACATGGGTCTTAAATGTAAATCACTTAGCAAATTGCTTAATATGTTATATCTCATAGCAATCAGTTCAATTTATTAGAAATTGATGAATATCTGAATTTCTTCGGGAAATTGAACAATTTTTGATTTATTTTTCAAATTGCACAATAAGTAGGTTATTATAAGTTTTTGCGTATTTCTGTTAAAATATTTTGAAACTCTTCAGGATTTAGTTTGAGTTTTGGTTTTGAGAAATCAATATCATGAATACCGTTAATTGGCACAAGATGAATATGTGCATGTGGAACCTCAAGTCCTATCACCGCTATTCCAATTCTTTCGGCACCACTAAATTTATCAATAGCAGATGCAATTTTTTTTGCAAAAATCCAAAGACTTTCATAGGCATCAGTTGGCAAGTCAAATATATAGTCAATCTCTATTTTAGGAACTACTAATGTGTGTCCTTGGGCAAGTGGGTTAATATCTAAGAAAGCAATATGTTTTTCATCTTCATGAATTATATATGCTGGAATTTCCTTATTGATAATTTTTGTAAATATAGAGTTGCTCATAGTTGCATTGCTTCAATTGACAATATTTCAAGTTCAATTTTTCCTGCTGGGACATCAATTGTAACTGTATCTCCAACTTTTTTACCGAGCAATCCTGTTCCAATAGGTGAATTTATTGATATTTTTCGTGTTTTAATATCTGTTTCATTTTCAGATACTATGGTATAAATAAAATCTTTTTTTGCTGTTTTATTTTTAACTGTTACAATTGTGAACAGTCTTACTTCTTCATTGCTTATTTGCGATTCGTCAATAATTCTTGCATTTCCGACTGCATTTTGAAGTTTGGCAATTCTCAAGCCAAGCATTGCTTGTGCTTCTTTGGCTGCATCATATTCCGCATTTTCTGATAAGTCTCCTTTGTCTCTTGCTTCAGCAATTTGTTGTGAGATACGAGCACGCTCAACATTAACAAGATATTCAAGTTCATCTTGTAATTTCTTTAATCCTTCTTTTGTAAAATATACTGGTTTTCCCATAACTACTTATATATAAAAGATATAAATAAAAAACAAAACAAGAAGACCTTTTTTGCGAGAGGTCCTCTTGTTTATTTTGCAAAATTACAAAAATAAATTAGATATACAAAAATATTTATTTGATTACCAATCAAGCAAATATTCCAAATAACAATAATAATTATTTATATTTTTGCTTTTTATATTCTTAAAAAAAGTGAAATACACTCAAGTTCGTATATTTGTATGTTTTATTATTGTTTTTGTATTAAAAGCTCAAATTTTTGCAATTGATACAAACAAAATAATTCAAATGAATGCAAAGGCACTTGAATTATCTGTTACCGATTCAAACCAAGCAATATCTAATTTATTAGAAGCACTTCAGATTTCGAACAAAAAATCATACACTAATGGTGTAATTACTTCTTTAGCTAATCTTGGGTTAATTGAAATCCGCTATGGACATTATCGCAATGCACTTGATTATTATAATAGAGCAATGTCGGTTGCAAAAAAAGCGAACAAACACAATGAAGTTGCAAGAATTTCTATAGATATAGGAAAAACTTTTAATTTGTTAGGAGATATTCAAAATGCAGTTTTTCATTTTTCTCAAGCTGAGTCAATATTCTCCAAAAATGCTAATAATAAAGGCTTATACGACACTTATCAAGCATATAGCACACTATATTTGGCAAACAATAATTATTATCAAGCATTGCAATATGGACTAAAAGCTTTTGATATAAGTAAAACTATTTCAGACGAGCAACAAATAGTAATGTCTTTGATAAATCTTGGGCAGATTTATGCTTTACTCGATCAAAAATCCAAAGCAATAGAAAAATATAATACTGCCATTGAAATTGCAGGAAACATAAAAGAAATTACCTATTTGCCTATTTTATATATCAATTTAGGAACTTTATTGCGAGAAAATCAACAGTATGATGAAGCAATAACAAATTATTTGTTAGCAAATAAATTTTATAAACAAAATAATAATTTAACAGGCGAAATATCTTCTTTAATAGAACTTGGAAAAACTAATCTGATTCAAAACAATATTGATAAAGCATTGAATTATTTTATGCGAGGGAAATTGTTGGCAGAGCAAGAAAACAACTTTTTACAAATTTTAAATTTGAATTATGAAATTGCATCAGCATACGCAAGTAAAAATAGTATTAATAAAGCATTATTGTATCTTGACAGGAATCTTGTTATTGCACGCAATATAAATGATCTTGAGAATGAAGCTCAAACTTTGATGAGAATTGGACACTATCTTTTGTTACAAGGAAGAAATTTTAAATCAAAAGAAACCCTTCTAAAAAGCATTAGCATTGGTATTTACACAAATAGAGACGACCTGATTAGCGAGATATATACGCATTTAGCAAAAGTTGAATTCAATCTAAATAATTATAAAGCTGCTTATGAGTACATGCTTAAAAGCAAGACTCATGCAATAAGATTTTTTGAACTTAAAGAGGCAAGTACTTTTCAAACTATAGATTTAATTTTTGAACTATCAAAACAACAAAACGATTTAGAAATTCTCAAAAAGTCTCATAAGTTAGAACAAGTCTTAAAAGAGCAAGCTATTGCCGTGAAACGAAATATAACTATCGGAGCTGTTGTTTTGCTTTGCTTATTGGTGTTTGCAGTTTATTTGATATTTTTCATCAGAAAGAAAAATAGATTACTTATTGAGCAAAAAAATGAAATATCTTCTGCAAACAAACTGCTTGTCAGCATGAACTTAAGTCTTGAAGAACAGAAACAAGAACTAAACAAACTAAATAATTCGCTTGTATCTGCAAATGAGAAACTTAAAAAGTCAGAAGAAGAACTAATGTCTCTTAATTCAACTAAAGACAAATTATTTTCTATCATAGCTCATGATCTTAGAAGTCCATTTGCTTCGGTTGTTAGTTTTACCCGACTTATTAAAAGAGATATAAATAAGTTGAAAAAAACTGAGATTCAAGAACTTACAGAAGATTTAGAGAAAACTACCGACCAAATATATTATTTGTTAGAAAATCTTTTGCAGTGGTCAATGTCTCAAACAGGAAAAATTAGGTACAATCCAGAACCAATTTACTTGTCCGAACTAGTTGATGATGCAATTAGTTTATTTGCAAGTCATGCAGCTTCTAAACAAGTGGAAATTCTTAAGGTTTTTGACTCAACAATTCAGATATTAGCTGATAAGTCCATGATTTCAACAGTTTTTAGGAATTTGATATCCAATGCTTTGAAGTTTTCACCCCCAAAAGAAAAAATAATAATCAAAGCTGAAAAAGTGCAAAAAAGAATTCAAATTGCAATAATTGATAATGGTGTTGGAATGAGTCAAGAGCAGGTTCAAAATCTTTTTAATGTCAACAAAAGTAAATCAACTCGCGGAACTGCTTCAGAAAAAGGTAGTGGATTAGGTTTGTTGATTTGTAAAGAATTTTTGTTGAAGCATAATACAAAAATAAAAGTAAAAAGTATTCCGAATCAAGGTTCAACATTTTCGTTTTTTCTACAATTAGCTGAATAAATAACAATGTATAGAGTTCTAATTATTTGTGTTTTTGCGTGTTTGAGCTTTTCTTGTAAAAAGCAAGTTACCCAATATTATCCAAATGGCAATGTGAGGTCAGAAGTTGAATTTAAGAACAATCTTATGCACGGAAAAGCAGTATATTATCACGCAAATGGGAATAAACAACTTGAAACAACATATTACTATGGGAAATTAAACGGAGAAATGAAGCGATGGTATTATGATGGTCATATTGAAGGAATGGAGCATTATATTATGGATACTCTGAATGGTGAGTTTTTGTCTTACTACGAAAATGGAAATTTAAAAATTTCAATGAGTTATGAAAAAGGTCTGAAAAACGGAAAATACAAAGAACTACACGAAAATGGACAATTGAAGATTGAAGGTGGCTTTGTTAAGGATATGTTTGACGGAGAGTGGAAATATTATGATTTTAATGGAATTTTTTCAGGTTTTGGCGAATATACAAATGGTACAGGTCAACATATATCTTTTTACTATAATACGCGAGATACTTTAGTGAAAACATATTTTGTTGACAATCAAAAGCATGGAAAAGAAATATGGTTTGAAAAAAACTCCAATATTAAGGAAGTAAAGTGTTATGAATACGGCAACGAAATTCAATGTATTGAGGAATATAATTAAAAATATTTAATATGGCAATAATAACAGAAGAATCAATCAGAGAAAAAGTAGTTTTAAGAGTAGCTGAACAAATGTTGACATCTGCTCGAACAGCTCCAAAAGCAAGAGGTTTAGACAGTTTATACATGGCAATTATTACACAAGAAGAAAAACAAAAAATTGCAGATTTAATGAAAAAAATTGCTGAAGAAAAACAAGTGAGTTTTTTTGCGAGAGATGCAGTGAATCTTGAAAACGCCCAAGCCTTAGTTTTGATAGGAACAAAAATATCTCCCTTAGGACTGAAAGCATGCAGTTATTGCGGTTTTAATAATTGTGATGAAAAATTAGAAAATCCCGACATTCCATGCACTTTTAACAATGTTGATTTGGGGATTGCTATTGGTTCAGCTGTAAGCATTGCCAGCCAAAATAATGTTGATAACAGAGTATTTTTTTCAGCTGGATATGCAGCAATAAAAGGTAGATTTATTCCCAAAGAAGTTAAAATTGCATTTGGAATTCCTTTGAGCGTATCGTCAAAAAGTATATTTTTTGATAGGCTTAAAAATACATAAGAAAAAGTTTTTGAGCATAAATATAAAAAAATTAATATCTTTGTAATGTATATATTGAAAACACATCTTATGAAAAAACTTTATCTTTTATTTATTTTAATTTTGGCAGGTCAGTTTGTTTTTTCTCAACTTCCGGAGGTTGAATTGTTTTATGATAATTTTGAAAGCGGGAGTGCAAATTGGTCGTTAAATACTTCTGACATGGGTAGTGTTGGCAGTAATGGTGCAAATCAATGGATAATTAACAATACCTATGCTGGTGGCACATATAACTTAGGCGTTTTTTTCCCCGTAACAATTCCCAGTACCCCCAATCAGCCTGCACAGATAACAAATAGCCCTCAGAGTCAATATTTACACATTGTTTGCGGTGCTGCTTTGGCAGATGGAGTTGGTAATGCAAATTTTGTTGATGGGTTTTCTTCATCTATTGTTGGTGGTGAAGCAGGTGCAAATTTTACCAAAATGAATGCAGGGATAAATACTTCTGGCATTAGCGATGTAACACTTTCTTTTTGGTGGCTTTGTAATGGAGCAAAAGGCTCAGTTTGGTATAGCATAGATGGCGGAACTTCGTGGAAAGATTTGGGTGCAAATTATACAAATGTATCAAATTGGACTTTTGCAACATTCGTTAATCCAGAATTTGATAATCAAGCAGATTTACGATTTGCTTTCATGTTTGACAATAATGTGAGTGGTGGAGACGATCCTGCTTTTTCTGTTGATGAAGTGCGAATGTTTTATACACCTACATCAAATTTTTCATTATCAATGAGTTCTACCGAAAATACAAAATGTGATGGTTTTGGTTGCAATTATGATGGACCTTCAATTTTGATTAATGAAGTTATGCTATCACCCAATACGGGTGATGGTTCTATTTATAGTAAAAGTCCGGATAGTCGTGGCGGGGAGTGGATAGAATTGTATAACCCGGACAGATGTCAATCAATTGATATTTCATGTTATTTTCTTGGAAATAATGCGAAAGATCAAGATGGAATTTTTTCGCAAAAAGATTTTCCCGGAGGATATGTAATTCCAGAAGGCACTATTATTCCTCCTCAAGGTTTTTGTGTGATAAGAGGAGTTAATGCACCTGCCGTTAATTCCCAATATTTGGTGCAAAATGGAGGAAAAACTGTTGAGATTGTTGTAGATGATCCGTCTAGAGTATGTTTAGGTGGTGGTTCAAGATTGTGGTTTCCAAATGCAGGTGGTTGGTTTGCTTTTTATGATAGAAATGGAGTGCCTCAAGACGCTATTTCATGGGGAAGTCAATCAAATTCATGTATGTCATGTTATCCGTGTAATCCGGGTGCTATAGGCTCTTGTGGCTATGCCGGAAGCTTGTTGCCTTATGATAATATTCCCTCAGAAAGAAAAACAATTATTACTTATAGCACTCCGGCAACAGGATTGAGTTATATGAGAATTCCTGATGGTGGAGCTTGGTCTTCTTATGGAGAAAACCAAACAATCGGTTTTTGCAATTCTGTTTGCGACCCCGAACCAGAAATTACTTGTACGGGTACTGCATCTGCAATTGTTTCAGGTGGTGAAGCTCCCTATACATATAAATGGAATGATGGAATGGCTCAAACTACACAAACGGCTGTTGGTTTGTGCGAAGGTACTTATTGTGTTACCGTTACTGATACAGAAAACAATACACTTACTGCATGTGTTGAAGTGAAAAATGTAACTTTTGACATTTCTACTTCTGCTGATGCTGCTATGTGTCAAGGTGAAACATTTACATTTGAAGCAACTAATCTGGAAAACCATAAATATAAATGGAATGGTCCAAATAACTTTTCAAGTACTTCTTCTAATAATACTATAAGCAATGTTACAACAGCAATGTCTGGTACATATACAGTTACAGTTACAGATGAAGGTGGTTGTATTGCTACTTCATCTACAGAACTTACTGTTTATCCGGCTCCCGATATTGTTATTTCGGCAGAAAAAAATATAATTTGCATGGGAGAGTCAACAACTATCACCGCACAAGGTGGCGTAAATTATGCATGGGATAATGACTTGCCGGCAAGTGCTACTCATATTATATCCCCGACAACAACAACTACTTACAATGTAACAGCAACAGCAAGCAATGATTGTCAAAATACAGCTTCAATTACGATAACAGTAGCACCACTACCTGAAATTGTGGCAAGTGCAGACCCAAATTCAATTTGTGTAGGAGAGCAAACAACAATAGTAGCATCTGGTGGCACTGTTTATGTTTGGGATAATAATTTAGGGGCAGGAGATTCTCATAATATAAGTCCTTCCGAAACAACAATATATAGCGTAACAGGAACCGACGAAAATTTTTGTAGTTCAACAGCTAATATTGAAATTGTTGTGCATGAAGCATTTACAGTTCAAGTTCAACCCAAAAATCCAGAATTGTGTATGGGAGAATCAATTTTGCTTAGCGTATCCACAACAGCAGAAAATCCAAATTTTATGTGGAACTCTAATCAGCAAACAGAACAAATAAGTGTTTCTCCATCATCATCAACTTCATATATAGTTACTGTAACAGATAAATCAAATTGCAAAGGTATTGATTCTGTATATGTTGTTGTAAATCCTAAACCGGAAGTTGATTTTTCGTCAAATGTTACAAATGGCTGCGAACCTCTTTATGTTGAGTTTGTAGATGTTTCACAAGACAATTCAATAATTGAATGGAATTGGGATTTTGGAGACGCTAGCACATCAACACAACAAAATCCTTCAAATACATATCCTGAAGGTAAATATACAGTAACGCTATTAGTTACAAATACTTATGGTTGTAAGGATACTCTTAAAATAACAAATTATATTGAAGCATATCCGCAACCAATAGCAGATTTTACTTTTTCTCCTGATTATGGCACAGCCGATAATCCAGAAATAACATTTACATCTACTTCTGATGCACAATATTGGAATTGGGATTTTGGAGACGGCGAAAATAACAATGAACCAAATTCAACAATTCATAAATATCCAAGCGATGATGCATCATATACTGTAACTCTGATATTGTCAAACAATTATGGTTGTGCAGATACAATTATTAAAGAAATTAAAATTATTGATAATAAATTTCCCAATGTAATAACTCCGAATGGAGATGGTATAAATGATAAACTTGAAATAACAAATGCCGAAAAAATTCCAAACACTAAATTAGTTGTCTTTAATCGTTGGGGAAATAAAGTTTTTGAACAAACCAATTATCAGAATGATTGGGATGGCGGCAACTTGCCAGATGGAACTTATTACTATGTGTTTTACTATTATGACAAGGAGCATAAGTCGTCTCTGACAATAATAAGATAACAGTATAATTTATGAGTATGATTTATATATCAAAAAACTTTATTCTTCTTAAACTAATATGTTAATTTTGCATCAAATAATTTAGTTAATATAAAGGTTGTTTTTTAATATCAATCGAATGAAATATAATTATTTTTTATTTATTTTTACTTTTCTTTTAGTAAGCAGTATTTCTGCTCAACAAATAATTATAAATGAGGTGATGTTCAACCCAGGACCATCATCTACGCAAGATCCGTGTCAAAGTATGCTTGATATTGATAATCCTAATTTGGGCAGAGAATATATTGAGTTGTATAATCCTGATTGTACTAAAGATATTGACATAAGTGGCTGGCTAATAGCTAGTAAAACCGGAGATATTGACGGAGGGAGTGATTGTGTTGGTGGTTCTTTTTGTTTTCCTCCGGGAACAGTTGTTCCGGCAGGAGGTTTTTTGACAATCGGTGGTGCAGATGAAACTTGCAATGCTTGTGCTGACGCATATTTGAGTAATTCAATTGATATTAAGTTAAGGGATTATCTACCTTCGGACTACTTGTGTATTTGTGAAGATGGTCAAAATTATTCAGAAACTTGGTTTTTGCCAAATGGACAAGGTTGGATTGCTATATACAATCCGGATGGTTCAACGCATGCTGCTGTTTATTGGTCAAATTATGAAGATAATGTTTCTTCTGTAGGTAATGACTTTGGTTTAAGCCCATGTATTCCTATTGCATATTTGGGTACTAACTTAAAATCGGCTACAGGAATGTATTATGATAAAGATCCGATAATTTATTTAGGACAAGGGAATAGCATTGAAATGGGAAAAACATTTAGCCGCATTCCCGATGGGGGAGATTTTCAGCCAAATGTAGCTCCAAGTATTGGACCTAACAGAGTGGACAGATGTAATGATGGGAATTGTATTTCGTGTGCGAATCTTGTTGTAACTCCATTTCAAGACACATGCTCTGTAGGAAAAGGTAAATTATCGTTAGAAGTTCCTATTGCAATATCTTCACCTTCTCCGTACCATTATGAAATTACTGGAAGTAGTGGATATTTCAACAGTTTTACAACATCTGATAATCCGCATATAGTAACAGGCTTATTTGCCGGAATATATTCTGTAACTATCACAGATAGCCAAAGTCCACCTGCCTCTACAGCTGGAAGTGCTACTATAGACGATGTGAGCGATATAGATATTGTTTACACCGTTAAGAGTGATACATGCCAACAAGGAATAGGTTCTATCGAACTTCAAACCACAGGTGGAGTTCAGCCCCATGTTTATACTTGGGAACATACTACTGACAATACTCCCAATGCTTACAATTTAAAAGAAGGTACTTATAATGTAACAGTAACTGGTCCGAATGGCGAATGTCCATTAAAGCAGTCTATAAATGTGCCAAACTTTGGAGTGCTGTCAGCTGAGTTAAGCATTAAACATCCACTCTGTAATGGAGATAGCAATGGAAGTATAAGTGTAAATATTAAGGAAGGCGAAGCTCCTTTTCAATATGTATGGTTTGATAATTCTACCGACTCAAGTCTTGATAATTTGGCTGATGGAGCATATACCGTTACGGTTACTTCTGCAGATATGTGCCAACAAGTTCTTACGGGTGTACTAGTTGAACCTGATGTGTTAAATGTTGTTGCAAGTAATATAACATCTGTTTGTGAAGGAAAATCAGATGGAAGTGCTATGGCTATTGTTACAGGTGGCACAGCCAGCTATTCTTACTCGTGGGAAAGTGGAGAAAAAACAGAAACAGCATCTAACTTAAGTGGAGGAGTACAAACTATCCAAGTTATAGATGCAAATGCTTGTTTTGCTATTGATACTTTTGAAGTTGATATTGTTCCAATTCCTAATGTTAGTTTTTTTACAGAATCAACAACGGGGTGTATGCCATTACAGATTACTTTTTCTAACCAAAGTGATTCTGGTTCATATAAATGGGATTTTGGAGATGGAGCTACTTCAAGTGCTACAACTCCCACATACACTTATGTAAATTCAGGTTCTTACCCAGTATCTCTAACTGTTACTAGTTTAGGCTGTGATAATATACTTGTTTTAACTGATTATATAACAGTTTTTCCAAAACCTAAAGCTAATTTTAAGCCATCGTCTAGTATTGCAAGCGAAGAAGAGTCCACAATTTTGTTCTCTGACCAATCATTAGGAGCAGTTTCATGGAATTGGGATTTTAATGATATTAAGGATAATCACTCAATAGAGCAAAACCCTAGCCATGCATTTACATCACCTGGTGAGTTTTCAGTTTGTCAAATAGTTAGCAATCAGTGGGGATGTTTAGATACTATATGTAAAACAATACAAATCAAACCATTAGTTGCTTTGTATATCCCAAATGCTTTTACTCCTGATGGAGACGGCATTAATGACTATTTTATGCCTTTAGCAACAAATATACAAGCTGATGATTTTGAAATGTATGTTTACGATAAGTGGGGAAATATTGTGTTTTTTGCAGAAAATATCAATAATGCAAAATGGGACGGCACATATCAATATGGGGATAACATAAATCAAAAAGTTCCACAAGGAGTTTATGTTTATTTTATTAAGGCTAACTTTGGTTCGCATGCTAAAAAGTATAGGGGCACAATTTCAATAATTTATTAAAATTTCAGCTCTTAAAAAATCGATTTACTGAATACGATAAAAATTAAATAACTTTGTATAACTTATTTTAATTCCATGAGAAGATATATTTTATTAATTGTTCTCGCACTATTGTTTTTGCTTCCATTATGGTTGTTTATTGCTTGGTTTGTTACACCTAAAAAAGAAATGAATGTTTTAATTTTAGACAAGACAGTATTAAATAGCAAAACACAAGAACATATTTCATTAAATTGGTTGTTGACTAATAGAAAATATGTAAAAAAAGATCGCACTTTTTACAATCGTCATGAAGATTATTACGGATTTTTTCCAAAAGAAAAATTTGATTATGATATACATGATTTTAATGGTTTTCAAGACTATCAATTAGATTCATTAGCTGATGCTAATGATATGTTATATTATACAGACTTGTATGGTATTTATACTATTGAATGGCTCGAAGAAAATAAATCTGCTAACCCGAGTTTGTTGGAAGATAAAGAAAAAATAAGTGCTCTTGAGCGTTCAAGAAAAATATATGGAGGTTTGACATGGGTTGAGTTGGAACTTCTTAAAAAGATGAAAGAGCGCAAGAAGTTGATACTTACAGAATTTAATATCATTGGTTCGCCGACGCCGAGAAATATTCGAAAAGGATTTGAAGACGAATTCGACATGAGGTGGTCGGGATGGATAGGAAGATATTTTGAAACATTAGATACAAATAAAAATAAAGAAATACCTCAATGGCTAAAAAGAAATTATCTTGAACAGCATGATAGTATTTGGCCTTTTACAAAATCGGGAATTGCATTTGTTAGATGGGACGATAAAGTTGAAATTCTTGAAAATAATACTCATTTAAATATAGATGTTCCAATTATACATACTCATGTCGCATATATGAATAAATATAATATTCCTGCAACAATGAAATATCCATTTTGGTTTGATATCATTGATTATCACGGAAAAAATCAAGTTACTTCTGAGTATATTATTGATTGCAATTCAGAAGGAGTAAAACTCATGAGAACTTGGGGAATCCCAACTAAGTTTCCTGCTGTTTTAGAATATGATAAACCAAATGATTATCTTTTTTATTACTTTGCCGGCGATTTCTGCGACAATCCAGTAACTATGAATACTTCAAAATTTAGAGGAGTGCAATGGGTAAGCAGTTTTTTCTATTTGAAAAATACTGTTGAAAGAGATAGTTTCTTTTGGAATTACTATCGTCCAATGCTTAGGCGTATCATAGATACATATTATGCTGATTTTGTAAAAGAAAAATAATAAAGTTTGTTATAAATGAAAGTATTACTTTTAATTGAAGAAATTATTATTGGAAAATTGATGAAGTCAATTATCCAAAATGAATATACAAATGCTGAAGTAAATTGGAAAGATAATGCTGCCGATTTTAAAAGCGTACTAGAGCAAGAACAGTATGATATTATTATTCTTCACGATATGATTTCTGGGCGTGCTTCTCTCGAAATCGCTGAATTAATCAGAACAGAAATGAATATTTTTGTTCCAGTTATTATGGTTACTGATATTAAAATGGAGCAATTTCAAAAGAAAGCATATCAAGCAGGAATTACTTCATTTATTTATCAACCATTTGGAATGGGAGATGTTGTAGCTGCAATAAATAGTGTTGTAGTTGCTTAGTTTTCAATAGATGGATTGTTTTCGAGAAAGAAACAATAGAAAAAACTAAAAATACTAACTCCAACTTGTGTTTCAATAGTATCTTCTGTAATCATTGATAGTAAAAGTATTATAAAAACGGTAGTGAAGTGGAAAGAATTAAACCTCTTGTTAATAATTGCAGGATAAGTGAGCGCAAATATAAATACAAATAGCCCAAACAGTCCAAAAGTAACAGATATAGACAAATATTGATTGTGCGAACGCCTTTGCTTATTGGGTTCAAGTGTAGTATTAATTTTATCGTATTGCTCTTTAAACGCATGTTTAATATCTCCAGTTCCTACTCCAAATATGGGATATTGTTGAATAATCATTACAGAGACTTTCCAATATTGTAGTCGAAGCAATAAAGAATTATCATTAGCCAAGCCTTTGCTGTTTTTATTGTAATATCCCCAATATAATTCATATAATCGGCTGATAATTGGTTTTTTTCCTGCAAGTTTGTAATGTGTTACTCCGTTGATAATGTAATGTATGTCTTTTTCGTTGAGTTGGCTAAATCCAACAGAGTCTTTTTTTAGCCCTTTGGAAGTCATATACCTTATTAGCACATCTTTAATTTGATGTTTTTCATTAAATAATTCATTAAAACTAATGTTATTATCTCTTTTGCTCCATTCTTTTTCTAATTCTTCTTCACAAACATAAATATGGATTGGATTGCCATTTTCATAAACATTTGCTTCAAGTCCATGAAAGTACGGTGTGCCTTGTGCTGTATATTCTTCAAGAGGGAAAGATAATGATTTTTGGGGAGGAAAATAGTTGTTTTTAAATTGGAATAGCCAAATGATGAGTAGGTAGCTAATACTCAAAATACCAATTACGGATATAATTTTGAATGTTATTGACTTGTTTTTAAATATAAAATATCCTATCCACCAAAATAAAGTGAAAGCAAAAATCACTATTCCATTGATAGAACCAAGGAATAGCAATATAAACAAAAAAAGATACGAAGCTATTAGCCAATACAAAAGTTGAATTGAAAAGGATTTGCTTTTTTTGCATAATGCTTCATAAATAACAAAAAAGAAAGCTATTGTTACAAGTAAGCTAAACCTAATGTGATGAATAAAAGGAGATGTGTTTCTGTGAGCAAGATGAGGAGCTTGGTAATATGTAACAATTGAAAAAATGGAAGATACAAGTACTAAAAGTACGAAAAAACGAATAATTTGTTTGATATATTTTTGAGGAAAAGGTTCAATACTTCCAAAAACTATAGGAAGTACAAGTAAAGGGAGTTTAACTCTAAGATCTTTTAGAGCATAATTAAAATCTGAAGTATAAATTAATCCAACAATATGTAAAGCAAATATTAGCAAAAAAAATATTGCAGCTTTATTGCGAAATAAAACTAATATTTTCTTTTTTAGCTCACCTTCAAATATCCAATTACCGACAAGAAAAAATAATGTAACGCTTAATAAAAACTTTGAAAATAGTAATCCTATTAAAAAAGCAAATATCAAAAACAAGTATCTGTTTAGGGATAATTTTAACCAGTCAATAGATAATTTAAGCATTACTATTGTTGCGTTTAGGGTAACAATATATTTTTATATGATGTTTTATCTTTTAAAAGTGATAGTGCTTTTTCAATATCTTTGTCATGTTTTAATGAAAATTCTATTCTTCCTTTCTGGAAATAATATCGTGAAATTAATTCACTTCCAAGTACTTCAGAAATTTGTTTTCTAAAAGTGTTAAGATCTTCTTCTTTATTGTGAGTTAATTTAGATAACATTTGTACATAAACATCTTCAATATTATCGTAATATTTTTCTTTTTTTGCTATACTTTGCAAGTCTTCAAGTTTTTTTTCGGTTTCCGTAACATAATCGTAATCTTTATCTTTCAGATATTCAACAAATTGATTGTAAATATTATCAGTAATTGAAAAATTTAGAGCTTCGCCAATTTCAGAATATTTGTTTGTATAATATGTTGCAAAGTCAAAAAACAGATGTTTTGTTATTAAGCTGATGGTAATTTGTGCAGCATCTTCTTTTTCCGTGCTTATATCGGGGATAATGCCTCCGGCATCATAAACAGCTCGTTTATTTTTTGTGTAAAAAACTGTTAAGTTAGTATCAATAGCATTTTTACGCTTATTTGTCAAAGTGTCTTTATCGAAGTAATCTACCGACTGAATACATCTTCCGCTTGGAATATAATATTTTGCAACTGTAACTTTAAGTCGTGTATTGTAATTTAACGGAATAATGTTTTGTACTAATCCTTTTCCAAATGATTGACTCCCGATAATAACTCCTCTGTCAAAATCCTGAATGGCTCCGGCAACAATTTCACTAGCAGAAGCACTATGCCCATCAATGAGAATAGCTATTGGTATTTCGGTATCTACAGCCGTATTCATGGTTAAGTATTCTTTATTGCTATCTTTCAATTTTCCTTTGGTTTTAACAACAAGAGTATTTTGAGGAATGAAAATATTAACAATATTAATTGCTTCGTTTAGCAAACCACCACCATTGCCTCTTAAATCAAAAATTAAAGATGTTATATTGTGTTTAGACTTCAGCTCAAGCAATGCACTTTTAACTTCTTGTGATGCACCCACCGTAAAGCTGGTTAATTTAATGTAAGCAGTATTATCGTCTAATACTGTCGAATAGGCAACATTCTTAATTTTAACATCTTCTCTTGTAATTTCAAATATATGTTGTTTGTTTTCAATAGGTCTATTTATTTTCAACTTTACTTTTGTTCCGGGAGCGCCTTTTAATATTGTACTAACATCGCTAACTTTTTTGTTTTTGGCAGATTCTCCATTTACTTCAAGGATTTCATCACCTGCTTTAAGTCCTGCTTTATGTGCAGGAAAGCCCTCATAAGGTTCGCTAATTACTATATAATCAGTTCGTTGCTGAACTAATGCACCTATGCCTCCGTATTGTCCTGTGGTCATTAAACGAATATCTTCAATATCTGATTCGGGTATGAAATTAGTATACGGATCAAGAGATTTTAACATTTCATCAATACCAGTTTTTATTAATTGTCCTGGATTAATTTCATCAACATAGTTATTATTAAGTTCTTTATATAGTTTTATAAATATTTCTAAATTTTTGCTTATTTCAAAATCTGAAGTAGTTTGTTTAATAGCAGATAAAGCTATAATGCCCGAAAATATTATAGCAAGTACAATAATTAATGGATTTCTGAAAGTTTTTTTCATTTTAATTAAATTAGTTGTAATTAATTGTCGTTTTATGGAACAGGGTCATGACCACTGCCTCCCCACGGATGACAGCGACTAATTCGCTTGATTGTCAAGAAACTGCCTTTAAAAAGTCCATGTTTTTTTAAAGCCTCAATTGCATAGTTAGAACAACTAGGTGTAAATCTGCAGCTAGGAGGAAGTAAAACAGAAATAGTTCGCTGATAAAATTTTATTAAAAGAATGAATAATTTACTTAGCATAGTTAAAAAAACGCTACAAAATTACGATTATTTTATGGAATTAAATAAAATACAATTCTTTGATAATTAGCTGTTAAATTGATGATTAGAAAGTTATTTCTTATGAGGATTTTGTTATTGAATATTTTGGTTGTTAAATAATTATTGTATATTTGAAAACGATTTTAAAAAATGTAAAGAGGTTTGTATTTTTCTGGAATTAAAACTGATTTTCTATAGTTTACCCTATGTTTGTTAAAATACAAAAATATATGAAAAATAAAATAATATCGCTTTTACAAAGGATTTTTGGTTTTGAAAATTATTTATTTATCTTCTCATTATTTATGTACTATAAATTAAGATGGGATAAAAATGAAAAAGATTTTCTAAAATTATTTGACATAATTCATGATGATGGAATTGTACTTGATATAGGGGCTAATATTGGAGTTATGACGGCCCATTTTGCAAAGCGTTTAAAATATTCAGAGATATATTCTTTTGAGCCTATCCCTTGTAATATAAAAACATTAAAGCGTATAGTTAAGTTTTTCAAACTCAAAAATGTCAACTTGTATGAATGCGCTTTAAGTAATTTTGAGGGTGAAATTGATATGATACTTCCAATAATTGATACTGCAAAAAAGCAAGGATTGAGTCATGTGGTTAAAGATATTAATATAATAAATGAAGAAGGGGAAATCTTTAAAGTTCCCTGTAAACAACTTGATAATGTTGATGAATTGAGTAATTCTATAAAGAGAATTACAGCTATTAAAATTGATGTTGAAGGACATGAGTTAAGTGTATTGAAGGGAGCTGTTAAATTGATTAATAAAAATTCACCAATTATTTACTGTGAGTTATGGCCTGGTAAACAGCGGAAAGAAATATTTGATTTTATGGGATCACTTAATTATACTCCTAAAGTAATTGAACACAATAATTTAACTGATTTTTATAATCAACAAACCCAGAATTTCTTTTTTATTCCAACTTAAATTAAAATTGATTTTCAAAAATTTGGTTTAAATACTTTTTTATACTTTTTCAATATCTATAATTTCCATTTCTTTGGGAACACCATTATCAAGTATAAATCTAACCGCAGTTATTTGTTGATGAAAACCAAATTTTCCGGCAGCCCCTGGATTAATGTATAGCAATTCATTGGTTTTGTCGTACATTATTTTCAAAATATGGCTATGTCCACAGCACAAAATATTGGGTTTGTTTTTTTTTATAAACTCTATGGCTTGTTTTGAATATTTATTGGGATGTCCACCTATATGCAATATTCCTATTAGACAGTCGTCTATTTTAAATAGTTGTTCATACCCAAACTCTTTTGCAATGTTCATATCGTCAATATTTCCGGCTACACATCTTAGTTTGGCAATGGAGCTAAGCTCATCGCTTATTTGAAAACTGCCAATATCTCCACAATGCCAAATTTCATCACAATTAGAAATAAATGTTTTGACAGATGGAGAGAGATAGCCGTGAGTGTCAGACAATACGCCAATTCGATACTTCATTACTTAGTTCTTGAAATGCAAATTTATTGTTTTTTTCTTAGTGTTTATAGAATGGCTTTTTTTCAAGCATAAAAGAATACATAAATACTAAAAGTTATTTTTGTAATTTTATCAAATAAATATTAAGATTATGAGTAACACAAAAACTTTGTTTTTGATTGATGCGATGTCAATGATATATAGGGCATATTTTGCTTTAAGTAAGTCGCCAATAATAAACAGCAAAGGATTAAATACTTCGGCAATACTTGGTTTTGCAAATATGTTATTAGATATTTTAAAGAATGAAAAACCTACTCATATTGGAGTAGCTTTTGATTCGGCAGCTCCAACTTTTCGACATGAGGAATATGAGGAGTATAAAGCACAACGCGATGCCATGCCTGAAGATATAGCAATTTCTATTCCTTATATTAAGGAAATGCTTAATAAGATGTCAATTCCTACTTTTGCTATGGATGGCTTTGAAGCTGATGATATAATTGGCACACTTGCTAAAAAAGGAGAAGCAGAAGGATTTACTGTATATATGATGACTTCAGACAAAGACTTTGGACAGCTTGTCAGTGATAATATTTTTATTTATAGACCTGGAAAACAAGGAAAATCAGCTGAGAAAATAGGAGTAAAAGAGGTATGTTCAAAATATTCGATAGATAGTCCAACTCAACTTATAGATATTCTTGGACTTTGGGGCGATGCTTCTGATAATATTCCTGGTGTTCCGGGGATTGGTGAGGTAAAAGCAAAAAGGCTACTTCAAGAATATGGAAGTATTGAAAACTTAATAAAAAATTCAGATGCGATTGAAAATAATAAATTGAGAGAACTTGTTAAAAAGTATAGTAATCAAGCCATATTTTCAAAAAATTTAGCAACAATTGCTACAGACACTCCGATTTCGTTTTATGCTGATGAGCTTAAGTGGTCTGTCCCCGAACCAACAGAAATTATGGAGTTATTCAAAGAGCTTGAATTCCGAACTTTTTCAAAACGATTTCATGATGCTTTTTATGCAAATCAACCTGAAATTGCTTCTATTAGATATGGCATTCAAGGAGATTTGTTCAGTCAAACTAATGCAAAAATACCTTATTTAATTCCTAAAACATTTGACAATAGCAATTATCAATTAATTAATAATCTTGATGATTTTGCTAAATTGATTGAATTATTACAAACTTGCAAATGTTTTGCCTTTAATACGGAAACAAGTGGATTAGACCCTTTTACAGACATAGTAATCGGAATAAGTTTTTGCATTGAGGAGGGAAAAGCATATTATTTAGCTTTTAATGATACTACTTTTACTCTAAAAAAACTTTCAGTTTTTTTAAGAGAAATTTTCGAATCACCATCAATAATGAAGGTTGCTCACGATTTAAAGTTTGATTATAAACTGTTAAAGAAATACGGCATTCTTGTAAAATCACCGTGTTTTGATACAATGATTGCACACTATTTAGTAAACCAAGATGTAAAACACAGTTTGATTTATCTTTCAGAAACATATTTATCTCATAAACCGATTGCTTTTGAAGATATTTTACCTTTTAAAAATATAGGCACAGAGCAGTTATTGCGAGTTCCAATAGAAATAATGAAGGATTATTCATGTGAAAATGCTGATATAGCATTGAGGTTGAAAAATTTGCTTGAAATTGAGTTAAAACAAAATGGACTAATCAAACTATTTTATGATATTGAAATGCCTTTAGTTTCTGTACTTGCCCAAATTGAAGAGGAAGGAATAACTATTAATACAGAAGAATTAGCAAAGTTCTCAATGAAATTACAAGAACAGCTAATTTTTTTAGAAAATGAAATTTTCAAACTTTCAGGAACTAATTTCAACCTTGCGTCACCAAAGCAATTAGGTGAGGTGTTGTTTGAAAAATTAGCTATTACAAACAATCCCCCTAAAACAAAAACTAAACAATATTCAACTGGAGAAGAAGTATTATTAAAATTTAAAGACAAGCATCCGATAATACCATATATATTAGAACATCGAACAATTAATAAGCTAAAAACAACTTATGTAGATGCATTGCCCAAAAATATTCATCATGCAACAGGCAGAATCCATAGCACTATTAATCAAACAGTTACTTCAACAGGCAGACTTTCATCTTCAAATCCAAACTTGCAAAATATTCCAATTCGTACTGAATTGGGACAAGAAATTCGAAAAGCTTTTATTCCGAGAAATAGCAATTATTTGATTCTTTCAGCAGATTATTCTCAAATTGAGCTAAGAATTATTGCTGCAATGAGCCAAGATGAAAATATGATTGAAGACTTTACAAATGGAATTGACATTCACAAGGCAACAGCTTCAAGAATTTATAATATTCCAATTGAGGAGATTAATTCAGAACATAGAAGAAATGCAAAAACTGTTAATTTTGGAATTATATATGGTATTTCTGGTTTTGGTTTGTCTGAAAGATTAGGAATTTCAAAAAAAGAGTCAGATATATTGATTGAAACATATTTTATTCAATACCCAAAAGTTAAAAAGTTTATTGATGAAACGGTAGAATTTGCAAAAGTACATGGGTTTGTGGAGACAATCAAAAATCGAAAAAGGATTATTCCTAATATAAAATCATCAAACGCATTTGTCAGGGGTTTTGCCGAAAGAAGTGCAATCAATGCACCTATTCAAGGTTCTGCAGCTGACATTATTAAAGTTGCAATGATTTTGATACAGAATAGAATTCAAGAGGAGCAACTTAAGTCAAGAATGATTTTGCAAATTCATGATGAGTTGTTGTTTGATACAGAAATCTCAGAAATTGAAGTAATGAAGCAACTTGTGAAAGAAGAAATGGTTACAGCTTTTTGTTTTGATGTACCGATAGAGATTGATATTAACTTTGGTGCCAATTGGTTAATTGCACATTAAAAAAAAGAGGACTTTAGTCCTCTTTTTTATGATAAAAATATCTTAGTATTCCCACAAATCGTGTTCCATAATAAATAACTCTTCTTTGATTCGTTCAGCTTCAAGCAAGCCATCAAGTCCGAGGGCATATTCCGCAATAGATCTATCGTAAACATTAGTTTCTTTAATAATATAACTTGAAAACATTCTTTTAAAGAATAAGTCATCAAAACTCATTCGTGCAGCATCGTTATGTCTATTGTAAATTTCATTTTTAGCAAAAAGTTCTCTTGCGTATGGAAAATAAATCCAGAATAATTGACTATAACCTCTAACATTTCCGTCAGCATCATAACTTGCTCTAAGTGGGCAAAGTCCACGAATCCTAACATCCATCACGGAGCGTTGTTTATCAATAAACCAATCTTCTTGAACTCTAAACATCATAACTGAACCCGGATCAAATGGTTGTACAATAACAGTATCATATTGATCGTGAGGAGGTTCTTCTCGGTATGCAACTATTGAATCTCGTCTTTCGAGAGAGTTCATGATTTCATTATAACTCATTTCTAATTGAAAATCGTCAGCAGAATATGCTTTAATCTCTCCTTCTTTAAGTCCGTCAAAGATAACTGTCATTAAATTAACACGACCAGCAGTAGGTTGAGTTGGATAATATAGTGGGTGATTCATTTTTTCTCTTAAATCAATCACTCTCCAAATTCTTTTTCCCCAAAGAACATCTGCTTCACGCAAATGCGAATAAGGAATTGGTTTTCTGCTTGCGACATATTCTTTTTCCCATGCTCCAGTTGTAATAGGAGGAGCATCTATAACTTGTGCAAATGCACTGAAAGAGAAAAATGTTATGCAAATCAAAAAGAAGCGTTTCATGATAACCTCCTGTTTTTTTTAAATAATTCTTAAACTGATTGGGGCAACACCGCGTGTTCCGTCAGGACCTTGAGCTCTAATATTTTCTATATAACATCTTGTCCCTCTTCTTGCGTTGTTAATATAATTAATCATTTCTTGTGTTAATCTTCCACCTGAACCATCTCTTTCAATAATGTCGCCACCGGGCTGTGTAATAATAAATCTATATGAAACGATGGTAAAGTTAAGGTCAAACTCAAAATTTTCCATTCTTGGAATAATAATAGGACTTGCAATAAGATTTCCTTTAGGGATATTTCCTTCTCTAATACTTGCGATATATGGAACTGGATCAGGAACTCTACGAATTCTAAATTTAAATGAACCCATAGATCTTACTTGTCCATCCATTTCTGCTGACACATTAATAGTTGCTTCGTTTCCACTTTCAACACGAACATTATATTTACCGCTTCCCGTTGAACTCATTCTTCCATTTGTTATTGAAGGTTTTACCTTATCATTAGGAATTCCAGGAACAGAAATAGAAACAGGATTGTCAACTCCTATATAAAATACATTCATTTTGTCGGCAGAAACTGTTGCAGTAGGGGCGGCTACGGCGTATTCTCCTTTAAAGGGATAAGATTTTTTTCCTCCAGTAGGTAGGGGTACATTAATTACTCCGCCATAAGTTTGTACGCCAACACCACTAGCAATTGTTTTATATTTTACAATGCCATTTTCTCCTTCTAATGTTCTTGGAGCGCCTAAAACTTTAACTGCACCACCGGTTGTATCAATCCCAGAACCAATAATAACTTCAGGAGAAGTAAGTGTATCGTAAGCAGCTACAAATATTTCAGCTTCAAATTCTCCACCTGTAATTACGAAATTACTTTTAGGAACGACTTTAGCAGAAATTTTGTTAAATTTAAAGTCTCCAGCATCAACATCAGCATATAATTGTGCAATAACATCTGCTTCGGAATTTCTTACTTCTAAAACTAATTTATTTAAAATAGCAACACATGCTATTTGAACTATTTTATAAAAAGAACCAATTTCCCATGTTCTTGTAACATTTTTATCTAATGATGATGGCATATCATCAACATTCAATGTTAAGTTTACTTTATCTCTAGAACTTTCATCTAATACATTTATAATAGATGTTTTATATTCAATTATTTTTTCTTTGAGCATATTTGCTCGTCCATCTTTTCCTGTCGTTTGGTCTTGCCCAATTAAGAATGTGGTTGGAATATCATAGTTGTCTCTTTTTCTTAATTTTGAGGCACTAATTGTTTTTGCCTCTTCAATAGAGATTCCTTCAGTTAGAGAAATTAGTTCTGCTTTTAGGTTTTCAATGTAATCAACCATGTCAATAGACATTTGTTTTACTTCCATTGCTTTGTTGTAAGCAGTTCTAGTTTTCTCAGGATTCTCTGCCATGGCAGCTTCAAAAATACTATAAGATGCTTCTACTTTTTTAGAGAAAATTTGATTTGTTGCAACTATTCCTTCATTTACAACAACAAAAGAGTTTAGTACATCAGCTGATACATTGAGAGCTAATAATGCCGTAAGTACAAGGTACATCATAGCTATCATTCGTTGTCTGGGGGTTTCTGGACAGTTTTTTGACGCCATACAGTTTTCTCTTTTTATTTGTTAATATTCATATTCATTGCAGACAGCATATTGCCGTAAACAGAATTTAATGCGGATAAATTTTTTGCCAATGCTTCAGCTTGTTCTTTATATTTTTGAACACTTTCTGATGTTTCATTGATGTTATTTACAAAATCACCAACAGATTTTTGCATTTGTTGAGTTTTTTCTAATTGTTCGTTAGTGTTTTGTAATTGTAATTCGTACACAGCATTTAAAGCAGAAAGATTTTTTGTAACCTTTTGAATTTGTTCTCCGTATGATTTTCCATCAATTTCTGAGAAATCAATTGCTTCTGTTGCTTTTGTTAAGTTTGCAGCAGAATTTGTGTATTGATTTGCAAGATTTTGTGCACTTTCAGTAGCAAGTTTAAGGCTATTTACATATTCTTCATTGGCTCCAATTTCTTGTTGTACAGTATTAGCAAATGTATTAAAGCTTTCTGAAGTTTTATTTGCAGAATTGATAACACCTTTCATTGAGTTTGCTAATTCTTCATTTACGCCAACATTTTGTGTTAATGATTCGCTGGTTTTATCATAAATGTTATTCAATTTTTCAACACTATCAGAAGCTTTTGATAAATTTGATACAAATGCGTCAGTAGCGCCGGCTGCAGATGAAACACCAGATAATTTTAAAGCATTTTCGCTTAGGTTACGCATTCCTTCACCTAAGCTTGCAATGAGTTCTGGACCGATCTTTGCCTCCTCTAACATCTTGTCTAATTCTTGTGTTGTGCTTAATTTTTTACCATTATCTGCGGAAGTAATAATATCAAATCCATCAGGATGTGGTTCGTTTTCATGATATAATCCCCATAATTCAGGATAGACTAAACTCCAATCAGGTTCAATGTGTTGTGGTTCAAACGCAGACATGAAAAATATAAGTGCTTCAGTCCCAAGTCCAAGTCCAAGCATTAAACCTGCACCAGGATAGTGTTGAATTTTGAAAAGTGCTCCAACAATTACAATAGAAGCACCCCATCCGTACAATTTAGCCATAAAGTTTTTGTAAGCTTTACTTTCTACGATATTTTTTAGTCCCATAAATTATTATTTTAAGAATTAGTTATTATGTTAAGATTATTAATTTTTAATATACATTTGAAGAGTTTGGTCCATCTCCTTTCATTCTTCCCAAGTAAGATTGAACATTTCTGAAGCCGACATAGCTTTTCCCTGTATCTTGATATTCAAATGAGCGAGTACTAACTTGCATGAAATATCCAAAATCTTTCCATGATCCACCGCGAATAACTTTTCTTTTTAAAGCAGGAGGGTCAGTATCTTTTGCTTCATATTGATATACTTGATTCATGTCGTGTGCAAAGTTATATAATGATGGGTCGTATGCGTCAATATTCCATTCAGCAACATTGCCTGCCATATCATATAGTCCAAAATCATTAGGAGCATAGTGTGCAACAACAACGGGATAAACGCCTCCGTCATCTGAGTAATTTCCTCTTAAGGGTTTATAATTGCCTAAAAAACAACCATTGCTATTTCTAATATAAGGACCGCCCCATGGATATGGGCTTAAATCAAGTCCACCTCTTGCAGCCCATTCCCATTCAGATTCTGTTGGAAGTCTGAAATCATTAACAGGCCATTGTCCTAATTTTCCTTGTAGATAATTATTTAAATAATTAGTTCTCCAAATAGTGAAAGCTCTTGCTTGTTTCCAATTTACTCCAACAACAGGATAGTGGTCATAAGCTGGATGGGAGAAATAACTCTTTGCCATTGGTTCATTATATGAATATGTAAAGTCATGTATCCAACAAAGAGTATCGGGATATATATTTATAATGTCTTTTTTTACATATACAGATCTGTCAGTCCAACTTTGTTGTCTGTTTGTCCACATAGAAGCTGGATTAGTGTTTAGGTCGCTAACAGGGTTTTTCATATCTTTTTTAGCAGCAGCTTGATAGTCAACCCACCAATATTCATAGTTAAGTTTTCTAACATCTAATTCTTTTCTTCGATAAAAGCGTTCATGTTCTTGAAGATATAGTTCTGCAAGAGCTTCTCTTTCTTCTTCTCCGTCCCAACGAATTTTCTTTTTCCAATTCAAAAAAGGAGGATCATAAAATTCGCCATACTTATCTTCCATGATAAGATATTCTTCATTAACATCTCCAAGTATTCGTCGAGCAATTGAATCTCTTACCCAGTAAACAAACTGTCTGTATTCATTGTTTGTAATTTCTGTTTCATCCATATAAAACGATGTAACAGTTACTGTTTTTGATTGAGCAATATGGCTATATGGTACATCTTGGTCGTTTTGTCCCATATTGTAACTTCCTTGAGGAATAAAAATCATTCCGAATGGATCTGGTTGATACCAAGAAGGACGATCTTGAACACCTACAAGGTAGCCTCTATCAGCTTTACTACATCCTGCAATTATGATTGCAAGAAACATTAGTAAACTAAGAGTTTTTTTTGTTTTCAGCAAGACGTATATTTTCATGGTTGTAATTTTAACTATTTAACTTTTACGACACTTTTTTTGAAAGGTTACATTGCTTTTACAAAAACCTTACATTCTTATAACTCGAAATTGGCTTCTCTATTTTAATTTCGAAGCAATAATTTAACATAATTTCTGCACTACCAAAACTTCTTCCTGCTCCGCCCAAGGCTGAAGTAGTAATATCATAAGCAATACCAAAAGATAATGCTTCCATTGATGATATTGTTGAATTTAAAAATGGTTTGCCTCCTAAAAATAGCACTACAGCATCAGTTGAGCGATATGATGCTCCTCCCCAAATTTGCGAATTCCATAATAATAAACAATTTATGTCAAATTGAGCAGTTACAAATTCAGATTTTATCAATATTGATGGTTGTAATTCCAATTCAGGCATTGACGGTAATGTATAATTGTATCCTCCTGTGATATAGTAGTGTCTTTTTAGTTTTGGACTACCTAAATTATCAGGGAAAGTAGATTCAGATTGTAAAAGTTGAGAAGATGAAATTCCGGCATAAAAACTTCCGGGAACTCGATAAAATGCTCCAAAAGACATGTCAAAAATCATATCGCTTTCTTTAGCTCCATTTAATAAAGGGTCATTTTCATTAATTGCATTAAATGCTGAATAATCAATAACTTTATTTAAAAATCCAAGCATAATGCCACCGCTCAAGTGTCCTGGTCCGATTGCATGTTTGTATGAATAGCCAAGTTTTAAGCCTATATTGTCTTCGTGTCCTAATTTGTCTTTATAAACAACAGCTCCAAGTCCGCCTCTTAAAAAATCTACATTTCCGTCAATACTAAATAAGAATGTTTGTGGAGCAACATTAACCGAATTTCCTTGTTCATTAGTTTCTGATAAACCCATCCACTGTTGCCTGCCAAGAGTTGTTAGACATATTTGGTTGTTACTTCCGGCGTATGCGGGATTATATGATAATATGTTAAACATATTGTGGCTGAATTGGGCTTCTTGTTGACTAAATGATGGTAAACTCAACGATATTAGAGCAATAGTTATAACAAGAGAAAAATATACTTGTTTTTTCATAATTTTTAATAATTATAGTTTTTTTTAAAAATTGGGAGATAAAGTAACGAAGATTTTTTCACACTACAAAATTTATATTGTTTTTTGCACATATTTTGCATCAAAAAAAACAAAATTACATAATTTTTTGATATGTAAGCCATAATCTATCAGGAATTTCATCTTTTAACGCAGTTTGATAGTCTTTGTAGCTACATGCAACTAAATAATGTCTTTTTAAAACAGATGTTTCTGTTGCTGTCAAAGCTACTTCCATCCACCATCTGCTTGTTTTTTTGCTCTTGTAAAAAATAAGTTCATTATCTAATTGTTTGTTAAATACATAATATTTAACATAATCATCGCTATCTCTTTTTGGGAAATCATTTTTGCGTAACGAAATTCCTTCAATCAAAAACCAAATCATTTGTGCAGTTAAATGAGCAGTTTGTCCATTAATATCTTTCAGAGGATTGACTTCATAAAAGCCTGCTGATGTGAGTTTATCATTCATTCCAGCATATTGTAAAATTTTACATATTTCCTCACCATAAAAGCCATTTGGAGAAGTATATTCACAAGCAGGAGCATCACTTTGTCTAACACAACTAATATCAACGCATAGCATATTGGCATTTCTTACTAATACTTCGGCAGTTTCAAAATCATTACGAATTTTGCCAAGACGATACGCATCAAAATATAATTTTCTCATTAATGTAATTATATCTTCTTCAACAAAATAACTTTGATATCCGATATTTGTATAATTGAATAAAAAATTGGGTTTTTGTAGTATAATTTTATTTAAATAATTTTTTGAATTTATGGAATTGAAGTTTTTTTCAATATCTATTTCAGCATCAAGTGAAGCAATATTGATAATTTGTTTTAGTCTTTCGTATGCTAAGTAATTAGCAAATGCAATATCATTAGAGCCTCCTATAATTATAGGAAATATTTCGTTTTGGATTAAGTCAGCTACAATATTGCTAACAGCAGAGTATGTATCTTCAGGAGTTTTTCCAATAATCATATTTCCCAAATCAGCAATTTTAATATCTGGCATTTTATTTTTTAAGTTATACAGATATTTTCTGATTGTTTCAGGAGCGTAAGAAACTCCAATATTTCCAACAGCATTTCTTTCTTCTGGCACTCCAATTATTGCAATACCTATATTTTCAAAAGATTGATTTTTGTGTAAATTGAATAATGTGGTTTTTCCTAAAGAATTTTCGGAAAAAGAATCAAAAGTTTGTTTGTCAAATGTTATGGGCTCTAATATTTCAAACCAATCTATCATAAATTTATTTCTTTTTAAAATTTCGTTTACTTGGTGTTGTATTTTTATCGCTTTCTTCAATTATTTCCATACAAATCTTGTATGTTATACTGTCAATTTCAGTTCCTTTTGGAATTTTGTAGTTTTTGTTTTTAAACTTAATATATGTTCCCCATCTTCCTTTTCTTAAGGACAAGTCATTATCTTCATCGAAAGTTTTAAGGATATTGCTTGCTACATTATCATTTTTATTGCTTATGATTTTTATGGCTTGTTCAAGAGATAATTCGAGTGGGTTGATGTTTTGGGGTATTTTATAGTTTGCTTTTGCATGTTTGATATATGGCCCATAAGGTCCATCATTAACATATACATCTTCATTATTGTGTTTTCCAATGTTTAACGGAAAAGAGAATAGTTGCAGAGCTTCTTCTAAAACAATTGAATGAATTGATTGGGTTTTTAGTAGGCTAGCAAATAAAGGTTTTGTGTCGCTTCCGGTTTCTCCAATTTGAATTATTGGTCCATATCTACCAATCTTAGCATATACATTTTGTTTTGTTTTAGGATCAACTCCAAGTAGTCGTTCTCCAACAAATTTCTTTGATTCTGTACTGATTTTTTCAATTTGTGGATGAAATGTTTTATAAAATGAATTAATCATATCATTCCATACAACTTTGCCCATAGCAATTTCATCAAATTGCTTTTCTACTTTTGCTGTAAATGAATAATCTAAAATATCGGGAAAAGATTCTTTTAAGAATTGCGTAACTAAAATCCCGATATCTGTAGGAAATAATTTATTTTTTTCACTCCCAACTATTTCTTGTTTTGTTTCTTCAGTTATCTCCTTTTTTACAAGCCTTACAATTTCATAGTTTCTTGCTTGTCCATCGCGAGAGTCTTTCACTACATACTCTCTTCTCATAATAGTTGAAATTGTGGGAGCATAAGTAGATGGACGACCAATACCGAGTTCTTCCAATTTGCGAACTAAAGCAGCTTCGGTATATCTTGGAGAATGAGTAGAGAATTTTTGTGTTGCATTTATTTCTTTATAGTCTAATGCTTCGTTTACTTGCACTAATGGCAATAAACTTGTATCTTCTTCTGTGGTTTCATCATCGGTGTTTTCAGAATATATTTTCAAAAATCCATCAAATTTTAAGACTTCTCCCTTTGCAACAAAGAAGTATTTAGGTTCTGGAGAATTAATCTGAATAGTTGTTCTGTCAAAAATTGCATTACTCATTTGAGAGGCTATGGTGCGTTTCCAAATTAACTCATATAATCTTTTTTGGTCTTTTGTTCCAGGTATATCCTCTACTGATATTTCAGTTGGTCTAATTGCTTCGTGTGCTTCTTGAGCTCCTTTTATTTTATTTTGAAATTGTCTCGGATTTGAGTAGTTTTCTCCATATAATTTTGAAATAATATCTTTACTTTGAGCTATTGCTATATCAGAAAGATTAACAGAGTCAGTTCTCATGTAAGTTATTTTTCCTGTTTCATACAATTGTTGTGCAACAATCATGGTTTTGGATACAGAAAATCCAAGTTTTCTGCTTGCTTCTTGTTGTAATGATGAGGTAGTAAATGGTGCAGAAGAAGATTTAGTAAAAGGTTTTGTTTCAATGTCTAACACTTGAAACTTAGTGTTTTTACAAGATTCTAAGAATTTTGCAGCTTCTTCTTTTTTATCATAACGATGTGAAAGTTGGGCTTTTATAATTGAATTATTATCTGATTTTGTAGTGAATAGCCCAACTATATTAAAATTTGATTTTGCAGTGTGAGCATTAATTTCTTCTTCTCTATCAACAATTAATCGAGTTGCAACAGATTGAACTCTACCAGCAGAAAGGGCAGGTTTAACTTTTCTCCAAAGCAATGGAGATAACTCATATCCAACCAACCTATCCAAAACTCTTCTGGCTTGCTGTGCATTAACTAATTCATAATTGATTTTTCTTGACTGGTTTAAGGAGTTTAAGATTGCTTTCTTAGTTATTTCATGAAATGTGATGCGTTCTGTTTTGTCTTCGTCTAATTCTAATGCTTCAACAAGATGCCATGATATTGCTTCTCCTTCGCGGTCTTCATCTGTTGCTAACAATACTTTTTCAGACTTTTTTGCGATTTGAGAAAGTTCTTTAACGAGAGTTTTTTTTTCGTCAATAATTGTATATTTTGGTTGGAAACTATTATCAATATCTATACTCAAGTCTTTTTTTGATAAGTCTCTAACATGTCCATTACAAGATTTAACACTATAATCCTTTCCTAATATTTTTTCAATTGTTCTAGCTTTGGCTGGGGACTCTACAATTACTAAATTTTTTGCCATCGTAATTTTCAATTTTAAAATTTTGGCAAAATTAAGGTATTTCAAATTAAACAAGCAATTTTTCTTTTTTATCATCTTCGTTTTACATTTGTTTTAGCTTGATATTCGTATTTTTGCAACAAATTTTAAATATGTCAAACAAAGTATATATTGAAACTTATGGTTGCCAAATGAATATTGCAGATAGTGAAATTGTTGCAAGTATTTTGCAACAAAATAATTATTCCATTATTCAAAATGTTGCCGAGGCGAATATAATTATGCTTAACACCTGTTCAATTAGGGATAATGCTGAGCAGAGAATTATAAAACGAGTTAAAGAGTTGCAACATTTACGAAAAAAGCAGCCTTCATTGAGAATAGGAATTATTGGGTGTATGGCGGAGAGGCTTGGAGAGTCTTTATATAAAGATGGAAAGCAAATTCAATTTCTTGTCGGTCCTGATTCGTATAGAAATATTGTAAATATTATTGAAAAATCAGAATTTCAGAATATAACAGATATTTTACTATCTAATTCTGAAACTTATGATGATATTTTTCCTCAAAAATTAATAACACAAGGAATTTCGTCTTTTGTCCCAATTATGCGAGGTTGTGAAAATTTTTGTTCGTATTGTGTAGTGCCTTATACCAGAGGAAAAGAGAGAAGTAGGTCGGCTGAATCAATAATACAAGAAGTGGATATGCAAATTGATGGAAATATAAAAGAAATAACTTTACTTGGTCAAAATGTTAATTCGTATAAATATGTTGCTGATGGCAAAACAATTTTGTTTTTTGACCTTCTTGATATGCTTGCTTCAAAATATCCAATAACGCGATTTCGATTTGCAACTAGCCATCCAAAAGACATTTCTGATGATTTGCTCCATGTAATTGCAAATCATGAAAATATTTGTAAATCAATACATTTACCACTGCAATCAGGAAGTAATAATGTTTTGCAGAAAATGAATAGAAAATATACACGAGAATGGTATATGAGTAGGATAGAAGCAATTAAAACCATTATTCCTGAATGTAGTATTTCAACTGATATTATTGTTGGCTTTTGTGGAGAAACAGACGAGGATCATAATCAAACACTTGAAATTATGCAAGAAGTTGGTTATTTTTATGCTTTTATGTTTAAGTATAGCGAAAGGAGCGGTACAACTGCGGCAAAGCGATTTGTTGATGATGTTCCTGAAGAAGTAAAATCATCGCGACTTGAAGAAATTATTTCACTCCAACAATCGTTATCTCTGCAACATAATAAAAATGATATAAATAAAATTTATGAAGTTTTAATAGAATCACAGTCAAAACGCGATATTTCAAAAATGATGGGGCGTACTTCGCATAATAAAGTTGTAGTGTTTCCTTCTGTTCAAGGTGTTTCAAATATTGGAGATAAGGTTTTAGTTAAAATTGAAAAATGTAGTAGTGCCACTTTGCAAGGCAGTATTGTAAAATAATAAATGTGGGTTGTAAAAAAAATTGATTAGTTGAAAAAAGGATTGTGTGTTTTTTCTTGCAAAATTGAAGTAGAAGGTCCATGTCCAGAATAGACAGTAGTATTATCGGGGAGTGTAAATATTTTAGTTTGAATATTATCAATAAGCATATTGTAATTGCCTGTTGGCAAATCGGTTCTGCCAATACTTCCGTTGAATAAAACATCTCCTGTAAATACTATTTGAGATTTGTTGCTATATAAGCAAATACTTCCATTGGCGTGTCCGGGCGTATATAATACCTGAAAAGACATTTCTCCACATTGTATAATATCTCCGTCATTGATATATTTTGTTATACTTGGAGGCACAACATTGGTAAATCCGAAATTCATTCCATAATCACTTGCTTGATTGATAAAAAGCTCAGATTCCTTGTGAGCAATAAGTTCAGGTTTATATCTGTTTTGAATAAAATTAGCTCCGAGTATGTGGTCAATGTGTGCATGAGTTAAAACAATGTGCTTTATTGATAAGGAATTTGTATCAATATAATCTGAAATTAATTTTTCTTCTTCTTTGCCATAACATGCAGGATCAATAATGATAGAGTTTTTATTCTTATCTGAAACAATATAGGTGTTTACTTGAAACGGATTTAAAATAAAAGTTTTAATCATTGCTTAATTATTACAGTATATGTTAAATATGATGGGTATTGTCTTTCATAATTTGATATAGAAAATCTCTTGCACGAAAAAGTTGTGCTTTTACTGTTCCCATAGGTAAATTAAGTTTTACAGCAATTTCTTCGTAAGAAAGCTCTTGAAAATATCTTAATTCTATAAGGCTTTTGTAATGAGGTTTAAGTTTTTCAACAATTTCTCTAATATATTTATGCTTTTGCTTTGTGATGTATAGTTCTTCAGGGTTTTGTTGTGAATTATTTAAAAATGATTTTTGTTCGGTATAATTATCGTACGAGCTATAATCTTCAACAAGTTGGAAAGATTGCTTTTTGCGTTTTCTAATAAAATCAACACAATTATTTGATGCAATTTTAAAAAGCCAAGTGCTAAAAGCAAAATCTGTCGTATAATTTTGTAAGTTTCTAAATGCTTTCCCAAATGCTTCAATGGTCATATCTTCGGCATCTATTGGGTCATTGGTCATTTTCATCATCATAAAATATAATGAATCTCGATAGCGCGACATAAGCTCAGTATAAGCTTTTTGGTCTCTGTTTTGCAAAGCCCTCTGAATTAGCACATAGTCATATTGTGCTTTTTCTGTCAAATGTTGCGTTACTTCCATTTTGTAGTCTTTAAAAACAATTTGAATATATATATTGTCCCTATAATCATTGTCAAAAGAGGTTCATAAAAAACAGATAAGCCGAATAACTTTTTTTCATTAAAAATCTTTGTGTTTTTATACATCAAATACATATATAGCACACTCTTTATTAGAAATAACGACAAAATTAAATATAAATTATTTGATAATACGCAAAGAGCAATAAATGTTCCCCAAAATGATATGTTGAAAAAGTGATAGGAGCTTAAAAGCAGTTTATGTTTTATTTTGTAATATTTTCCCGTTGAAACATGCCTTAGTTTTTGTTTAAACCATGTTGACCATGTTTTTGGAGGCGATGAAATTGTATGTGCTTCATGATGAAGACAAATTGTAGTATTTTGTGCATTAGCAACACTGTTTATAAACAAATCATCATCTCCTGACGGTATATTATAGTGTTTGGAAAAACCATTATTTAGATAAAACAGTTCTTTTTTATACGCTAAATTTCTGCCAACTCCCATATATGGTATTCCGGCTAAAGCGTAAGAAAAATATTGTATTGCTGTGTGCATAGTTTCAAATCTAATTAAGGAGTTTAGAAATGTGTTGTGCATTTCATATTTTCCATAACCGAGAACAATATTTTTGTTATCAGAAAAACATTCAGACATTCGTACAAGCCATCTATTTGAACTTGGTTTGCAATCTGCATCAGTTAAAATAAGGTGTGTATGTTTTGCCGACCTAATTCCGATAGATAGAGGAAATTTTTTTCCTTTGAAAAAATTAACATTTTTGTTTAAATGAATGGCACTCAAAATAGGATTTTGCAATTGCATCTGTTTTAAGTGATAGTAAGTTTCATCACTTGAGTCGTCATCAACAACCACAATATTAAACATAGGATAATCTTGCTGCAATATTAGCGGTATGTTGTTGATAATATTAAGTTCTTCATTTTTTGCACATATCACGACAGAAACAGGATTAAGTTTATTTAAAGGGATTCTTTTTTTGTGGTGTATGTGAACTCTAAACCAAAAATAAAAATAGTATGTAATTAAAAATAAAGTGCTGATTAAAAACAATATCAAAAGCATATAGCGTTAAAAAAATAGAGTTGCAAATTTAATAGATTTATTTTCAATAGCTTTAAATTAATGCAATTGTAGAGTATGGTTTTGAAGATTAACTAATTTTTTACTGTAAGTAAGTTTGTAAAATTCATAGAGTTAAAATTATTTTTAATGTTTTTATGAAAGTCAGTAATTTTGCAGTTTTATATTAACATTTGCTTCATTTATGATTACACAAAATATAATATTTGCTTTTAGTTTAACCATATTGGCTGGTTTATCCACGGGTATTGGTAGTTTGATGGCTTTTTTGTCAAAAAAATTCAATCCAAAATTTTTAGCTGCTTCATTGGGTTTTTCTGCGGGGGTTATGATTTATGTTTCTCTTGTTGAGATTTTTGCAAAATCAAAACTATATTTAACAACTGAAATGGGAGAAACAAACGGCTATTGGATTACTGTTGCTTCGTTTTTTGCTGGCATTGCATTTATTGCGATAATTGACAGATTAATACCTGCTTTTCAAAATCCGCATGAAGTAAAAAATCTTTGTGAAGATGTTGATTGCCCAGAAGTGAAGGGTAAAAATTTATATCGAATGGGTTTGTTTTCTGCCTTGGCTATTGCAATACATAATTTTCCTGAGGGTTTAGCTACATTTATGGCTGCTTTGTCTGATCCGGCACTTGGAATTGGTATTGCTATTGCTATTGCCATTCATAATATTCCGGAGGGGATTGCTGTGTCAGTGCCAATATATTATGCTACTAAAAGTCGCAAAAAGGCCTTTTGGTTATCATTTATGTCAGGTTTGGCAGAACCAATAGGAGCGCTACTTGGTTTTTTTGTATTGCAAAATTTTTTAAATGACATTACCTTAGGAGTAGTCTTTGCTGCAGTTGCAGGGATTATGATTTATGTATCTCTTGACGAGCTGCTTCCTACGGCTGAAGAATATGGAGAACATCATGTTGCAATAAGCGGACTGATTGCCGGAATGGGAGTAATGGCAGTTAGTTTAGTTCTGTTTGTGTAACTTAATCAACAATTTTTAATATTTCTTCTATACTTGTAGGCATATCAACTATTTTATTCGTTTTAGCATCAACAATAAATATTACAGGAGTGCTTAAAATGTAATAATCTGTAGCAATCTGACTGTTTACACCTCCATCTGCAAGTATATGATACCAATTTTTTAGATTTTCTTTTTTGTTTTTCCACTTGTTTATTTCGGTATCGGTTTCGTCAAGACTAATAGCAATAATATCAACTTTTTTTGTGTTATTACTTTGCGAATGCCATTCATATAACAATTTGATAATCGCCTCACAATGAGAACAGTCTGCCGACCAAAACACAATTAATTTATTAGGACTATTAGTTTGATATTTATGAAAATTAAACATTTTACCTTTATCGTCAAGTATTTCAAAATTTGGTGCTAAGGTGCCTGTTTTTAGTGTTTTAAGTCCTTCTATTCTTCTTGATATTTCACGCTTTTTTGATGTGAGACAATTTGGATTTTGAATGTGTTTTTCCAGCATTTTCATTCCAGAAGCAATATTGAAAGATTCATATCCTATGAAAAAATAATCAACCATCCAACCATACACTTTGGGATCTCCTTTTGAAGCTTTTTCGATAGCAATTTCACCAGCTTTAGTGTAAAAATTAATCATATCTTCTTGCGATTCAATTAGTTCTCCCCAGTTTCCCATGTATTGTGCCAACATGTTTGTAAATTCAGGTAAATCAATTAGCAAACTATCATTAAAGTTTATTCCATTGAAATAATTTGTTAGCTTTGTTTTTAGCTTTTCTTTGTATGTGCCTTCCCAATTTATTTCTGGAATATATTCAAATTGTAAAAAGTGGCTAATATACAATGTGCTATATTGTTTTTGCTTTTCTGTAATCCATATATTAAAATTATCTCGTCTTAGGTTGTATTCTTCAATAAGTTGTTTGTAAAAAGTTGAGTTTTGTTTGTCATAATTCATCAAAACTACTTCAAGTAAATCAATTTGTTCACGCTCAGTTTTAACATAATTTGAAAGTTCGGCATAAGTAGTATTTTCTTTTTCTCCTTTTTTGAAGTAAGAGCTATCTGTGTCGTTTATATAAGCAGGGCGAATAAAATATTCAATATCATTTTGATTAATAATAATCAATTTCTCAACATACGAAAATTGTTCTTGTGGATGTTCGCGATATTCAATTCTCAATTTGAATTTTCCAGGTACTGCGTTTAGAGGTATTGTAAAATTTACAATTTGATTATTTCGTACACCAACTTTTTCGATAGGGTTTAAATTTTTTAAACTGAGGGCTGAAAGTATTATTTTGGCATCATAAATACCTCTAATGTGCACAGTAAATTGTTTATCAATATATAAATTTGTCAAAAGCTGCGATTTAGCAATGTTTGATGATAATAATAAACTTAATGATAAAAGCAATAATCTTAAGGATTTCATAATTTCGTTTTTAGTAGTTTACAATAATTTACCGTAACACCTTTTTCGTTTATGCTGAATATGTTCATAATTTTTCCAATGCTCAATTACTTTGTTGTTAGTTTCAAAAATCCCAGTAGTTTCAACATCAGTAATTTTATATTTAATAAGTTCTTTTTGCAGTTCGGTAATTAATATCGCAGAAACACCCATTTTTTGTAGCTTAGGGTCAACACCTGTGAGCAATAATTCCAATCCTTTAGGTTTTTTGAGTGCATTGATTATATGCAAAAATCCAAATGGAAATAATGAGCCTTTTGATTTTTGCATAGCTTTTGTAATATCAGGCAAGCCAACAACAAATGCTACAACTTGCATATCTTCATTGACAACCAACTTAATGAATTTGGGATTAAGAGTTTGAAAATATTTTTTTACATAAAAATCAATCATTTTTTTTGTAAATGGAGAAACAAACGGAAGTTCTTCAAAAGCACTATTTATTAAGTTGAAAATCGATTTTGCGTACTTTGCAATGTCTTGACGATTTTGTAGTGGCAAAACCTTGATTCCAAGTCTTGTTTTGACTATTTCATTAAGTCGTAATGCTTTTTCCGGAATGTCGGATATTTTCAATCTAAATTCTATCCAGTCAATTTCTTTAGAATAACCTAATCTTTCAAAATGTTGGTGATAATATTTGTGATGATATACCGAACCGACCGTTGCTATGTGCTCGAATCCATCTACTAACACACCTTGATTATCCAAATTGTTAAATCCTAATGGTCCCAACACTTTTGTCATTCCTTTTTCTTTTAGCCATTTTTCTGCAATTTCAAATAATTTATTGCTAACTTCATTGTCATCAATAAATTCAGTTCTTGAAATTCGACCTATTTTTTCATTAACTTTTTCGTTATATAAATAATTAATTATTGCTCCAATTCTTCCAACGCACTTATTGTCTTTAAGTGCAATCCAAAATTTTGCATCACAAGTGTCAAATGCGGGATTGTAGTTTTTGTCAATACTTCTCAGTTCGTCTTTTTTTATATATGGCACCCAATAAGGATTGTTTTTATAAATTTTGAAAGGAAGTTTAATAAACTCTTTCATTTCTTTATTTGTTGAAACTTCTTTAATGTTAATAGTACCCATATAATTTAATTTTTAAATTTTTGTTTTAAAAACTGTGCGGTATGTGATTTTTTGCATTTAATCAAATCTTCTGGAACTCCCTGAAAGACAAGCTCTCCACCGTGTTTGCCGCCATCGGGGCCTAAGTCTATAAGCCAGTCGGCACATTTGATAACTTCCATATTATGTTCAATAATAATCAAAGAATGTCTTTTATTTAGTAGTTGCTCAAAAGCTGTTTGTAATTTTGCTATATCATAATAGTGCAATCCTGTTGTTGGTTCGTCAAATATAAACAGCAATGGTTCAATACTTTCTGCATTTACGAGAAAAGAGCCTAATTTCAATCTTTGTATTTCTCCGCCGCTTAAAGTTGAGGTTGCTTGTCCCATTTTTAAATATCCAAGTCCAATTTCTTGCAAAGGAATAATTTTTTGTAAGATATGTTTTAGTGTTGTTGATGAGTGCGAACTCCCGGAAAGCTTTCTGAAAAAATCAATTCCCTCATCAATTGTCATTTCTAAAACATCGTAAATTGATTTCCCATCAAGTAAAATATCAAGCGTTTCTTCTTTATATCTTTTTCCGCCGCAATCTTCGCATACTAACTCTACATCTGCAAGAAACTGCATTTCAATTACAATCATACCGTCTCCTTTGCATGATTCGCATCTGCCACCTGAAGTGTTAAAAGAAAAAAAACCGGGCTTATAATTTCTTTTTTTTGCCAAAGGTAAATTACTAAATAGAGTTCGGATATCATCAAAAGCTTTTATGTAAGTTATTGGATTTGAGCGAGATGATTTGCCAATCGGATTTTGGTCAATAAATTCTACTCCTTTTATCAAATGAAAATCTCCTTGTATGGATTTATATTTAGCCGATTTGTCGTTAGAGCCACTTAAAATAGATTTAAGTGCAGGATAAAGAATCTTTTTCACTAATGTAGTTTTTCCTGAACCGCTTGGACCGGTAATAACTGTTAGTGTTTGTAAAGGAAATATAACATCAATTTGCTTGAGGTTATGTTCGTATGCTCCAAATAGTTTTATTGAGTTTCTGAATGTTCGTCTGTTAATGGGCATTGGAACATTCATTTTTTTAGTGAAATATTGTGCAGTGAGAGATTTATTTTCTTTTAATAAGTCTGTAAAATTGCCGGAGTAAACTATTTCGCCACCTAAGCTTCCGGCTAATGGACCTAAATCAACAATATAGTCAGCTTTTTGAATTATTTCTTCGTCATGTTCAACAACAATTACAGTATTGCCTAAATCTCTTAAGTGTAAAAGAATTTGTATAAGTTTTTGAGTATCTTTTGAATGAAGTCCGACAGTTGGTTCGTCAATAATATACAAGGCTCCAACTAAATTGCTTCCGACAGCTTGGGCAAGATGGATTCTTTGAGTTTCTCCACCAGAAAGTGTGTTTGATGCTCGGTTTAATGTTAAATAGCTAAGTCCAACTTGATCTAAGAACAATAATCTGTTTTTAATTTCAGTTAATATTCGTTCGCTAATTTTCTTCTCATATTCATCTAAATTGATATTTTGAAAAAAGTTAATTAGTTCGTCAATGGGCATAGTAACTAAATCGCTTATGGACTTTGAACAAATTTTTACATATTGTGCTTCTTTTCTTATTCTTGTTCCGTAACATTCATAGCATTTTGTTCTTCCACGATATTTTGACAAAATAACCCTATATTGAATTTTATATGCTTTTCTTTCAATATAAGCAAAAAATGACATAATTCCTTCTACTTGTGCATTCCCATTCCAAAGCAAGTCATATTCTGCTTCGGTTAAATCGCAAATGGGTGTATGTATTGGGAAGTTAAAAACTGAGCTTGTTTTAATAAAATATGTTTTCCATTCAGAAAGTTTAGGCCCTTTCCAGCATACAACTGCGTTTTCCCACAAAGAGAGAGTTTTGTCGGGTATTACAAGATTTTCGTCAATTCCTAACACTGTGCCATAGCCTTCACACTTAGGGCAAGCACCATAAGGACTGTTGAACGCAAATAATTGTGGAGTTGGTATTTCAAAGCGGATGCCGTCGGCTTCAAAAGTATTTGAAAATTCGGTATTATATTGAATTTCATCATTTTCATTATACATTTTGACAATAAGTTTCCCGTTTCCTTCAATAAACCCAATACTTGCACTATCAGACAATCGAGAATATATATCAAGCTCTTCGTCAAATAAAAACCTGTCAATCACAAGAAATATCTCTTTATTGCCATAATGTTGGTATTCCTCAATGTTTCTATCAAATCGAACAGTTTTATTATCTACTAATATTCTTCCATATCCTTGACTGCGATATATTTCAAGTTGTACAGATAAAGTTCTTTCGCTGTCTAAATCTATAGGAACAACAATGTAAACAGTTAAATTCTTTCCTTTTTCCATAACAAAATCAATAACATCTTTAACTGTGTGTTGCTTCACTTCTGTTCCAGAAATGGGTGAAATTGTTTTGCCTATTCGTGCAAACAATAATTTCAGATAATCATAAACTTCGGTAATCGTTCCAACTGTTGAGTTTTGTTGTTTTGTTCCTGTTTTTTGTTCGATGGCAACAGCAGGCGGAATACCTTCAATTGCATCAACATCGGGTGGTGGCATTTTATCAAAAAACTGTCTGGCATACGCACTCAAACTTTCGACATATCTTCTTTGTCCTTCAGCAAAAATCGTGTTAAAAGCAATAGATGATTTCCCCGAACCTGATGGACCTGTAAATACTGTTAAAGTGTTTCGAGGTATATTTATAAAAATATTTTTTAAATTGTGTGAGCGAGCCCCTTTTATATAAATATATTGTTGTTCTGCGAAATCAGACATGTTTATGAGAAATATCAAAACTGCAAATTTAATTTTTTTTTACCTTTTATTTGCTTTTTGCCATTAAATGTTTGTACATTTGTAAAATAATTCTAAAACGCAAAGCTATCGATACATTTTTACGCTAACCAATTTTTTTTAGCGTATGAAGACTAAAACAGAAAAAAGTGATGATATTCTTATAAGAGAATTCATCGCCGGTAGCCAGCAATCATTTACAATATTGTTAAATCGTCATAAGGATAGAGTTTATTCGTATATATTGTATATGATAAAAGATGTTGAAAATGCTGAAGATATTTTTCAAGATACTTTTTTAAAAGTTATTAATACTTTGAAATCGGGAACATATAAGGAAGAGGGCAAGTTTATTCAGTGGGTATTGCGAATATCGCATAATTTAGTTATTGATTATTTCCGAAAAGGCAAGAGATTTCAAACTATAGAATCAAATGATGATAGCGATGTGTTTGATTTTATAAATCTATCAGAACCTTCGATTGAAGATACTATAATAAAGGAACAAATTTATAGTGATCTTAGAAAGCTAATTGCTAAACTACCTCCTGAACAAAAAGAAGTGCTGATTATGCGACATTATGCTGATATGAGCTTTAAAGAAATTTCGGAGAGAACAAATACTAGTATTAATACTGCTTTGGGGAGAATGAGATATGCCTTGATGAATATTAGAAAAATGATTGAAGGAAAAGAAAGTTTATTGTTAAAATAGAACCAAAATAATTATCATTTATAAATAATAAAAGCTACCAATTGGTAGCTTTTATTATTTTAATCAAAGATCTTAGCCTTATTCAGCAGCTTCTTCAGTAACTTCGTCTGTAATTTCTGCTCCTTCAACAACATCAATTTCTGATCCTTCAACAACTTCAACATCTGTAGTTTCTTCTTCAACAGCTGGTGTTTCAGCTGGACCACCACATGCTACAAATGCAAGTGTAGCAAATCCTAATAATAAATACTTCATTTTTTTCATAATTCAAAAAATTTAAGGGTTAATAATAACAATGCAAAATAAATACTTTTTTTTGAGAATATGCAAAAAAAATTAACATTTATTAACATTTATTTTTTTGATATTTAGTAATCATCTGATAATTAGCGATTAATGATTTTTTATGAAAGTATAAATATATTAAAACTAATTGTTAATTTTACATTTTTCAAATTTATTACACTGCTAAATAAAAAACATTAAAAATATTTGTATTTTTGTATTCTTAAAAAATTATTACTATGATAATAGAAATTACAGATAGCAATTTTCAACAATTAGTAGTAGATTCAGGAAAGCCTGCTATGATTGATTTTTGGGCAGAATGGTGTGGTCCTTGCCGCATGATAGCTCCAATTGTACAAGAGTTAGCAGAAGAATATGGCGAAAATATTGTTATTGGCAAAGTAGATGTTGATAATAATCCTCAAATTACTGCTCGTTTCGGTATTCGCTCTATACCTACATTGTTATATTTCAAAAATGGCGAAGTTGTAGATAAGCAACTTGGGGCTGTGCCTCGTAGCACTATTGAAGAGAAATTGCGCTCTCTTCTGTAATTTTTAAGTTTAATATTTTGGCTCTTTACAACGAACAAGAAATACAATTATACAGTCATCTTGAATTACTTGCTCGTCAGGCTGTTGCTGGTTTTATAACTGGATTGCATAAAAGCCCTTTTCATGGATTTTCAGTTGAGTTTGCTGAACACAGACAATATAATCAAGGAGAAAGTATTAAGCATATTGATTGGAAGTTGTTTGGCAGAACAGACAAATTGTTTGTGAAAAAATTTGAAGAAGAAACAAATTTGCGTTGTCATATAGTTTTTGACAATTCTTCTTCAATGTATTTTCCTTTTGACGAAACTAAGCCATTTATTTCAAAAAGCAAAACAAACTATGGCTTATTTGTAGCTGCAGTTATCATTTATTTGTTAAAGCTACAAAGAGATGCTTTTGGATTAACAGTATTTTCTGACAAAATAGAATTTCATACGGGAGCAAGGTCAACAAGCCAACATCACAAGCATTTGATGAACACTTTGGATAGCATTGCCAAAGAAATAGGAACAGATAAACGCAAACCAACTGCAATTGCTGACACTTTGCATCAAATTGCCGAACAAATTCACAAACGATCTTTGGTCGTCATCATTAGTGATATGTTGGACGGACATAATTCAGCTCCTCAAATCATTGACGCATTGCAACATTTAAGACATAATAAACATGAAATAATTGTTTTTCATATAAACGATAAGCAAAAAGAATTTGAATTGAATTATGAAAATAGACCGCATAAGTTTATTGATATGGAAACAGGCTCTGAACTGATTTTAAACCCAAACGATATACGAGACGAATACCAAGAATATTTAAAAAATATGTTTCAGGATATTACAAAAAAATGTTCGGCACATAGAATAGATGTTGTTGAAATAGATATTAATTCACCACCCGACAGCATTTTAAAACCTTATTTGACTAAACGAAAAAAAATGTTTTAGTTTTATTAGCTATTGCCAAAGCAGGTGCTAATTCTGCTTATACTTGCCTTTTGTTTCCTTTTTTATAGATATGGTTTTTTTGTCAAGAACTTCAATTATTATCAAGAACTTTAACAATATGCTCTTAATAATACAAAAGCTAGCCCATTGTAGTTGCGTGGTGTTGTTTGGAGATGCAATGACCGAATGGAGCAAAAGCAGAACGACAAGCAAAAAATTGATTTGTAATAGAATTTTATCATAATTGCTAAATTGCAAAAAAACAACGCAATTAATAAATAAGTATTGACAAATTGGAAGTTGCTACCGACTAAAAAATAAAATCACCAATACTTAAAAATGATAAAATTATTGTATAAATTTGCAAATATAGTGTACTAAATAAATATCTTTATTATGAGCATAAATATTAATAACAAAAAAATTTTAGGCATTAATAGCCTTGGAAGAATTGGTAAACTTTTTTTATGGCACCAATTAATTGAACGATACTTTGATGGAATTGTAATAAATGTAGGACGCGAAGTAGGAAAAAAACTAGAAGATATTATTACAGTTATTGAGTCTGACTCAACTTATGGCGATTTAAGCCAATTTTTATATGGTAGATCAGGGAAAAAAGTAGAGATTAAATTGCTTGATTCTGACAAAAATATTCTGTTGGAAATTGACGGTTTTCCAGTAAAAATACTAAATACTCAAAGAAATCCCAAAGATATTGCTTGGGATAATGAGAATGTGAGTATTGTAGTTGATTGCTCGGGACAATTTTCTGACCCATCAGTAGGACTTAACTCTTCAAAAGGCGATTTGAGAGGACATCTTGAAGCAGGAGCAAAAAAAGTAATATTAAGCGCCCCCTACAAAATTAAAAATTCGGCAAATGGAGTCCCCGAAGATGTTGTTATGATGGTTTACGGAATTAATCATTTAGATTTTTTACCCGAAAAACATAATATAATTTCAGCAGCCAGCTGCACAACTACCGCATTGGCACACATGATGAAACCAATTCTTGAATCTGATAAAATTTCACAAATACTTACGGCAACCATGTCAACAATACATGCTGCAACTAACACTCAGTCGGTTTTAGATTCTATGCCGAAAACCGGAGCAAGCGATTTGAGAAAAAACAGATCAATACTTAATAATGTTATTCTTTCTACAACAGGTGCTGCAAAAGCCCTCGTAAATGTTCTTCCTCAAATTCAAGAAATAGGATTTATGGCTGACTCAATCAGAATACCAACTAACACAGTTTCTCTGATTTCTTTGAATATGTCATTTAGCCCAACATTTGACGCAAATGGAAATGCAAATGTTATTGATAAAGCATATTTGAATAATTTGTTTAAACAGGCAGCAAACGGAGAGCAAAAAGATATGTTGGAGTTTTCTATGAGGCAAAATGTGTCTGCCGATCTTATCGGAAAGCGTGCAGCAGTGATTATTGAAGGAAATGAAACAGATGCCAAAACTGCAAATTTGAAAATTGACAGTAGCATTTTAAGTTCAATTGGCTCAACAAAAACAAATGTTAGTATTCCCGTAACTCAAGCCAAGATATTTGCTTGGTATGATAATGAATACGGAAGCTATGTAAATATGTTGTCAAAATTGACACAATATGTTTATTCGAAATTATAATATTATTGTAAATTATTTTGTATTTGGCAGCAAGACTAATGTGTCAGGTGAAAGATTAATATGATGCCGTAAATGTAAAAAGTCCGTTTTAGACTTGTTATCGTAAATCGGACAGCAAATGATAGATAAAAAAGCGAGTAATAGAAATCTGACAAAAGCAAAAATGCGAAAAACGATGAGTTTTACACTCAATATATGATATTGAGCGGGAAATAAATGCCTATTTAGAATATAATACCGATGTGTTTCGTGGAAAAACAATTTTTACTAAAATGAAATAATATTTAGTTTAAAAGTGTATTTTGTGTCAATTCGTTCAATTGTTGTTCTTTTGTTGTTATGCTCAAAGAAGTAATTATACATACAAATCCCCAAAATATTACGGAAGCATAATCTTTGTCTAAAAAATTATTCAAAAAGCCGTGGATTAGATAAGAAAATAATCCGGTTAATAGACATATCATAATCATTTTAATTTCCACATCTTTTGTTCTATTGTAGGTTCGTATGCCTGTAGTAAATACAGAAATAATGATTCCAATAAAAATCAATAATCCAAATACTCCTCTTTCGGATAGTGGAGTAAGATATTCGCTGTGAGCATTGCCTAAGTCTCCTGCATTGGTGCTTATGATAGTCCTATCTTTTGATTTTTGATAAGGAGCATATAAAAATTGGTATGTTCCTGAGCCTGTTCCAAAAAACGGATAATCTTTAAACATTCTTATTGAAGATTTCCAGCGGTTTATTCTTTCAAGATTAGATGCGTCTGTTGAGATATTTGTGATAGAACGGACATGTTCCACAAAATGTGCTGAAGAATCTTGTCGGTTTTTTTCAAGTTTGCGTAAAATTGTATCCATATTTAGGTATGCAAGACCAATTACAAAAAGACTTCCTAAAAACAAATATCTAAGTTTTATTTTATACACTACGATGATTAAAAATATAAGTGATAGGGCAACGCTCATCCATGTAGCCCTACTAAAAGACAAGAAAATCCCTAATAAAATAAGTGCAGAGGCAATTAGCATAAAAAGCTTAATCGTTTTTGAAAATTTGCTTTTAAGAAAAATTCCGAAAGAAATAGGTAATAAAAGAGCAAGAACAGCTCCATAGGCAGTATGGTCATTATAGAAAGGTTTCATAACCCAATTTCCTGATTTTTCGGCAAATCCGTGCATAGCATGATGAATGCTTGTGTATATGATTGTAATGCAAACAGCAATAATCATTAAAAACAAAAAAGTGTATATTTTTTTCTTGTCTTTAAACAGCAATGACCCAAAAAAGTATAATGGAACTATAAACCACAATTGCATGAATAAATATTTGAATGATACAAGTGGAATTTGACTTGTTATTGATGTAATAAACATCCAAAATAGATGTAGCAAAATCCAAAAAGAAATAGCGTGTTTAGTAAACTTGTGGTTTAGAGGATTTTTTAATAGAAGTTTAAAGAAAAATAAAATAAGAATACCTATAAATAATGCTTCCGAAGGGAGATTAATTCCCATATTGAAATTTTCGAAATATAATTCAAATGAAAGAGGAGTTAAAGCAACAGCAATAAAAAAAACTAAATCAAGAGATTTAAAATATAAATATATGATAAGGATAATTAAAGGTAAAACAGAAAACAAATAAAGTTCCTTTGTAACTAAATAAGTATTAACTGCAAAGAACACAAAAGTTAGTACAAGTATCAGTATTTTTTTATTTTGCCCTATTGTTTTAAGTAAACTATTTTTGTGCAACATTATATTGATGTTTTTTTTCAATTAAAATTATTAGTACAATAGTGAAAAATATAGTTGCACTAGATAATAATAAAACAATTAGCCATCTGATTGGGTAAACTTTTTTGTATGAAATATCTGGATATGATACTGTGTTTGCAAATTCGAGTTTTTTATCCAAGTCAATAAGAGATTTAACATATTCATTTTTTAGTTCTGCAAGATATTTAACATCGGCTTCGAGGATAATTTGGTTGGAAAATATCTCTAAAGATGCAGACGATAAAGCATTTCTTAGTTTTATACTTTGAGCATCAGTGTTGGTAAGTGTTTGAGATGCACCTCTCATTGTTTCTTTTAAAATATTATGCTCGTACAGATTATTTTCCTCAATAAGGTGCTGAATGTGCTTTTTTAAGGAGTCAACTTGTTGTTGTTTTTTAAAATACAGGTCTCTATTAATCACATAAATTTCACTTGCTCTGGCTTTGACAAGTTTAAGTGCAAATTCATTATATTGTGTCAAAATATTTTGCAACAGCTTGTGTGCAAATTCAGCGTCATGGTCGTGTACTTCTAAATCAACAGATTCATATTGTGTTCTTTTTATTTTAAATCTTTTTTCAAGTTTTTGAAGCACTTTCATTTCAGCAAGTTTGTCGTCTGGATTTATATTGTAATATGAAATCAGATTTAAGTCTTCAACAATTTGCTTGTGTAGTTCTTTTGAAGAAAGAAGTTGAACCATTTGTTCGGTCGGAGATTCGTCAGAATAGCTAAAAATATTTACCGGATATAGCGTCGCACTTGATTTGTAAAGCGGTTTAATAAAAAAGGGAGATGTAAAAACAATTGAAAGTAGAACAGATGCAAGGAACACTAAAAACAATGGTTTTTTCCACTTTTTTAATAAAAACAATAAATTTCTATTATCTAAATCCATAATGTTATATTTTTAAGATAAATTCTTTAGATTTTCTTTAATGATAATAATTATCAAAGCGAAAAAGAAAGTAGAGAATGTAGAAACGACAACAATTAACCACCTGATTGGATAGCTTTTTTTCTCAGCTTTATATGCGTGGTCAACAATAAATTTGTGTGGCAAAAACTCTTCGGCATCAACTTTTGCCTCTTCATATTTTGATTTTATTGCGCTTAATTGTTTTTTCTCATGCTCAAGTTGGTCTCTAATAGATACGAATCCACTTCCGTATTTGGCTAAGGTGTCAAGTCGGTTTTCTATTGCTTTTATTCCTCTTGTGTTTCCAGATGCAAGTTCTTTTGATAATGATTCATAAAGTCTTTCAGCTTGCGATTCGTAGTCATGAATTCCTTTAGTTCTTAAAAATGAAAGAGAGTCTTCCATTTCTTGTATTTCTTGTTTTAGTTTATTATATGTATGAGCAACAATTTCGTAGCCTCTAATGGCTCTTTCTTTTTGCATATTATTCATAATTGTATCCAAAAGAGATACAATGTCGTTGGCAATATCAGCAGCCATTTGGGCATCTTTATCCAAAACAGATACTTCAACAGCCATATATTGGGTTCTTCTAAATTTAATATTGTTGTTGTATTCCTTAATTAATCTGGTTTGCTTCATCTTGGCATTTTCGGGTATCTTATAGTGATTATATAAATCATACTTTTGAGAAATTTTATCTCGAATTACACTTGAATGTAGCACTTGAAGCAATTGCTCGCTTTGTTCTTCTTCTCCGAACTCCATCACATCTTGTTTCAAGCCGTAGGTGTCAGATAGTAAGGCTTTGGAAATAGAGTTGGTTGAAGTTGGAAACATAATTACAGTTGATTTGTATTTGGGTGTGATTAGCAAAGAAATAGCAGCTGATACTACAAATGCAACAATTGAAACAATAATAAGGATTTTTCTCCACTTCCAAAAAAACTGTATGAGAGAAGTAGAGTTAAATGCGTTCTCTTGATTAGAGTTTTTAGTATTTGTCATTTTAAAAAAAATTAGTGGTCAAAATTAAACAAAATATTTGCATAAGGATTTAAAAAATGTTTTTTTGGCTTATTTGCAATGAATTAAACTTTTATCGTATGTATTTTATCTTCATCTATGTATATTAAATAGGCATCATTTACCTGATAAGACATTTCTGTTAAAAGTTGTTTATAATTAGCTACTTGTTTTTTGTGCTTTTCATTAGGTTTTCCTGTTTTAAAGTCTATTACTTTTATTTCATTGTCTTTCCAAATTAGTTTGTCGGGTTTGTACAAACCATTTTTTGTAATGATATTAACTTCATTGGCAGTCTGATAAGTGTCAGAAAATATTAAGTCTGCATATTCTTGATTTTCAATCAATTGATTTAACATCAACTGCATAATTTGTTGCTTTTCATTATCAGTATTATTTTTGGCACAGAACGAAATAAATTTTTCTTGAATATTGTTTAATGAATTAGTTTGAGACAAAAATAGATGAAATTGTATTCCTATTTGAAGTTTAGTTGCTTTTTTCAAAACTTTACTTCTTTTAACATGTAGTGTTTTGACAGCATTTGTTTGTGTGTGATAAGTGTGCAATTCTGGTTGGTCTTGCAAAGAAGTTTCTTGTTGTAAAATATTAATTTCTGTATTAATTCCGTATTTGTATATATCGTTTTCTTCATCAGTTTCAAGATGAAATTCTTTGTCATTCTTCTTTTCGTTAATAAACTTATTTATAATATGACTTATTTTGGTCAAATTTCCTTTTTCGTCATCTTCTTTCTTTGTCAGAACAAAAAGTTTGTTTTTAGCTCTTGTCATTGCAACATAGTGAATGTTTAATCCGTCTAATTCTTGTTTTTTTGATTCTGCGTTAATAATGTCATACGCATCATTATCGTTATTTGCCTCCAATGCAGTTTCGGATATTAAAAGATGTTCTAAGTCGTTAGGTAAAAGATTTTTAACAATATCGGGTAAATCTTTTTTTGGCATCCAAACTTTTTGTTTGTGCACTAAAGAAAAATCGGCAAATGGATAAATAACATTTTCAAACTGAAGTCCTTTTGATTTGTGGATAGTTAGTATTTTAACAGCATTAGCACCTTCGGGAACAATAATACTTTTTTTGCTGCCAATAAGCTCCCACCATTCTATAAAATCGCTAATGTTTCCGTTGTTTTGCTTAGTATAGTCTATTACTGTATTTTGAAAAAATAAGATATACGGATCTACTGTTTTGTTGAAAGAACAAGCATCAATTAGATAGGTGATAGCAGTATTGAGATGAGTAAAATTCATCATATTCCAATTGATTGAAATGCCAATATCATTCAATAATTCATCAAATTTGCCAAAAGGATTTGAATTGCTCCTAAATATTTGTTCAATATAACTTCCAAAAGATACAATGTGGTTGGGGGTTTTGATATACTGATAAATATATGAAACAGCGTTTGCTATTGCCAAAGGGCTATTATTATTTTCAATTATTTTCAATAAACTGATAAGAAAATTTACTTTCGGAGAAAATGATAGTTCTAATGACTCATCGCTAATTACAGGAATTGGTTCTTTTAGCTGCATTAAGTATTGAGCTATATTTTTTGCATTAGCTTTGGTTCGAACTAAAATTGCTATGTCATTATAATTAATACTCTCATTCTCTAATTTTGCTAAGAACTTGATGATTTCTACAACTCTGTGTAAACTTGCTTCTTTATATGTTTCATTATTTAAAATGTGAACTTCTACTAAGCCTTTTCCTTCCTTGCCTTGAGCTATGGCTTGCGAAGCATCTTTATATGCTCTTGAGATAAAATCATTTGTTTTTGGATAATCAAACTGATTATGAATCCACTCAAAGTGTTTGTTATTAAATTCTACAATATATTCATCCGAACGATAATTGGTGTTTTTGTAATTTTCATCTGTTGTTTGGTCAAAATAATTGTTACGCAAATTATTTTCTATATTTGAATAATGACTCCCTGATAATTCTTTTGCATAAATGTTTGGCAACTCCATTAGTTGCTGCATTTCACTATTTCTAAATCTATAAATAGCTTGTTTGATATCGCCTACAATAAATGTAGTGCTTGGATTATTGCCTTGTTGTTGAGAAAGTGCGTTATCAATAAGGGGCAGAATATTATGCCATTGAACTATACTAGTGTCTTGAAATTCATCTATAAAAAAATGTTTGTATAATTGACCAATTCTTTCATATATAAATGGTGCAGGTTCGTTTCTTACAATATCCGAAATATACTTATTAAATTCTGAAATATGAATTATATTCTCGCTTTCTTTGTATTCGTCAAGTATCTTTAGCATAGTGCCAACAAGCGCCATAGGGGTAAGAGATTTCCTAATTTCATTAAGCAGTTTAAGGTGTGGAGTGAGCGGAGAAAAGATAATTTTATTGTATAAGTCAGTAAGTGTTGCTTGTAAATCGGTAGGAATTATTGTTTTGGAATTGCTTTTACTCCAATTTCCCTCATCAATAGTTTTTGTTATGTAAGAATTGGTTTTAATTTGACTGCCTTCAACATATTTAGTGTTTTTCTTGAAAAAACCAGCAATCCCTTTGTCCGAGTAATAAAAATCAGTTATCTCTAAATTGGCAGAGTGAATAGCATTCATGGCTTTTTCAGAAATTTCCCTTATGTTTTTTGCGTGTCCTCTAAGTTTTTCCCAAATATTGTTAATTGATTGTTTGTACTCTTCAAGTTCAACTGTTCTAATTTCATCAAGATATTGCATGCCTTCTTCAGAAAATATGATTTTAGCAATATTTTTTAAAGACCAAGTGATATCCCATTTGTCGTTTTCTTCTAATTCTCTTAAAGAAAAGTCTATCATGTACTTAGTTATCTCATTCGATGTTTTATCGTTTTTTCCCAATTGTGTATATAATTCGCTCACAATAACTCCAATCAAAATATCTTCTTCCAATTCGACATTAAAATTGTCGGGTAGTTTTAAGTCTCGGCTAAATGTTCTTAATAAATCATGAACAAAACTATCAATGGTTGAAACTGAAAAGTAATGATATTTATGAAGAATTATTTGTAGTATTTTTTCAGCAGCATTCTTAATATCATTATGATTTTTTTTTGTTTCATTTGCAATACTGTCAATAAGTTCATTTATATGCTTGGAGGTGTATGTATTTTGATTTTTTATTTGAAAAAGGTACTCAATAATCCTATCTTTCATTTCATTGGCAGCTTTATTAGTAAAAGTTATAGCCAATAGATTTTGTGCCGAACTGCCTTCTAAAACGCTTTGAATAATAAATTCTTTAACTATTGAATAAGTTTTTCCTGCACCGGCAGATGTTTTATATACTTTAAAGTTACGCATACGCTATTAGTTTATTTGTTTACGGAACACCATTCAATAGCTGTTTTAGAATTTTCTACAAGGTAGTTATTACATTTAGAAAAATGACGACAACCAAAAAAACCATTATATGCAGAAAGTGGTGAGGGATGTGCAGCTTCCAGAACAAGGTGTTTGTCAGTATTGATTACATTTTTTTTGGCTCTGGCATAATTGCCCCACAATATAAATACTATATTATTATGGTGATTAGAAACGAGTTGTATAACTTTATCGGTAAAAATCTCCCAACCTTTTTTTTGATGCGAACCTGCTGAATGTGCTCTTACGCTTAGAGTGGCATTTATTAATAATACGCCTTGTTTTCCCCAATTTGTCAGATTTCCACTTTTAGGAATTGAACAGCCGATGTCGCTTGAAATTTCTTTAAAAATATTTTGTAAAGATGGAGGAATAGCAACTCCATCGGGAACCGAAAAGCATAAACCGTGTGCTTGCCCAATGCCGTGATAGGGATCTTGTCCCAAAATAACAACTTTTACATCACTAAAAGGAGTTAAATTAAAAGCATTAAATATTAAATTGCCGGGAGGAAAAACCGTATAGCGTTTTTTTTCTGACACTAAGAAGTTTTTTAGGTTGTGAAAATATTCTTGTTGAAACTCATCATACAATAGTTCTTTCCACGACTGATGTATGTTGGGATTTATAGCGTTATTAGTCATTGGTGTTTTTTGTAAAGATAAAAAAAATCTCAATTATATTATACAAAAGTAGTAATTTTGCAAAAAAAATGATGAAAAGATTTCTTATACTGTCCACTTTAACTCTGGCATTAGTATTTGTTGTTTTGGGATCTACTTCTTGCAAATCTCAAAAAAAATGCCCAGCCTATAAGTCTTATGGACATTTAAAGTAAAAATATGTGTTAGCTTTGCAACAAAATTAAAAGGCAAGTCTGCCGTTTGAGATATTATTATTGCATTTAATTTAATCTTTATATATTTTTGCAAAAAAAGATTGTTATGAGGCAATTAAGGATTATTATTTTGTTTACTTGTATGTGTGTAAGCGAATTCTTATTTGCACAATCTGCGAGCAATATTGATGGAAAAATTTTACTTCGCAACGAACAAAGCTTTTACGGATTAATTCATGGTTTAGGTTGGGGTGGTGGCTTTAGATACGGAAATAATATTTCTACTTGGGAAAAAAGGATGTACGAGCTTAGTTTTTTTACTATGAAACATCCTAAGGAAGTGAAGATGGTTAATTCATTATTGTTTATGAATGCTAAAAGCTATGTATATGGAAAAAAGAACTTTTTTTTCATCTTAGAAGCAAGCACTGGTAAACAGAAAGTTTTAAATGAAAAACCATATTGGGGTGGGATTGAGTTGCGTTCATTTTATTCTTATGGTCCGGTATTAGGCATTACTAAACCTGTTTATTTATATATTTTTGATTTTACGGGAAGTTCTATCAGTCAAACACTTGAAAAATATAATCCTGAATTGCATTTCTATGATAATATTTATGGAAGAGGCCCATTTATGAAAGGGATTGATGAAATCAAGCTACATCCCGGTTTTCATTTCAAAATTGGATTAAATGTTGAGCATGGGTCAAATGATGAAACCGTTAATGCACTCGAAGCAGGAGCAATGATAAATGTGTTTTTAAAACCTATTGAAATAATGGGTTTTGCTCATAATGACTTTTTATATATTAATTTATATTTACAATATCATTTCGGTAAAAGATTTTAGTGTTTAAAGTTCTTTTACAAAATGTATATCTATAAGCATTTCAAATAAATAATTTTAAGTAATTTTGTCTGGTTTTGAAAAATTACATTACCTTTGCCATTTAATTTAGTGAAATATAAATTACAATTAGTTATGAACAAAAGAACAACTTTTATTTTTACGCTAGTTTTTGCTGCACTTGCATGTTTTTCTACATTGTCAGCACAAATAAATTCAAACGAAAAGTACATCCCAAAAAGTGAACCAATTTTGGGTATTCATAATGCGATGGAGTATTATGCAGCAATTCGGAATAATCAAATAACAAAAGAAGTAAACTATGAAGATTATTATAATTCCATTAGCGATTTAAAAAAGCTAAAAGCTGCAAAAAATACTAATTTAGTATGGGAATCTGTTGGTCCAACAAATATTGCAGGTCGAGTTAGAGCACTTATAGTTGATAGAAATAATTCTAATACTTTATATGCAGGTGCTGTTTCTGGTGGTCTTTGGAAAACTACTAATGGTGCGCAATCATGGTTTAAAATAAATGATCATAATGAAAGTCTTATCATAAGCTGTATTACGCAAGCTTATGATGGTACACTATATTTCGGCACTGGCGAAGGTTTTGCTAATGTTATGGCTAGTAATGCAGGCGGAACAGGATTCGTAGGACAAGGAATATTTAAATCTACAGATGCTACAGGAACTGAATTTGTGCATTTGTCAAATACTTCTCCTTCTTCTGATATTGCTTGGGAATATGTGTATAAAATAGCAGCACACCCCAATGGAGATATTTATGCAGCTACACAAAGAGGATTTAGAAAAAGCTCAGATGGTGGAAAAACATGGATTAATCCATTAACAGACATTAATATTGAAAATTTCTCAAATGCTTATAAAAATCTTGAAGCAAACGATGTAGATATTCATAAAGACGGAAAAGTAATTGCATTAGTAGTAGGAAATAGAGTCTTAATTTCAAAAGACGGAGGACAAACTTACAAAACTAATTCGACAGGTGGAAATATGCTTCCAACTTCTGGCATTTCAAGAATAGAACTTGATATTGCCCCAAGCAATCCAAACTATATTTATGCTTGTGCAGCTAAAACTAATGGTTCTTTACATAACATATATAGAACAAAAAATGCTGGAGATACTTGGGAAATTGTTGGTCCAGGTGGAAGTGATAGTTTTAACCCTCTTGGTTCACAAGGAAGATACGATAATGTTATTAGAATTCATCCAACAAATGAAAATAAAGTATATGTTGGTGGTGTTAATATGTGGGTTTGGGAGGAAAATGGAAATTGGGAAGTTGCATCTTCTGGATATTTAAGTTCAACTAGCTCTTCTTACATACATTCAGACCACCATGATTATGTATTTAATCACGATAATCCAAAAATTATGTACTTTGCTACAAGTGGCGGTATTTCAAAAAGTGTTGATGGTGGAAAGTCTTTTGAAACGGTGAATAGAAACTTTGTTTCAACACAATTTTATGCTATAGGAATTGGTCCTACAGGTGAAATTTTAGGCGGAACACAAGATAATGGAACTTTGTTCCTTGAAAGAAAAGGACTTATAGATGGAAAGGCAAGTTATTTATCAAGTAATGATGGTGGTTATTCAGCTATCTCACATATTAACTCCGATTTATTGTTTATGACTTCATACTACGGTTCTTTGTACCGTACACCTAACAGAACTGCTACAACATTAGCTTCTTTTTATGATGATTATATGCAAGGTTTAAGTCCTGCTCCAGGTAATGCAAGTTTTGCTTCATTTGTTACTCCAATTGTTTTACATGAAAAAATTGACGACTACTTTAGCCCCGATTCTGTTACATACACACATACAGGAGAAAAAGTTTTGGCAGGAGCTACTATTTATGCTTTAAGTAGCAATAGTTCATACCCATTTCCATGTGTTATTGAAAATGATATGATTGAAGATGATACATTGAGAGTACAAGATATTATTACTGCAAAACTATATCTTGGAGCTACAAATAAAGTATTTATGACAAGAGAATCCCATAAATTCTCAGGACAGCCAAAATGGTTTCAAATAGCTGATATTGATGGCACTACGCAAAGTATGGCTATTAGTCAATGCGGAAATTATTTGTTTGTTGGCACTACCAATGGTAATGTATATAGAATTTCAAATTTAAACTTTGCAAATGACTCTTTAAGTGCTAGTGTAGCAAGTACGCATAGTGTGATTGAAGTAAAGAAATTAAATATTGCAGGCATAGGAAATAGAGCCGTTAATAAAGTTGCTATTGACCCAAATAATCCTGAAAAAGTTATTATTGTTTTAGGCAACTATAGCAATAATTTCTATGTTTATTATTCAGCTAATGCATTAAGTGAAGAACCTACTTTTGTTCAAAAACAAGGAAACTTACCAAAAATACCTGTATATTCAGTAATTTTTGATTTAAGCAACCCTAATAGAGTTATTGCTGGAACTGAGTTCGGAATTTTTGTTACGGATAATATTACTGTACCTTCTCCACAATGGTCAACAGATACTGAAAGTGGATTTCCAAATGTTCCAGTTTATGACTTGAAACAACAAACATTTATGTTTCCCGGCGTAACTAATTACGGAGTTGTTTATGCAGGCACACACGGGAGAGGAGTATTCGAATCATTTAGTTTGGTTAATATCCCAGAAGCTAATGAAACAGCATCTAATTTAGATAATAATATAATATCTGTTTATCCTAACCCTGCACACGATATGATAAGTTTTGATATTCCTAAAACTAACTCTGATATTAAAATTTCTATTTTCGGAGTTAATGGCAATATGGTGGCAAATCAAGTTGTTGCAGGAGGAAGCAAAACTAATTCAGTAAATATTTCGGATTTACCTAAGGGACTATACTTTATACAAGTATCAAATGTCGAATTTTATTATACAGGAAAGTTTATTAAACAATAATAGTGATTTTATAGGGAGTGCTTTATAAGGTACTCCCTTTTTTTAATTAATAAAAAAAATAGAGTTATGAGAAAAATTTTATTTACAGTTTTAATTTCTACATTGTGCTTAACTATGTTTGCACAAAATAAAGTGTACAAACCTTTATTGAAGTCCCCAGCTGATTACTCAGAACAAAACATGGTTGATGCTCTTCTTAATTGGTCTCCAGTTGCAGGAGCATATAAATATGAATATATGGTTGATAAAGATGAAACTTTTTCAAATCTGGTTATTCATGGCGAAACACAATTGTCAGCTGTAAATACTTTTGACTTAGAATATGGAATGACATATTTTTGGCGTGTCAGAGCAAAAGACACTCAAAATAATATTTCTGAATGGTCAGATGTATGGACTTTTAAAACTATATTATTTCCTGAGTTGATTTTACCACAAGATAAGATTATTGAGAATAAGCAGCTTGTTTCAGTTGGTCTAAAAACAGACAATATTACAATTAATGTAACTCCTGATAATGAAACTTATTCAATCAATGCTTCTGACAATACTGCAGTTGAAGTAAAGTATGAAAATACCACAGTAGTTTACACAATTTTACCCGAGTCAACAACTTCAATATATACAGAACCTTATCATACTGACGGAAATAAAAAAATTACTTATCACATTAATTCAAATGGAACACTTGACGATATGTGTGCAGTAGGATATGAATTTTATAGAAATGGAAAATTAATCCAAGACATCAAAACAGAGGGTAAAGTATCTTATCGTGTAAAGTTAGATAAATATAATGTATATGAGCAAGAAATTATTGCAGGCGAAGGCATGATAAAATTTCCGAATGATAGCGAATTAGTTGAAGCATTTTCATTGGGCTTCTTTGATAATTTCTGTGTAAATAGAGATAGAGTTATTGAATTTGTGGTTGATTTTAAACAAGACGAAACTTATACATTGATTAGCACATTGTATGCTTGTGAAAATGATGGAGAAATTATTGGAACAAGTTTTATTGCTGAAAATTGCGATGAATTAGAATATGCAGATAAATTAAGTGCTAAATGTGATAATCCAAGCATTATTACACAAAATACTACAATAATTAATAATAAGAGCGAATTAGAAGAAGGATTACCACATTTCGTGTTTAGCGAATATGAAAAAGTTATAGAACCTAATAATGAATTTCAGGTTACTGCAAGTTTAAATTCTGCTGGCATGATTGACGAACTTTGTAGTGTAGGCTACGAAATCTATAAAGATGGACAATTAATAAGTAATGTTGCTGATTATGGAACAGTTGGATATAAAGTTAGAAAACAGGGAAATGAATACTATGAAGGCAAAATCACTGAAGGTTCAGGCGTAATTAAAATAGAATTTGAAGATTTAGAATTAACAGCTTTAACATTAGGAGTGCTTGATAATCATTGCGTTTCAAGAAATCGCAATATTGAATTTACTTTTAATTTTGCAGAGGAAGGAGAATACATTTTATATTCAACAATTTACAATTGTGATAACATAGGCGAAGAATTAGGTACAAGTTTTATGGCTATTAATTGTGACGGACAAAAACATTTTGATAGATTTAGTGAAATATGTGAAAATCCGATAGCAGTTAATCAAAGTGCAATTGAATTTAAAGTAGAAATAGACACACAAGATTATTTACCACATTTTGTATTTAGTAATTATGAGAAAGTTGTTATGCCAAATGATGATGTTCAAGTTGTTGCAAGTTTATACTCAATGGGCATTATTGACGACTTGTGCAGTATTGGATATGACATATATAAAGATGGTGTTTTGATTGACAATGTTGCTGATTATGGAACTATTAGCTACAAATTGAGAAAACAAGGAAGCGAGTATCAAGTAGGGGATATTATTAATGGATCAGGCATTATTAAATTAGAGTATGACGGCATTGAAATAGAAGCATTAACGCTTGGTGTTGTTGATAATTATTGCGTTTCAAGAAACCGTAATATTGATTTTCAATTTAATTTCTACGAAAAAGGTAATTACGAGTTAGTTGCAACTATATATACTTGTGATAATATTGGAGAAGAAATTGGTACAAGTTTCAAAGCATCAAAATGTGATGGAAAAAAACACTTTGACAGATTTAGCGATATTTGTGAAAATCCAACAAGTCTTAACCAAAGCAAAATAAATTTCCAAGTTGGTGAAGAAGTTGAAGATGCTTTGCCACATTTTGTATTTAGCAACTATAAAGAAACTTTGTTACCTGAAAAAGATATCCACATTACTGCAAGTTTAAATTCGGTAGGAATAACGGACGAATTATGTAGCATTGGCTATGAAATTTATAAAGATGGTATTTTGATTGATAATGTTGCTGATTATGGAACTGTTAGCTACAAATTGAGAAAACAAGGCAACGAGTATCAAGTAGGTGATATTATTAATGGATCAGGCATTGTTAAATTAGAGTATAATGGCATTGAAATTGAAGCATTAACGCTTGGTGTTGTTGATAATTACTGTGTTTCAAGAAACCGTAATATTGATTTTACTTTTAATTTTGAAGTTGAAGGTAATTATGAGTTTGTATATACAATATATTCATGCGACAATATTGGCGAAGAAATAGGTACAAGTTTCAATTCAACATGCGATGGAGAAAAGCATTATGATAGATTTGACGAAGTATGCGAAAATCCAAGTCCAATGAATCAAAATTCAATTAATTTTAATATTAAAGAATTTATTGCAGGAGAACCACTTATTGTAAATTCAGGAGTTGAAATTCTGAAAGGAAATACTGTTTTGCTACAAAATCCTGATGAAACTCATACATACAAGCCAGCTGATTATACAACAGGCTTACAAGTTTCTTTCAAAGATGTAACATTGGATTTTGCAGCTAATGATTATGATAAATATACTCATGCTATTTCTCCATACTTCCAATGGAAAGAAATATCAGGAAGTACAAATTATATTGTTGAAGTAGATCTTACTCCCGATTTTAGTTCAGAACTTAAAAAGACTAAAATAACGCAAGCTGTTGATACAACTATTATTGATTTGTTCTATTACGGACAAGAATATTATTTCAGAGCAAAAGCAGCACATTCAGTTGATACTTCTGATTGGTCATTAGTTAATTATTTCTCAACTATGGACAAACCTATACTTGAAAAACCAAATCCAAGTGCTGCAGGCAACTTACATTTGAATGTTATGCCAATTGTACAGCTTGAATGGCAGGGAATTATTGGTTCTAAGAAATTCCAATATGAATATTCAGCAGACCCAACTTTTGCAAGTGGTACAATAGTTAATGTACCTTATTCTGCATTTACAATTACTGCCCCATCTACAAATCCAACAAAAAGAACTGGCTTAGTAAAAATTGCTGCCGATACATTGCCTTATGGCGAGAAAATTTATTGGAGAGCAAGAAGTATTTCCGATTTAGATACTTCAAAATGGAGCGATTCGTTTTGGTTGGAAACAATTTCTAAGGTTACAATATCAAAACCGGCAAATAATGCTACTGATATTGCATTAAGACCTAATTTACAATGGACTGCGATTGAAGGCTCAATATCTTATGAAGTAGAATATGCAAAAGAACAAGATTTTTCAGATGCTACAACAGCAATCGTTCCTCATGCTAAAGCTGATAATATTTCTTATGATATACCTATCTCTTTAAGCCCTTCAACTAAGTATTTTTGGAGAGTTAGAGCCGTTAGTACAAGAGATAAATCAGATTGGGCTGAAGCTTCATTTACAACGAAATCTTCTGTTTCAATTGAAACATTCAGTAATGAAGAAGCACTTACAGTTTATCCTAATCCTAACAATGGTAATTTCAATATAGATATTAACACCATTTATGGTTCAGATTATTCTATTGAAGTATCAAATATAATTGGTCAAGTTGTACATTCGCAAACCGGTAGTTTAGCTAAAGGCAAAAATGTTATTGCATGTCAGCTTGAAAATAAACTTAATGGAGTTTATTTTGTTACAGTTAAATTTGATAAATACATTGTTAGCAAGAAAATTGTAATTAACAAGTAGAACTAAAAAGAATACTGATTTTTCAAAGGACTGTTAGAAATAGCAGTCCTTTTTTTATTCCATGCTTTTGAAGTGCAGAGCGTAAAGAAGAATAAAAGCAATAGAGAAGATTATTTCGGGAATAACAATTGATAAAATCTCAAGCAAAGGATAAGGAAAGAAAATAAACGATATAACAATTAATAAAAATTGTCCGATAATATATAGGAAAAATCCTTTTGCTTTTTTGTAAAACATTAAATAAGCAGAATATAAAACAAAAGCATATAATATACCTTTGACAATAATATAAACAAAACTAAAATTAGCATCTTGAGTGTTTGTTTGTACAGAAGTATAACCAATAATGTTTTGAGCAAACTGAATGAAATTTATATTTATAATAGATAGCAATGATACACTTAATCCAAATCCGCTACCTATAAATGTAAGCAAGCATAAAGTTCCGAGTAAATTGTTTTTGCTAGCAAATGCACTTTGTTTCATAGAGAAAAGCTTGAATTAATAGATATAAAAAAAAACGCCTTTCGGCGTTTATGTGGGCCCACCTGGACTTGAACCAGGGACCTACTGATTATGAGTCAGTTGCTCTAACCAACTGAGCTATAGGCCCCAAAAATTGTATTACACAAATTTTGAGTTGCAAAGATATAAAATATTTAAAGAATTGAAAGAAAAAAATATGTAATATTTTTTATTATGTAAAAATAAAGTTTATTGCATAGAATTATTATTTACAAAGTATTGAGGTGTAATATTTTGTAGCCCGTTTAAATATTCTTTTATAGTCATTTTTTTTCGTCCCTCAGTTTGCAATTCTTTGATAGTTATTGCTTGAGTACTTGTGCCAACAAATAAATTTGATTGCTCAATTACAATTTTGCCAGGAGATAAGGATAATTCAAAATTTTCGGCAATTTCGGCATAAAATATCTTTATTTGTTGAATTGAATCATTGCTGTTTTTTGCATAAGTATATGCACAAGGAGATGGATTTAAGCCTCTGATATGATTGTAAACTTCTAAAGCACTTTTATGCCAGTCAATAAGTGTATTTTGCTTATTGAGTTTAGGTGCTTTTTTTAGAATTTCTATGATTTGTTTTGAAATGATTTCTGTTTGCGAAACTGTTTGAAATTTATTGCTCTCAATAGCGTTTAAGGTATCTGTAATCATATCAGCACCGAGTAATGAAAGTCTATCGTGCAATTTACCAACCGTATCATCTTTGTGTATAGGGTGTCTGACTATTTGAATGATTTTTCCAGTATCAATATTTTCATTAATGAAAAATGTTGTTAGTCCAGTTTCAGTTTCTCCATTAATTATAGCCCAGTGCATGGGTGCTGCTCCTCTATATTGAGGTAAAATTGAGCCATGCAAGTTGAAGGTTCCCAATTTTGGAATATTGTATAAAATAGGAGGAAGTTTTTTGAATGCAACAACTACTCCTATATCTGCTTGAAGACTTTTACATTTTTCAATAAGTTCTTTATCTTCAAGATTTTCATATTGAAGTAGATTAAGAGAGTATTCTTTGGCAATTTTTGCAACTGCTTGCACATACATTTGTTTTCCTCTCCCTGCAGGTTTGTCGGGAGTGGTGATAACTCCAACAATTTCATGATGACTATTGATAATATTCATAAGTGAGGGTACTGCAAATTCAGGAGTACCCATAAACAACACTTTCATAGTACAGTTAGAGTTAGTATTCTTTAATTTTCTTTTTCAGAGCTATCATTTTTATTGTAGTAATAGCAGCTTCAGTTCCTTTATTTCCATGTTTACCACCGGCTCTTTCGATTGCTTGTTGCATATCAAAAGTTGTTAAAACTCCAAAAATTACAGGAATATTAAAATCTAAACCAACTTTGGAGATTGAGTGAGAAACCGAATCGCAAATAAAGTCAAAATGTTTAGTTTCTCCCTGAATAACGCAACCCAAACATATAACGGTATCAACTCTTGTGTATTTTGCCATAAATTGTGCTGCAAGCGGAAGTTCAAAACTGCCTGGAACCCATTCAACAAATATATCTTCTTGTGGAACTTTTTGTTCTTTAAAAACGCTTAAAGCTCCGTCTAATAGTTTGGAAGTAATATCATTATTCCACTCCGATACTATAATGCCAATCTTTAAATTGCCTACTTTAGGAATATTTTGCTTTACATTTTCAGACAGTTTTGATTTATCGGTAGCCATTTTTTATTGATTTAGCTTTGTTTCAAAGTATGCAATGAATTTATCTGCATCTCGACCTTCCTGAGTGTTAGAATATTCTTTTTTTATCGTTTGATATATATCTAATGCTTTGTGGTAGTTTTCTTGTGTTTCATACACCCATGCCGCTTTTTTCAAGAACATTGGAGTTGTGAACTGATTAGGTTTTGAATTTGCTGCTGATAAATAATATTTCACAGCATTATTATAATCTTCTAATTCAACATAAGCATCTCCAATTACACCTTTTGACATAGCTGTTGTGAACATATCTTTTGCTTTATATCTTTTTAGATAAGTAATAGCATCTTCATACATGCCTTTTTGCATATATATAATGCCGGCATAATAATGTGCCAAATTAGATGCTTTTGTCCATTTATATTCATCAATAATTTCAAGAAAACCAAAATGGTTACCATCTCCTTCTAAGGCTAAATCTAATGAGTCAATTTCAAAATAATATTCTGCCATAAACATATTTTCATAAGCACGCGATTCTTTGGGTTGTTTGATGAATTTATTGTATCCTATGATAAGTAAAACTATCAATATTGCTCCGAGTACAATATATGTAATTAGTTTTTGATGTTGTTCTATGAAATTTTCAGCTTTGGATAGAGAAGATTCAATAGCTTCAACTCTTTCTTCGCCACCTTTTTCTTTTGCTTTTTTTACTTTTGCCATAATCAAAATTTTTGTGCAAAATTAATGTATTTTTTTAATTAATTCGCTTTTGTAAAATCATATTATCTGCAATAATTAGTTTTTAGATGTTTTTTTGTACACTAATTAAATTTTATCAAAAAAAAACAGTCTTATGTGATGTAATTAATTAGACCCAAGTTAGAAAAAAGTAAAATATTTATTTAAACAGTATGAATATTATAGAATATTATCATTTTGATTTTATATATTTGCGTTTGAAAATATTATTGTAGTATATGTTTTTTATTTTTAAAAAATTGTAATTCGTTCTAATTAAACAATTTAGCAAGTCTATGAAAAAATTTTTACTTTCTTTTTTTATGTTTTTATTCACACTCGTAGGATTAAAAGCTCAAACAATTATTGTATCTGATAATTTTGACAACCCAGCTAATTGGACTTTAAATAGTGCAGTAGGAGGTGTTGTTAATTCTTCTGCACTTACCGCTAACACAGTTTCGCCGAGTGGCTTGGCAACTGAAGATAATCGGTGGATTATCAACAATGTGTATTCTCATTCTTCATACACTTGTCTTGGCACTAATGTTTCGTCTGGAGAAGTAAAAGAACAACCAGTAGAATTGCCAAATGCAAATGGAAACTATTTGCACATGATACAACACTGTGCAATGCAGGCAGGCGAATTAAGTACAAGTTGGCATAGTTCGCTTACAAATAAAAAGAAATTGTTTGCTGCAATGAATTATGATTTTAATACAATTGGTTATCATTCTATAAATTTTACATTTTGGGCATATCATTCACAAGGGATTTCGGTGTACTATAGCACAAATGGAGGCTCAACTTGGAACTTTGTTGGAGAATTGGGACTTGTTAATAATTGGGTTAGAAACAGTTATATTAATCCTGGTTTTGACAATAAAGCGAACCTGAGATTTGGATTTTTGTGGGATGATGCAATAGGTTCTCCTAACACTTATCCTGCTGTTGATGCTATTGAACTCTCAACCTTACCCCTATCCTGCAATTTTTATTCGAATAAAAATACACTCTGTGCTGCTTATGAAGAAGTTGTTACTTTTACTAATATGAGTGCACCAAGCGATCCAAGTGTTACATACAATTGGAATATTAGTCCGGGTACGGCAGGAATTGACTGGATTTTTGTCGAAAGTACAAATGCAAATTCTAAAAATCCGAAAATAAAATTTATTACCGAAAATATATTTACGGTGAAGTTAACAACCACACGAGCCATAACTTCTGAAACACTATCAATTGAAAAAACTATTCAAGTAATTGACGGTTGCCAATGCGAAGCAAGTGGAGGAACTGAAGTGTTAATTGACGAAACAGGTAAATATCTTAATAATTGGGCTTCGCAGTGGATATTAGAACAATCAGGAAGAGGAAATTGGCGCTCAACCCCTGGTTCATATTTTAATGCTCCCAATCTTCCTGCTGCATATATGGATGTAACTTGGGGAGATAATAATTCATGGGCTGATATTATCTGGAATGAAGATTTAGATTTTTCAAATACTAATGCAAGTTATATACTAACATTTGATGTTTCTAATCAAGCTGAATTAGGTGGAACATATCAAAATAAAATTCAGCTTCATGTTTCTACCAATAGCGGTGCATCATGGACTCTTTTTTATACACATGCTTCAAGTGTAGTTAATTGGACACCACAAACAGTGGATTTATCCTCTTATGCAGGAAATTCAAATATTAGAATAAAATTTCGAGGAATTCGTTCGACAGGTATGCTTGGAGGAGTTTATACTTCAGGCATTAAAGATGTTGTGCTAACAAAAGAGTCAAGTTCTGGTGGTGTCGGAGATGATCCTATTGCAAAAGTTGAACAAATTAGTGGCAATATTCCTTCTTGTGGAAATGAAAACTTAACTTTTGTATGTAATACTACAAATATAGCTCCTTATGCTGTAACCCAATATATTTGGTCTGTTGACGGAGTAGAGGTACAATCGGGGACTTCAGATACATTTTCAAGCACTACGCTAACAGATGGACAA
>CAZKDV010000001.1:0-12481 GCA_964551645.1 uncultured Bacteroidales bacterium | reverse complement strand
GTAATGCTTAGCGATCCAAGCTGTCCCGGTCCTTATGCATCGCTTCCATACATAGTTTTTGTAATTGAAGAAGTTACTCCTAATGCGTGGATAAAAGCTGTTCCGAACGGCTATGTTTGCGAGGGCGAGAATATGAGTTTTATGGCTGTCTATGAGCATGGTGGAGATTCGCCAAGTTTTCAATGGTTGTTAAATGGCAATCTTGTTAGCATAGGTACTTCATACGCTTCTTCACAACTTGAAGATGGTGATACGCTTAAGTTAATAATGACTTCAAATGCAAATTGCTTAACTGTCAATCCTGTTGATTATACATATATTCATCACCAATATGATACAACAATTGTTAGTATTGATCATGATATAAGCTTGTGCGAATTGACTGAAGTTAATTTTTCTTCAATAGTTACGAATGGTACTGCACCTTTTGTTTATCAATGGTATGTAAATGGAAGTCCTATTAGTAATGATACGGTTTTGAATATTGATAGTTTGCTTGCTGGTGATGAGGTTTATCTTGTAGTTAGTTCAGAAACAACTTGTCCCGGACAATCAAATTCGCTGTGGATACATAATGATACAGTTCCGACATCAATTTTGACAAGTCCTACATTCTTTTGTGGAAATGGTGATACATACACATTTGAGGCAAGTCCTAAAAATGGAATTTGGAGCGGAAACGGTATAATTGATACCATAAACGGAATTTTTGATCCAAGTATTGTCGCACTTGGAACTCATACAATAAAATATACCATTACAGGTCCTTGTGGTGGTAGTGATATTAAGCATGTTGTTGTTGTGTCTCCTCCTAATATTAATATTCCAGATAATATTGTTGCTTGTGCGGGAGAAGAAGCAACAATAGATGTAGGTATTCCGGCTGTAGGTTATTTTTTTGAATGGTCAAATGGAGATACAACACAAACAATTGATGTTGTAAGTTCGGGAATGTATTATGTTACTGTTACCGATGGGTATAATTGTGTAAGCACGGATAGTGTTGAAGTTAGTTTTGTTGATGTTTCAGACCCAACTATTACAACAACCCAATTAGAGTTTTGCACTAACGAAAGCCCCATACAGTTTAATGCAGTTGATGGTGGAGGAATATGGTCAGGAGATGGAATTGATCCTTATGGATTATTTACGCCTCAAGATGCTGGCTTTGGCACTCATACAATAACATATACTATTTCTGGTTTTTGTGGAGGAACAAATAATGTAGATGTTGAAGTTTATTTGCCTCCTGTTATCTATCTTCTACCAAGTGCTACGGCATGCGAAGGAGATATGGCTGTTTTAGATGCAGGCTTAGCTGCAATAGGTTGCACTTATGAGTGGTCAAATGGAGATACTACAACCATAACCCAAGTATCAACAGCAGGAATGTATTATCTTACTGTTACAAATTCATACAATTGTTTTGTGATTGATAGTATTGAAGCAATATTTACTCCGAAACCTGACCCAACGATTACAACTACACAACTGTCATTTTGTGTCAATGGCAGTTCTTTGCAATTTGAAGCAGCTGATTCAGGTGGAATTTGGATAGGAACCGGAATTAATTCAACAACAGGAGTGTTTGACCCAACAATAGCGGGCGTAGGTACTCATCAAATTATATATGCAATACTGGGATATTGTGGGAGCAATGATACTGTTTTTGTTACAGTACATCAAGTTCCGTACATATACTTAGGTTCTGATAAAAATATTTGTAGTGGCGACAGTATTGAGTTAGATGCTGGTAGTGGGTTTGTGGGTTATAGTTGGTCAACCGGAGAAACCACACAAACTATTGTTGTTAGCAGTGAAGATACATATACTGTTACTGTAACAGATAATAATGCTTGTAGCAATTCGGATTCTATATTTATTAATGTTACGCCATCATCTGATCCTACAATCACAACTGCCCAGTTATCATATTGTATAAATGGAGGTACTATTCAATTTGAAGCAGTTGATTCGGGTGGAATTTGGTTAGGAACAGGCATTAATAATACAACAGGTGTATTTGACCCTGCTAAAGCAGGTGTAGGGACTCATCAAATTTCATATACTATTATTGGAAAATGTGGGAGTTCTGATACAGTACTTGTTACCGTACATTCTGCACCTTTTGTATATATTGGTTCTGATAAAGATATTTGCAGTGGCGACAGTATTGCATTAGATGCTGGTAGCGGATTTGTGGATTATATTTGGTCAACTGGCGAAACTACACAAATTATTGTTGTTGATAAAGAAGGTGCTTATTCGGTTACAGTAACAGACGGAAATACTTGTAGCGGATTTGCATCTGTATATATTAATGAAATTCCACTTACTGACCCAAGTATTACTATAACTGAGTTTGATTATTGTAGCAATGATTCTCCCGTGCAGTTTACTGCCACAACTACTGGTGGAGTGTGGTTTGGCAAAGGTATTAATCCCTCAACCGGAATGTTTAATCCTGCAACTGCAGGAGTTGGCGACCATATTATTACCTATACAATAATAGATAAATGTGGCAGTACAGATACAGTTATGGTTACTGTGCATCTTGCTCCGATTATTACACTTGTTTCGGCAATATGTTCAGCTGATTTAACAACCTATAATGTCGAATTTATTTCAAATGCTGGTACAATTAGTACAAGTGCTGGTACATTAATGGGAAATACTATTATTGATATTCCAGTAGGTACAGATGTTATTATTACAGCTGATAATAATTCATGTATAACTACTTTGATCGTTAATTCTCCTGATTGCTCATGTCCTGTGATTCCACTTCCAACAAATCCAAACAACCCAATTATCTGCGAAGGCTCAGTAATTCCCGATTTAACTGTAGAAGTCCCAAGCGGATATATCGTAAATTGGTTTGCTACTTCAAGTGGTGGAATTGCAATTGCAAGTGGAACTTCATTTACTCCAATAGATATTTTACCTGGAATTTACACATATTATGCAGAATCAGTTGATACAGCAACTGATTGTACAAGTTTGCGTTTGCCAGTTACCTTAACAATAGTTGCTACTCCAACGGTTGATATTTTGACTGATGTAACAGAATGTGATAATTATATTTTGCCTGTATTAATAAGTGGAAATTATTATTTGCAAAGTGGTGGAGTAGAACCAATTAATGCAGGAACAAGCATTGACTCAACACAAACTATTTGGATTTATGCCGAAACTGGTACTATTCCAAATTGTACAAATGAAAGTAGTTTTATTGTAAGTATTGTTGAAACTCCTATAATAACAATAGTTTCAAAAACTTGTTCCCCTGATATTACAACTTATAATGTTGAGTTTACTGTATCGACAGGAGATGTGAGTGTCAGCGATGGAGTTATTGTTGGAAATACCATTACGGATATTCCAGTAGATACTGATATTACTATTATTGCTGATAATAATTCATGTATAACTACTTTGATCGTTAATTCTCCTGATTGCTCATGTCCTGTGATTCCACTTCCAACAAATCCAAACAACCCAATTATCTGCGAAGGCTCAGTAATTCCCGATTTAACTGTAGAAGTCCCAAGCGGATATATCGTAAATTGGTTTGCTACTTCAAGTGGTGGAATTGCAATTGCAAGTGGAACTTCATTTACTCCAATAGATATTTTACCTGGAATTTACACATATTATGCAGAATCAGTTGATACAGCAACTGATTGTACAAGTTTGCGTTTGCCAGTTACTTTAACAGTAATTGTAACTCCAAAAGTTGATAATCTAATTGATGTTGTTGAATGTGGTTTTTATATTTTACCAACATTAACTAATGGAAATTATTATTTACAAAGTGGAGGTATAGGAAATATCCCTGAGGGTAGCACAATTACAAGCTCTCAAACCATTTGGATTTATGCTGAAACTGGCACCAATCCAAACTGTACTAACGAAAGTAGCTTTGTTGTTACAATCAATCCTGTACCTGTTGTTAATTTGCTTGATGACACACATATTTGCAATGGCGACACCTTGGTTTTAGAAGCAGGACCAGGTTTTGCGTCTTATCAGTGGTCTAATGGTAGTATCAGCCAAGCAATTGAAGTTACAAGTGCTGGTGCGTATAGTGTAACAGTAAGCAATCAATATTTGTGCACCGCTTCTGACGAAATCAATATCACAGTGTATGACAAAGCAGATGCAAGCATACTAACATCTGGTCCGTTTTGCTCAAATGACGAAGCATTGCAGTTTGAAGCAGTAACAAGTGGAGGCACTTGGTCGGGCAAGGGAATTAACAGTTCGGGCTGGTTTACCCCAGCTTTTGCTCAAGCCGGATTGCACGCAATTATCCACACAATTGGAGGTTATTGTGGCGATAGCGATACTGTTCAGGTTATTGTAAATGAAGCACCTACATATACAATAGTTAAGCAAGACGAAACATGTTATCCTGCAAATGATGGAGTAATACAAATTGTTGTAAGCGACCCTTCGTATTTGATAATGTGGAATATAGGTTCTACATCATTTGAACTTGATAATCTTCATCCGGGCAAATATACATTTGAAATAGTTGATGCAAATAATTGTAAAGTAAGTGATAATGTAATAATTGATCAATCTTTTGATGATTGTCATCCTTCTCATTTTTATGTTCCTAATATATTTTCTCCAAATGGAGATGGAGAAAATGATCAATTGTGCGTAAGAGGTTATGGAATTACCTCATTGGAGTTTGTAGTTTACAATAGGTGGGGTAATAAAGTGTTTGAAACAACTACTCTTGACACATGCTGGGACGGTAAATATCAAGGTGCATTTGCTGAAGCAGGAGTATATGCTTATGTGATTAAAATAGTATATAAAGATAAAAGCAGAATAGAGAAACACGGAACTGTAACATTAGTTCGCTAAAATCGTAAAGAATAATTGTTAAATAAAATATATAAAAATGAAAAAACATCTGATAAACTTCATAATAATTAGCATATTTTCAGTATTTGCACAAGCTCAGGTTTCAATAGTAACTGATAATTTTGATAATCCTTCAAATTGGAGTTTGAATACAGTAGTGGGAGCACCTGTTAATTCGGTGGTTCCATCTATTAATTTTACTTCTCCCGGTGGTACTGCTACAGAAGATAATCGCTGGATTATTAATAATGTATATTCCAATTCAACATATTCTTGTTTGGGTAGTAGCATTAATGCAAGTAGTGTAGAAGGACAGCCTATTGATATTCCTAATGCAAAAGGTAATTATTTGCACATGATACAGCATTGTGCAATAAGTGCAAATCAAAATGGAGCAAGTTGGCATAGCTCTTTGGCGAATAAAAAAAAGTTTTTCGCTGCAATGAATTATGATTTTAATACAAGTGGCTATTATTCAGTTAATTTTTCATTTTGGTCGTATGATTCAAAAGGAGTTTCTGTATATTATAGCACTAATGGAGGTTCAACATGGACACTTATTGATGAGCTGGAACCTACTAATTTATGGGTAAAGCAATATTATAAAAATACAGCATTTGATAACAAAGCTACTTTACGATTTGGTTTTTTGTGGGACGATATTAAAGGCGATGCCCAATCAGCTCCCTCAGTTGATGCTGTCGAAATATCTGTTCCACTTTTGGAGTGTAATTATTATTCAGACAAAAATACCCTTTGTGCAGCATATAAAGAAACAGTAAGTTTTACCAATAAAAGTTTGCCCGAAGATCAAGGAATAACATATAATTGGACAATAAGTCCGGGAAGTGTAGGAACCGACTGGCAGTTTGTTGAAAGCACTAATGCAAGCTCAAAAAATCCAAAAATTCAATTTAATACACCAAATACTTATACTGTTAGATTAACAACTTCAAGAGCCAAAACATCAGAGAGTTTGTTCAAGGAAAAGACTATACAAGTGATTGATGGTTGCCAGTGTGTGGCAGGTGGTGGCACAGAAATTTTGATTGATGAAACGGGTAAATCTTTGAATAGTTGGTCGTCAAATTGGGTAAAATATAATTCGGCAAATGGAGATTGGCAAAATACTCCCCAATCTTCAAACTTTAATGCTTCTGCTGATGCAGGTGCATATTTAAGATTAGCCCCTTTTCAGCAAAATGGCTCGTATGCAGATTTAACATGGAATCAAGATTTAGACTTTGCAAATAGCAATGCAACTTATACGCTTACATTTTCAATTTCAAATCAAGCATATTCATCTTATCAAAATCAATTAAGAATATTTGTTTCAACTGATGGTGGACAATCATGGCCTGGTACAGCACATTTTACACATAATACAAATACAGGTGCTACATGGGTTGCACAAACTGTTGATTTAAGTTCATTTAAAGGTAGCCCTAATGTCAGAGTCCGTATTAGAGGAACTCGTTCTCTTGGTGGTTTTGCCGGTGCTTGGGATATGGGTCTAAAAAATGTTGTGCTAACAAAAGAGTCAAGTTCGGGAGGAACAGGGGACGATCCTACTGCTGAAATTGCACTTACAAGTGGAAGTAATCCATCTTGCGAGGGAGAAAGTTTAACATTTACTTGTACTGCATCAAATATTGGAACATATAATGTTACTCAATATATTTGGTATGTTGATGGACTTGAAGTTCAATCAGGACCATCAAGTATATATACTAGTAGTACTATATTGGATGGTCAGTCTGTTAGTTGTGCTATTATGCTTAATGACCCAAGCTGTTCTGGTCCTTACACTTCGTTGCCAATTACTGTTTTGGTAACTCCAAAACTAACCCCAAGCGTTTGGATAAAAGCCGAACCGGGCGGATATGTTTGCGAAGGCGAAAATATGACTTTTACGGCTATACATGAAAATGGAGGAACTGCTCCAACATTTCAGTGGACATTAAATGGGAATGTGGTTAGCACAGATGAAATATATTCATCTTCTCAATTGAAAAATGAAGATAAGATTAAGATAACAATGATTTCCGACTTGGCTTGTGTTACCACACAAACTGTAGATTTTGTATATACACATCATCAGCATGATACAACTAATATAACAATACAAAATGATGCAAAATTGTGTGAAGAAACTGAAATTAACTTTACTGCAGTTGCTTCTAATGGCATTGCTCCCTACAATTATCAGTGGTATTTGAATGGAAATCCTGTGGGCAATGATTCTGTATTGACTTTAGATGATTTAACTTCAGGAGATGAGATTTATATTGTCGTTAATTCTCAAACCTCATGCGATGGCAAATCAAATACTCTTGTTATTCAGAGTAATTCATTTGCTCCAACTTCAGCTATGGTATCTCCTGACAATTTCTGTTCGGGAGCAGAATCAGACATTACTCTTACATACGATGGAGGTTTATTAGGTATTGGAGCCAGTGCCATGTGGTATGACGATCAGGGATTGACTAATAGCGTTGGAAAAGGAGATAGCTTAACAATAGCTTCTCCAAGTGCTACAACAACATACTATCTTGTATTTTTAGGAGATTGTAATTCTACCGATCCAATTGATGTTACACTTGATGTTTATCCTTTGCCAGTTTTAAATTGCCCTGATGATATGTTGGTTCCTATGCAATCGCCAGAATTTGAATTAGAAGTTACTCCAAGTGGAGGCACATATTCAGGTATAGGAGTAACTGGAAATATGTTTGATCCTAATTTACCAGAAGGGACATATACTATAACTTATGAATATACGGATAGTAATTCTTGTTTCAATTTATGTACATTTGATATTGCAATATTTGAGGGAGCAATGGCTCCGGAAGCAGATTTTGAGGCTAATGAAGTTGAAATTTGCGAAGATGAAGCAATATCATTTACTGATTTATCAACAAATGAGCCAATAGAATGGTCATGGATATTTGAAGGAGGTTCACCTGTCAATTCAACTGAGCAAAATCCTATAGTAACTTATCATTATCAAGGTGTTTATTCTGTAACACTAATCGCTACAAACAAAGGAGGGTCTGGCACAGAAACCAAAACAATGTACATAACCGTTAAGCCAAAACCACAATATACAATAACACATACCGATGAGTCTTGTCGTCCAGCTCATGACGGAACTATAACTATTATGTATGAATCTGATTTATATACAATTTTATGGAATACAGGAGAAACTGATTTTACTTTCAATAGTTTAGCTCCTGGTAAATATAGCTTTATTATTACTGATACAAATTTGTGCTCAGATACTGGGAGTGTAGTTATTCGTCCGGGTAAAACAGAATGTAATCCGCCTGATGTATTTATTCCAAGTAGTTTTTCTCCAAACAATGATGGCATCAACGATTTATTGATTATTCGTGGACATAGCATTAAAACTATGGAATTTACTATTTTTAACAGATGGGGAAATCAAGTTTTTACAACAACTGAACTTAGCGATGCTTGGGACGGAAAAATAAATGGAAATTATTGTGACCCTGGAACCTATACTTACTACCTAAGAGCTACATATACAAATAATAGAAAAACCGAAAAAGTTGGTATAATAACTTTGATAAGATAACTTCTAAGTGATATCTTGTATTTGTAAGCGTAAGAGTACATAATCTTGCTAAAATTTTCTTTTCTTAGATAAGAATAATATGAGCAAATTAAAAAATTAATACACAAATCATTAAGCACAATCAGAAAAAAAACTAATTTTGCAAAAACTTTTTAAATATTATATTTATGATGATAACAAAACTTCAACAGATTGTTGATGCTGTAAAAAGCAAACCAAAGAAAAAACTTGTAGCAGCTTACGCAAATGATTCACACACTATTGAAGCTGTTAATAATGCAGTAAATTTAGGTATTATAGATGGCGTTTTGGTCGGGGACGAGCAAGTGATAAAGCAAGTATGTGAAGCAGAAAACATTGACGCAAGTCGTTTTGAAATAATTCATGAACCAGATGAGCAAAAGGCTGCAAGTCTTGCTGTTAAATTAATTCATGAAGGTAAAGGTGATATTTTGATGAAGGGTTTAGTTAGCACAGATAAATATATGAGAGCAATATTAAATAAAGAATATGGATTGCTACCGCCAAAAGCCGTGCTAAGTCATGTTGCAGTATTAGAAGTCCCTTCTTATCATAAATTGCTTATTACTACTGATGTTGCTGTTTTGCCTGCTCCTGACTTAAATCAAAAAGTTGCTATGACTAATTATGTTATACAAGTGGCTCATGCTTTAGGAATTGAGAGACCAAAAGTAGCTTTAGTAGCTGCAACTGAACAAATGTCGCCAGGAATGCAATCATGCGTTGATGCTGCAATTATTTCAAAAATGGCTGAAAGAGGGCAAATTAGGGGTGCTGATGTTGACGGTCCATTAGCCATAGATGTTGCTGTTGACAAAGAAAGCGTTGAAATAAAGAAACTTAAAAGTTCAGTACAAGGCGAAGCTGATTGTCTTGTTTTTCCAAGTATTGAAGCAGGAAACGCATTTTACAAGGCATGTACTAAATTAATGAATGCAGAATTAGCTGCACTTGTTGTTGGTGCAAAATGCCCAGCAGTATTGTCTTCAAGAGGAGATAGTTCATTAACTAAGACATACTCAATAGCATTAGCAGCATTGGTAGCTAAATAAAAATAATAAAGTAGATGAAGCAAACATTAATTCTTGTAATAAATCCGGGTTCAACTTCTACAAAAATAGCAGTAGTTGATCTTAAAAACGAAAGAAATTTCCAAACGACTATAAAGCATTCAACATCTGAATTAGCATTGTTTGAGAAAATCTCAGATCAATATGAGTTTCGAAAAAAAGTAATACTTGATATACTTCAAGCAGAGCGAGTTGATTTGAATGATATTGTCGCTATTATTGGTCGTGGTGGACTCGTAAAGCCTATTCCGTCAGGATTGTATGAAATAAATGAAAGAATGTTGCACGATGTAAAAAATAGCTCTTTAGGTGAACATGCAAGTAATTTAGGTTGTTTGATTGCTAGTGATATTGCCAAAGATTTATCTGGAGAAATTAAAGCTTTCATTGTGGACCCAGTTGTTGTTGATGAATTAGAGCCAATTGCAAGAATTTCAGGACACCCCGAAATAGAAAGAGTATCAATTTTCCATGCTTTAAATCAAAAAGCAATTGCACGCCGTTATGCAAAAGATGTGAATAAAGTTTATGAAGACTTAAATCTTATTGTGGTGCATCTTGGTGGAGGCATTTCAATTGGTACTCACGAAAAAGGCAAAGTTGTTGATGTTAACAATGCTCTTAATGGAGACGGTCCTTTTTCACCAGAAAGAAGTGGAAGTTTGCCGTCAAGATCATTAGCCGAATTATGTTTTAATGGAAAATACACACATCAAGAAGTTAAAAAAATGATTACAGGCAAAGGCGGTCTGTCTGCATATATTGGGACAAATGATGCTTGTGAAGTTGAACAAAAAGTTAAAGATGGAGATGAAAAAGCTCGACTTATTTATGAAGCAATGGCATATCAAATAAGCAAAGAAGTTGGAGCATGTGCTACTGTTTTGAAAGGCAAAGTTGATGCAATTCTTTTAACTGGTGGTATTGCGTATGATAAAATGTTTATTGAATGGATTATTGAAAGGGTTGGTTTTATTGCTCCGGTGTTTGTATATCCAGGGCAAGACGAAATGCAGGCACTTGCGGATAATGTAATTGCATATTTGAAAGGCGACATTAGAGCATTAGAATATAAGCCTGAATAATATTAATAAAACAATATCTTTCAGATAATTACGTTTTCAATAGTTCAATATGTTAAATTGTTAAAATTGTAAGCTATTTATTAATAGATATATGCAGCGATATTTTTTGATTTTTGTAAGTGCGTTTTTGCTTGTTTCTTGTAAAGAAAACTATAATAAACTTTTGAAAAGTGATAATCCTGAATTAAAACTTCAAAGGGCGCTTGAATTTTATGAGAACGAGGATTATTACCGAACAATGCAATTGTTAGAAAGTGTTTTGGCAACTTACAGAGGTTCATTAGAAGCAGAAAAAATTTATTATTATTATGCTTATTCTCATTATCACATGAAAGAATATTTAGCCGCTTCATATCATTTTAGCAATTTACAAAAAACGCTTCCAAATAGCCAATATGCCGAAGAAGCACTGTTTATGAGTGCTTTTTGTAAATACTTAAACTCACCTGACTTCAATCTCGACCAGACAAATACAAAGCAGGCTATAACAGAAATGCAAGGATTTATAAATAAATATCCACATTCGGATAAGATTTCTCAGGCAAATGCTGTTATTGATGAAATGAGAGCAAAACTTGAACTTAAATTGTTTGAAAATGCAAAGTTATTTTTTCATCTGCAAGAATATAGAGCAGCAGTAGTTGCATTTAATAATGTAATAAAAGATTTTCCGGGAACACAATATACCGAAGAATCTCGATTTTTTATTATAAAGTCATGGTATCTTTACGCTTCTAAAAGCGTATGGTCAAAGCAAATTGAAAGATTTTCGCAAGTGAAAGAATCTTATCAGCAATTTATTATAGATTATCCTGATTCAAAATATAAAAACGAGGCTAAAATAATGTATAATAATGCGGTCAAGCAAATAGATAAATTAATAACTAATAACTAAAATATAAATTATGGATTTCAAAAGAATAAAAACAAGTCAAGAAGCAATTACAAGAGATTTTGATCAATTTGATAAAGAAACACAAAATATTTATAAAACTATTGTTGTTTTATCAAAAAGAGCCAATCAAATAACTTCTTCATTGAAAGAAGAGATTCATGAAAAAATGAAAGAGTTTGGGACAAGCGTAGATCCTCTTGAAGAAATTTTTGAAAATAGAGAACAAATTGAAATGGCTAAGATATACGAAGCTATTCCAAAACCAAGTTTATTAGCAATTTATGAATTGTTGAATGATAAGTTATTTTTTGAAGATCCAGAATTGGAAATTGATGACAAAATATTATAGATAAAATTTTGGTATGTCTTTACCCAAAAACATCATTATTGGAATAAGTGGAGGAATTGCTGCTTATAAAACACTTTTATTAATTAGATTATTCAAAAAGAATGGCATCGGAGTGAAAGTGGTGGCAACACAGAACGCTCTTCAATTTGTTACTAAATTAACAGTTGAAACTTTGAGTGAAAATTCAATTTATTCAGATGTTTTTGAAAATAGGGAAAATTACTCTACCGGACATATTTCAATAACTGATGAGGCTGATTGCATGATTGTTGCTCCTGCAACAGCAAATACTATTGGTAAGTTCGCCTCTGGCATTGCAGATGATGCACTTTCAACAACATTTCTATCTTTTGATAAAAAGGTGTTTATAGCTCCTGCTATGAATACAAAAATGTATAACAATCAAGCAACACAAGCAAATATAGAAACTTTGAAAAAAAGAGGAGTTCATATTATTGAACCTTCACTCGGTTTTTTGGCTTGTGGCTATGATGGGCAGGGTAGAATGGAAGAAGCTGAGGAGATTTATAGAAAAGTTATGGATTTTTATAAAGCAAAAAATATTTTTCAAAATACAAAAGT